>JBNGDO010000170.1:0-10364 GCA_049975385.1 Anaerolineae bacterium | reverse complement strand
GTCAAAATAGGGATCAGCGCTGTTTTTACCCCACAAATATGTGTAGAGCCGAAAATAATCCGGTAATGGTTGGCCGCTGCACGCCCGGCGATCAATCGCCGGGCAACAGGCCCACGTCCCGTAAACGGGGCTTCCGGAAGCCCGCTTCAGCGGGCGCGGCTCCGTAGCGTGGGCGTTGACGCCCGCGCGTGGGCGGTGAACCCGATTGCCGAATTAAAATGTTAACCTTCATTAGGCGCAACATACCGCACCCGGTGAATTCTCGAATAGATTCTAAAGTGAGTTTAGCATAAAATGCGAACAAAACCAAACGCTGTCCCGACTATGCACAACCGCATTTTGAGGTAAACTTAATTCGCCATTTTTCGAGGAGGAGCGCACTTTGCTAGTCTACACCATCGGTCACAGCGACCATACCATACCCGCATTTGTCGATTTACTGCGTAAGTTCGACATTGCCCTGCTCGTGGACGTCCGCAGCCAGCCGTACAGCCGGTGGACGCCGCAGTTCAACCGCGAAGACCTGGCGCACGACCTGCAAGAAGCCGGCATCGCCTACAAAAGCATGGGCGACAGCCTCGGCGGGCGGCCTGCCGATCCCACGCTCTACGATCCCGGCGCGGAACGCCCCGATTACGAGCGCGTGGCGCAGACCGAGACCTACCAGAACGGCATCGCGCAGTTGTTGGAGCTGGCGCGCGAACAGCCGCTCGTCGTGATGTGCAGCGAAGGCGATTATCATCAGTGTCACCGTCACAAGCTCATCACGCAGACGCTGTTGGAGCGCGGGATCGACGTCCGGCACATCCAGCCGGACGGCACGACCGCCGCCGGAGAGATCATCCCGCAGCAGCTTTCACTCTTCTGATGAAAATCTGATGTTATGGAACGCGGACGTCCCGTCCGCAGGCTGGTGGACAAGATGTCCGCGTTCCGAGCTTATTTCCAAGGGGATACATCATGCCTGTTTACACGATCGGCTACAAAGGAAAATCACTGGAGACGTTCATCGGCCAACTGCGTGCGTCGGGCGTGGATGCGGTGATCGACATTCGCCTGCGCAACACGTCGCACCTGGCGGGCTACACCAAGCGTGACGACTTCGCGTTTCTGTTGCAAGAGGGCTTCGGCATCGCCTACGAACATCATCCCGAACTCGCGCCCACGCTCGAAATCCGTGCGGCCTATCTGGCGGACAGCGACTGGTCGGCCTACGAAGCGCAGTTTCTCCCATTGATGCGCGAACGCCGCGCCGAAGCTGTGGGACAGGACATCCTGGCGCGTTTCCGGTCACCGTGCCTGCTCTGCGCCGAATCGACAGCGGAGCACTGCCACCGCCGCCTCGTCGCCGAACACTGGGCCGCCCACCTGCCGGATGTGACTGTCGTCCACTTGTGACGAATTTGCAACCTTTAACCGCGAATTGCGCGAATCTTCGCTAATAATTTTTAAGAGATTTGCGTAGATTAGCGAGATTCGCGGTTTGTTTAGGAAGGGTTATGGCAGAACAAGAAGTTCTCATCCTCGCCTTGACGCAGATGCGCAGCGGCATCTGTGTGGCCGGGTTCACCCGCGAACCCGATCCGGTGACGGGCTTGCGCTGGGTACGCCCCGTCCGCGACTTCGAGACCGTGCTGCCCGGCGATATGACGGACGCCGAGGGAAACGCCTTCCGCTGCTGCGACGTGATCGCGTTGAACCTCGTCGCGCCACGCCCCGATCCCCCGCACGTCGAAGACTGGCGCGCCGACTTCGTACATCCGCGTCCCCGGCTGTTGCGGCGTCTCGAAGGTGATCGCCGCGCAAGTTTCCTCGCATCGCGCCTTGACCGCGCGCCGGAGGATGTGCTGGTCCACCAAACCCGCTCGCTCTGCCTGGTGCAGCCGGAGCGCGTATGGGCCGAATTCACGCTGGATCCGGATTCCGGAAAGTACGAGGCGCGCATGGGGTTCACACTGTTTGGCATCCCCGATCATCCGCGCGCGGCCTCTCAGCGCGGCGTCATGGTGACCGATCTGCGCTGGCGTGACCTGGGCCGGACGTGGTTGGGTGAGGGGGAGCGCCGCCTGACGCTAGGCCGTGATGCGCTCTTCGAGCAGCTTGGCTGCCAATCGCTCTACCTCGTCATCGGCCTCAGCCGCCTGTGGAAGGGCGAATATTGGCCGCTCGTCGTTGGCGTGCACACTGTGCCGGATTACGAATACCGAATCACACCAGGAGGTTTTATGACTGACGCATCCCCCTCCATTCTTGCCGGACTCGGCCTCACGCCGGCGCAGACGCCGGAATTACGTAGCAACGACCGCAGCCGCTTGCTCAATTTCCTGCTGCGCTGGGACTACATCGCGGACTTGCACGCCTGTTTGGATGAAATCATCCCGCGCAACAAGCCGCTCGTCTCGTTGATGGATTTGCGGGTGCAGGCCTTTCTGGTCGAAGGGCGGCCCGCAGAGGCGTTACCGCTGATGCAGGAACGTTTCGTTGTGCGGCCTAAAGCCTCTCTCACCGCACGATCGCTCCTGGCGCGCGTCCACCTGGCTTTGGGGGATACCGCCGCGGCGCACGCCATCGCCCAACAGGCGGTCGAGGATGGGCCGGAGAGCCTCATCGCGTGGAACCTGCTCGGCGAAGTGGAAATGGCGCGCGGCGACGTCGCGGCGGCGATGGGCGCTTACCGGCACATCGGCGAGCGTTTCCCCGATAACCGCACGTACTTGCTCGGCCTGGTTGGCGTCTACCGCGCGCGCAATGATTGGGTCACAGCGACGGCCTACGCAGTGCGCGCCCTGCGCGTCGCCGAGGAGGCGGATATCCCGCTCACCGTCTCGCAACTGCGTAGTCTGCTCGACTACTTCCGCGCCAGCGACGACGCCACCCGCGTCGCCGACGTCGAGGCCGAACTGGCGCGTCTCTACGATGCTGAACTCAACGCGCTTCGGGAGGCGCTCGCGCAGCGGCGCGGCGTTGCGCCCACTCGCCGCCGCGCTGAAGCTGCCGCGCCCGCGCCAACGGCCCCCGCCGCCACCGAATTTCTGCCTACCTTCGACCAGGTTCCCGTCTCCGACGAAGAGCGCAACACCATCTTGATCGCCGCGCAGCGCTTGTTTGGCTTCGACAAGGTTTTGCCCGGCCAGATGGAGACCGTCGCCTGCGTGTTGCGCGGCGAGGACGCGCTGACGATCCTGCCGACCGGCGGCGGCAAGTCGCTCTGCTACCAACTCCCGGCGTTTTTGGCCGAATCCGGCCTCACGCTCGTGATCTCGCCGCTTATCGCGCTGATGAAAGACCAGGTCGATTCCCTGCCCGACGGCGTGCGTGAGCGTGCCACCACGATCAACAGCACCCTCGACGGTGACGAGCTGCGCCGCCGATTGGAGCAAGTCGCGGCAGGAGACTACCGCCTGGTCTACGCTGCCCCCGAACGTCTGCGCCAGCCGCCCTTCCTACACACCCTGCGTCGTGCGGGAATCAGTCGCCTGGTGATCGACGAGGCGCACTGCGTCAGCGTGTGGGGCCACGATTTCCGCCCGGATTACCTCTACATCGGTACGGCGCGCGAGGCGTTGGGACATCCACCGCTGCTCGCCCTCACCGCCACCGCCCCGCCGCGCGTCCGCCGCGACATCGTGCAGCGCTTGGGTGAGATGCGCGTCATCGCCGGAGACGTCACGCGCCCCAATCTACGCCTCTCCGTCTTCTACGCCGCCAACAACGACGACAAACTGCAACACCTGCTCGCATTTTGTAAGGGACGAACGGGCAGCGGCATCGTCTACGCCGGGACGCGCGCCCGTTGCGAATCGCTGGCAGCGCTGTTGCGCCGGCAGGGGATGAATGCCGCGCATTACCACGCCGGCATCGAAAACCGCGCTGAAGTGCAGGATGACTTCATGGCCGGGCGCACCGACATTGTCGTGGCGACGGTCGCGTTTGGCATGGGGATCGACAAGCCGGACATCCGCTTCATCGTGCACTTCGTCCCGCCAAACTCGCTCGAAGCTTACTATCAGGAGGCCGGGCGCGCGGGGCGCGACGGCCTGCCCGCCGAGTGCCTGCTGATGTATGCGACCTCGGATCGCGCTACACTCACCCGGCGGGCAAACCGTGATCTATTGCCGGTAGAGTTCCTTCGCAGCGTCTACGCCGCCGTCAGACGCCGACTGAAAGGTCAATCCGCTGGTCCCGTGGCGGCAGCGGATCTTGAGCGCGACCTCGCCGCCGATGAGCTGCGCGTGCGCGTCGCGCTGAGTTTATTAGAGCAGGCTGGCATACTGCGTCGCGGGGCCGATCTGCCGCGCAGCGCGTTGGTGTTGCTGAACCGCGTCCTGGATGCCGGTGCACCGGACGGTCTCACCATGTTTTGCCAGGCGGCGCGCCTCAAGCCTGGCCAATCGCTCACGCTCGATCTGTGTGAGGTGGCTCGCCAGCTTTCGCTCGATCCTGGCGACCTGGAACCGCGCTTGCTGGCCTGGGCCGATGCCGGCTGGCTCACGTATTTCCCCGCCGGGCGTGATTTGTGCCTTACGCTACTCCCCCCGCCCGCCGACGCCGCCGATCGCGTCGCGGTCCTTCTCGAACGCTACGCTACCATCCAGGCGCAGCGTGTGGACGAGATCGCCGCCTACGCGCAGACCGGGCGCTGTCGCCACGGGTATCTCAACGCTTACCTGGGCGGGCGGACGATAGAGCGCTGTACGGCGTGCGATAACTGTATCGTCACCGCGCCGGTCGCCGATGCCGCACTACCCGACGAGCGGGAGCAGGGGCTCACCATCCTGCGCGCCCTCGCTGAGTCGCATGGATGGGGTCGGGCGACGCTCATCCGCTTGCTGCGCGGCGATGCCAAAACGCCGGACCATGCGCGAGGGCGGCCGGGCTTCGGCATGCTCGCCTTCCGTTCTGTGACGGCGCTCGGTGCTTTGATCGACCGGTTGGAGGCGGGCGGTTTCCTGCAAGGCCGCACCCTCGACCACGGCGGTGTCGTGTTGGAGATCACCCCCGCCGGGCGCAAGGCGCTGCAAGACCCGTCGGCGTTGGACGCGATGCTGTCGCCGTCCACGCCAAAGGTCAGCGTGCAGCGCACACTCACGGGCGAGGTCGTCGCCGCGCCGGAACCGGATGCCGCGTTGCTCGAAGAGTTGATCGTGTGGCGGTTGGCGTTGGCGAAGCAGAAAAAAGTCCCGCCCTACGTCATTTTCAACAACCAGACGCTTGAAGAAATCGCGCGCCACAAGCCCGTCACGCCGGAAGCTCTGGAGAAAATCAAGGGCATTGGCCCCTCCAAGCTGGCGCACTACGGCGAAACTGTAGTAGAATTGGTGAAAGCGCATCTGGAAGAGTGAAGAATCGGCGAATGGAGAATCGGCGAATGAAGAATCAGCGAATGAAGAATCAGCGAATCAAGAATCGGTGAATACACCCGCCACCCATAACTCAAAACCCAAAACCCACAACCCGCAACCCACAACTCAAATCCCACAACCCAAAACAGGAGGACATTATGAAAAAAGTAGCTCTAATCACCGGCGCGGGGCGCGGCATTGGCCTGGGGATTGCGATGGCCCTGGCGTCTGATCCGATCGCGCCGTGCGATATTGCCGTGATGGACATTCACCCGGATGAGGTCGTCATCCCGGCACTCAACGAACTGCGCGAGCAGGGCGCGGAGGTGCTGTACTGCCGCGCCGACGTTACCGACCGCGAGGCCCGCCAGCGCACGCTCGACGAGATCAAGGAACGTTTCGGGCGGCTCAACGTGCTGGTGAACAACGCCGGCGTCGCGCCGCGCGTGCGCGCCGACATCCTCGAAGCCTCCGAGGAGAGCTACGATTGGGTGATGAACATCAACCTCAAGGGGCCGTATTTCCTCACGCAGGCCGTCGCCAACTGGATGATCGCGCAGCGGCAGGACGACGCCGATTTTGCCGGCCGCGCGGATTTTGCGGGCTGTATCGTCAACATCTCATCCGTATCCGCGACGGTGGCGTCGCCGAGCCGGGGCGAGTACTGCATCTCGAAGGCGGGCGTCAGCATGGCGACGATGCTCTGGGCGGCGCGTTTGGGCGAGTTCGACATCCCCGTGTATGAGGTGCGGCCCGGCGTCATCAAGACCGATATGACCGCGACGGTGCAGGAGAAATATGACAAGCTCATCGCCGAGGGGCTGATGGTGCAGGCGCGCTGGGGCTATCCCGAGGACATTGGCAAGGCCGTGGCTGCCCTCGCACGCGGCGACTTCGCGTATTCAACCGGACAAGTTGTCCTGGTCGATGGCGGGATGACATTGCAGCGATTGTAAGGAGAGTACTATTGATTCAGGGCATCCCTGGCATTCACGCTCTAAAACAACGTGCGGAAAAAACCCCTGCACTTTCGCAGGGGCTATCATAAAACCAATTTTAGTGAGGAGGATGACGTGGCGAAGTTGACGTATGCTTTAGAACCCGGCGAACCGAAGCGGTTGGAACTCTCCTGGAGAGGGATGTATAAAGATTTCACGGTGAAGTTGGACGATGAAGTCGTCGGTGAATTGTCCGGCCAAAAGGAATTGAAGGCTGAGCGGCAGTTTGCACTACCGGATGGTTCATCTTTGAGCGTCCAGCTTGTTCAAAAGTTTTCCGGTGCGGAATTGCAGGTGCTGCACGACGGAAAACCGCTTCTAGGTTCTTCATCCGATCCTGAAAGCCGCTTGAGGAATGCTTACGGAATGGTGTTTTTTGTCGCGGGTCTGAACATCGTACTGGGGCTGATCGCCACGCTGTTTCAGATCGAGTTCTTGCAGTCCATCGGTATTGGCTTTTTCTCGATCATCTTTGGCTTGGTGTTCCTGGTCTTGGGCTTTTTGGTCAGGAAAAGCTCTATGATTGCGCTTATTCTTACTATTGGGATTTTTGCCCTCGATGGTATTCTGGGGGTAGTTTTCTCGGTGATGGCCGGCGTGGCCCCCGGCGTTAGTGGATTGTTGGCGCGTGTCTTCATGATCATTCCGATGATTCAGGGCATTCCGGCTATTCGTGATTTGCGGCGACGTGACGCTATCTAGCAGCAAATTTTTGTCAGCAGATTTAGCAGATTTTGATGTTTTTATCCGTGAAATCCGTGTTGATCCGTGTACCAATAAATTTGAACCAGATAACAGGTCGAAATTAAGGAGAACTCTTTATGCGCGCCGTACTTTACACCGCTTTTGCCGAACCGCCAACGATTCAAACCGTTCCCGATCCCACGCCCGCAGCCGACGGCGTTGTCGTGCGCGTGGAGGCTAACGGCATCTGCCGCAGCGACTGGCACGGCTGGATGGGCCACGATTCGGACGTTCACCTGCCGCACGTCCCCGGTCACGAGCTGGCGGGCGTGGTAGAGGCCGTCGGGGCAGAGGTGCGCCGCTGGAAGCCAGGCGACCGCGTGACCGTGCCCTTCGCGGTGGGCTGTGGGCACTGTCCGCAGTGTCTCTCCGGCAACCAGCACATCTGCGACGATTACTTCCAGCCGGGCTTCACCGCGTGGGGATCGTTCGCGCAATACGTCGCCATCCCCCACGCCGACGTGAACCTGGTGCGGCTGCCCGAGGCGCTCGATTTCGTCGCAGCGGCGAGCCTGGGCTGCCGTTTTATCACGTCATTCCGCGCCGTCGTGGTGCAGGGACGCACTGCGCCCGGTGAGTGGGTCGTCGTTCACGGGTGCGGCGGGGTGGGGCTTTCGGCGATCATGATCGCGCACGCGATGGGCGCGCGCGTCATCGGCGTGGACATCAAGGACGAGACGCTGGCCTTCGCGCAGAGCATCGGCGCAGAGCACGTCATCAACGCGCGTGAGGAACCGCACCTGATCGAGCGCATCCGCGACCTGACCGGCGGCGGAGCGCACGTCTCGCTGGACGCCCTTGGCAGCGCGACGACGTGCCGCAACTCGGTGTTGAGCCTGCGCAAGCGCGGGCGGCACATCCAGGTGGGGCTGATGGTGGCCGATTACAAGGATGCGCTCATCCCGATGAACCTCGTCATCGCCTGGGAACTCGAACTTCTGGGCAGCCACGGGATGCAGGCGCACGCCTATCCCGCGATGCTGGATATGATCGTGACGGGCAAACTCGACCCGAAGAAGCTGATTCGCAAAACGGTGACGCTCGAAGAATCGATTGATGAATTAATGGCGATGAGCCACTTCGCGCAGATCGGCGTGTCGGTGATTGACCGGTTTTAGCATCCCCGGCAAGGAAATTCTTACCATAGAGACACGGAGGACACAGAGGATATTGCAAAAACTCCGTGCTCTCTGTGTCTCTGTGGTTTGTTTCCTGGGATATGTTGAGCATAATTATTAGAGAGGGCAAAAATGCAGGAACAAACCATTACGATTGCGGAGAAAACGATTCCCCTCACCCGGGTTCACACCCTCGTCATCGGGAGTGGCGCAGCGGGATTGAATGCCGCTGTTCAACTGCGGGCTAACGGTGTGGAGGACGTGCTCATCATCAGCGAGGGGCTGGAAAAAGGCACGTCGATCAATACCGGCAGCGACAAACAGACGTACTACAAGCTCTCGCTGTGCGGCGAGGACACCGATGCGCCGGAGGTGATGGCGGAGACGTATTTCGAGGGCGGCAGTATGCACGGTGACCTGGCCCTCGTCGAAGCGAGCCTGTCGGCGCGGGCGTTCATCCATCTGGTGAACCTGGGCGTGCCGTTCCCCCGCGACGCTTACGGGCAGTTCGTCGGCTACAAGACGGACCATGATCCCCGCCAGCGCGCCACGTCCATCGGGCCGTACACCTCGCGGGAGATGTGCCGGGCGTTGATCCGCCGCGTGCGCGAGTTGGACATCCCCGTGCGCGAAGGGCGCAATGTGGTGCAACTGTTGACGATAGATGAAGAAGACCTGTCAGGTTTCGGAAAACCTGACAGGTCTAGGAGAGTTATCGGCGCGCTTTCGCTCGACGGCGACGAGAATCTGGAAGCCTACCTCGCGGAAAACGTCGTTTTCGCGGTGGGCGGGCCGGGCGGCCTGTACAAGACCAGCGTTTATCCCGATGTTCATACGGGCGCGATTGGCCTGGCGCTGCTGGCGGGTGCGAAGGCGCAAAGTTTGCCGGAGTCGCAGTATGGGCTGGCGTCGATCAAGTTCCGCTGGAACGTCTCCGGCACGTATATGCAGGTGATTCCGCGTTTCATCAGCACCGAGGCCGACGGCGTGAGTGACCCGCGCGAGTTTATGCCCGAATACTTCGACTCCGTGGGCGAGATGAACTCGATGGTCTTCCTCAAGGGTTACCAGTGGCCCTTCGACTCGCGCAAGGTGTCCGGCGGCTCGTCGATTGTGGATATTCTCGTCTACATCGAGACGGTGCTGAAGGGCCGGCGCGTCTTCCTCGATTTCCGCGAGAATCCGGCGGGCTTCAGCTTTGACGAGTTGAGCGATGAGGCGCGCACCTATCTCACGCGCTCCGAGGCGTTGCTGGAGACGCCGATTGCGCGCCTGCAGAAGATGAACCCCGGCGCGATTCAACTGTATCTCGATCACGATATCGACATCACAAAAGTACCTTTGGAAATTGCTGTGTGCGCGCAGCACAACAACGGCGGACTGGCGGGCAACCTGTGGTGGGAGTCGGTCAATGTCAAGCACCTGTTCCCGCTCGGAGAGGTCAACGGCTCGCACGGCCTGTACCGGCCCGGCGGATCGGCGCTCAACTCCGGGCAGGTCGCCGGGTTCCGCGCGGCGGAGTACATCGCCAACCGCTATCAGGCGTGGACGGTGGATGAAGCTGTTGCGTTGCCCGTCGTTGAGCAGGCGGCGGGGGATCTTCTGGCGTCGCTGTCACAGACGGCGGCAACGTTGGACTGGCAAGCGGAGCGGCTAGAATTTCAATCGCGGATGAGCCGCGCAGGGGCGCACATCCGCTCGGTCGCTGAGTTGCGCAAGGCTGCCCCCGAAGCGTGGGCGCAGTACCGGCGCGTCGCCCAGGGCGTCGATCCCGCCAATCTGACCGAATCGTTGCGCAACCGCCAACTGTGCTTCGCGCACGCCGTCTACCTGAAAGCGTTGCTGTTCGCGTTGGAAAGCGGCGTGGGCAGTCGCGGCTCGTCTATCGCCGTGGACCCGGATGGCGTTTCTATTCACGCGGCGCTCGGCGATGCGTGGCGCATCGTTCCTGAAGATGAATCCTACCGCGAGTGCGTGCTGGAGACGGTCGCTGCGCCCGATGGCACGGTCATAAGCAAATGGGTTCTCCGCCGCCCGCTGCCCAAACCCGATTCGTGGTTCGAGACGGCGTGGGCGAAGTTTCGGGAGGGAGAGATCTACGATGATTAAGAGTCTATCCGAAAATTCACCAGGTGCGGTATTTTGCGCCTAAAGGCGTGGGT
>JBNGDO010000169.1:0-10401 GCA_049975385.1 Anaerolineae bacterium | reverse complement strand
GATGAACGGTTCCTGCTAGGTGTAGCCCAGGCGACGCCGTTGTGGGGCGATCCCTGCGCCGTCTCGCCGGATTTCCCCTACGGACATCTGCCGGTCTACGTGGCGCGCCTGTTCGTGATGGCTGCGCCCGGCGCCGATCCCCTGTTTGTGATGCGGCTTTTCTCCGGGCTGCTCGGTGTGCTGCTGGTGGCGCTGGCTGGCGCGTGGGGCCGCGCGCTCGCCGGGAGGCGCGGCCCTGCCGGGACGTGGGGAGCGCTGTTCGCTGCTACGTTGATGGCGTTTGCCCCGTTCGCCATCCAGCAGGCGCGATTCTACACGGTGGACGTACTCGGCGCGATTTTGGCTTCCGGCGCAGTCCTCGTGGCAACCCGTCGACGGTGGACGCTCGCGGGGGCGCTTACCGGATTGGCGTTAGCGTGCAAAGCGTCGCTGGCGTGGTGCGCGGTGACCGTGGTTGTGGGGTATGGGCTCTGGGAAGTCCATAGTCAAAAGTCGAAAGCTCAAGGTCGAAAGTCCAAAACTGACCCAGCGAATAGGCGAATGAGCGAATTCAGTATCCCGCATCCTGCATCTAGTATCGAGTTACGAGTAACCAGTAGCGAGAAACGAGTAGCGAGTAACAAGCGAGTCTTCCCCCGTCTACCGTCTACTGTCTACCGTCTACTGTCTATTCCCCTTGCCTTCGCCCTCGCTTCGCCGTGGGCGCTGCTGCGACCGGTGGCTTCCTGGCGTGGACCGGCGGTGCAGGCGATGCTGGCCTCCGGTCGCTTCATCTTTCCGTACACGCGCCAGTACGCGGGCACGCTGCCCTTTCTCTACCCACTGGCGCAGATGGCGCTCTGGGGACTCGGCCCGATGACGACGCTACTGGGCATCGTCGGAGTGGGGTGGGCGCTGCGACGCTGGCGGCGCGGATCGTTTGCGCTGCGGCTGGCCTGTCTCTGGACGCTGATCTTTTTCCTGATGACCGCCGGGCTGTACGTCAAGTTCCCGCGCTATCTCCTGCCGCTCTACCCGGTGTGGGCTGCGTGGGCTGCGTTGGTGTGCGTGAAGGTGATCGCTTCGCCGGTTGCGCGACGAGTTGTAGCAACGGTGACATTCGTATCCACGGCGTTGTTAGGATGGGCGCAGATTTCGATATACGCAGAACCGCACCCGTGGATTGCTGCCTCGCAGTGGATCTACGCGAATGTACCACACGGCGCGATCGTCGCCGTTGAGGAGTGGGATCATGCGTTGCCCGTTCCGTTGTCCGAAGGCGACGCCGGGCGCTACATGTCGCTGACTGCGCCGGTCTACGACGAGGAGACGACGGCAAAGGTCGCACAGCTTGCGGAGGTCGCAGAGAACGCGGGGGTGATCGTGTTAGCCAGCCATCGCGGCTATGGAGCGTTGGCGCGCCAGCCGGAAGGCTACGCCGCGACGTTGGCCTGGTACCAAGATTTGCTGGACGAGCGCGAGGTGATTGCCTTCGGGCGCTGCCCGCGCGTGGGGCCGCTCGCGCTCACCGATGATCCGTTGGCAGATGCGGGCCTCACGTCGCCTCTGTCGCTGGCGGAACGCTGTGGCACACCCTACGCCCTGCGCCTGCCGCACCTCGACGAGAGCTTCCGCGTCTACGATGCGCCGCCGGTGTTGTTGTTGGTAACTGGTAATCAGTAACTGGTAATCGGGTTATCCCAATCCCCAATCCCCGATTACTGATTACTAATCCCCCAATCCTCGACATTCCACGTCTCCACAGCGATAGCGTCCGGGGCAAAGCCGCGCAGGTCGGTACGGGCGACGTAGACGCTTGGGCGGAAGAAGAGTGGCAGCGCCGGTAAGTCCGCGCTGAAGAGACGCTGCGCTTCGCCGTGCGCTGTGACGTAGGCCGGTTCGCCTGGAAGCGCCGCGAGCGCCTGCTCGCACAACGCATCGTAGATCGGGTTGTTGTAGCCGCCGAAGTTTTGCCCGCTCCATTGGTTCGCTTCGGACGAAATCTGCGTGGAAGAGTACAGGCTGCACGGCGGTTGAACGTCGGTGAGCCAGGAGAACTCGGCGAGGTCGAAGTGCCGCCCGTACAATGGTGTTCCTGCGCCGTCTTTGAAGAATTTCGCTGGCTCAAGCTGTTCTACTTCCACCTTGATGCCGCACGCCGCCAGGTCTTCAGCAATCAGCGTGCCGATTTGCGCGTGCATATCCGCCGTGGTGGTGCTGTAGTGGATGTGGAACTGTGCTCCATCGAAGAAGCCGGGGATGCCGTGCGCCTCGCGGATACCATCGCCATCCAGGTCGCGCCACCCGACGTCTTCCAGAAGCGCCTGGCCTTGCGGAGGGTCGTACGGGTGCAGGATGATGTCCTCGGCGGCGTAGAGCGGGTGTTCTTGGGGCAGGTAAGCGTCGGAGACCGCGCCCAGCCCACCGGTCACCTGCTCGATGATGGCCTGGCGATTGATGCAATGGGCTACTGCGCGCCGCGTGCGCACATCCTGGAAGAAGGCCGGTTGCTCGTAATCGGGCGGTGGATCGGCGTTGAAGGTCAGATGTTCCCAGATGGGGCCGCTGACGCTGTGCAGTTTGCCTTCTCCGGTTGTCTCCATCTCGCGCAGGCGTTCCAGGTCGCGTTCGAGGTACAAGTCGAGGCTCAAGATGTCGCACTGACCCTGCATTAGTGCGTCTATAGCACCCCCCACGTTCTGGTTGGAGATAGAGCGGAAGATGAGCGTCTCGAAGTACGGCAGCCCTTCTGCCGTGCGAAAGTAATAGGGATTGGGCACAAGCCGGATGTACTGCCCCGGCTCCCAGGCGTCGATCACGTAAGGCCCATAACTGAGCGGCGTGCGGATGACGGCGTCTTGCGTCAATAGTTCTGCCGGTGTGTGCTGGCTCCAGGCGTGAGCCGGTAGCGGCGTCCAGAACGCTGTCCGGTAGGCAGGATCGAGGAAGCCCGGCAGCCCGGTCCAGACGACTGTGTGATCATCCGATGCAGTATAGCTGCTCGTGCGCAGTTCCAGCCACTTCCAGTTTGGCGTATCCATATCTCGGGCGAGGTCGAAGCTGTAGACGGAATCCTGGGCGGTGAGGGCTGTGCCGTCCGACCATTGCAAATCGGGCTTGAGGATGAACGTGGCCTGCATCTGGTCCATCGTGATGGGTTGCCCGTCGAACGTGACCGTGCAGTCATCGGCACGGCAACCGGCCGGCCGGACGCGTGTCCCCGCCGCGAGCTTCACGATGTCGCCGTTGGCATCGACGACCTGCGCGCTCGTCTCCACGGAGACCGTTGTCAGCACGGCATCCCCATCCGCCAAAGAGGGGAGCCTTTGCACGATGACGGGGTGGTAGCTGTAACCAACGGTATCGATGGGGCCGTCGTAGAGCGTTTCGCGGACGATGCGCGCGGCGCGTGAGTCATCTGCGTAGAGGTAGAGCGAGTCCGGTTCCGCTCCCAGGCAGATGGTAAGCACACGCGGCTTGGGCGTCGGAGTGAGGGTGGGGGTGGGGGAGGGAAGTGGTGTGGTCGTCGGTGCGGGCGTTGCTGTGGGCAGGCCGGGTGTGGGCGACGGCAACGCGACAGGCGTTGACGTGCAGGCTGCCAGCAGCACGCCGGCAATAAGCAGATATGCGACAGGAAAATGTCTCATCGAGTACCTCGAAATGGTAAACCACGAACCCATACGAACCCCCACGAAGTGAAAACGAATTCGTGTAGATTGTTGAAGATTCGTGGTTAAAATTTATAGTACGGCGCGGGCCATCCCGCCATCGACGAGCAAGGTGACGCCGGTGATGTACGAAGCTGCCGGAGAGAGCAAAAACGCAGCAGCGCGGCCAAATTCGGTGGGGTCGGCCATACGGCGCAGTGGAACTTCGGTGGCGATTTTCGCCGCTTCTTCTTCCATGCTGCTGGTGTTCTGCTCCATACGCGCGCGCAGGATTTCATCCACGCGCTCGGTGCGCGTCCAGCCCGGCGCGATGGCGTTGACGCGGATGTTATCCGGGCCAAGTTCGATGGACAGCGTCTTCACCAGGCCCACGACGGCGGTGCGCAATGCGTTAGAGATCGTCAGCCCATCCAGCGGGTGTCGTACGGTGACGGAGGTGTTGGCGAGGATGCTGCCTGCACCCTGCGCGCGCATCAGCGGCACGACGGCATAGGTCAGGCTCAGTGCGCTCTGGATAGTCAGTTGGATGCCGTTCTCCCATTGTTCCATAGTGAGGTCGACAAAGTGCCCTGGTGCCGGCCCGCCGGCGTTGATAAACAGCATGTCAATATGCTCAAGGTTGGCGATGGTTTCGTCGACCAGTCGGCGGACATCAGCGGGCTGGGTGATGTCGGCGACAATCGGCTGCACTGTCGCACCTGTTTCCCGGGCCAGGGTGCGCGCGGCATCCTTGAGCGTCGACGCATTGCGTGCACAGAGCGCGACGTCGGCGCCTTCCTGCGCCAGTGCGCGCGCGACCGCATATCCCAAGCCCCGGCTCGCCGCAGTGACGAGCGCAGTTTTTCCTTCTAGCATCAGGTCCATAGAGCACCTCTTATCGTTAAAAGTTTAAGGTTACAAGTTCCGGGTTGCAAGTTGGATGGCACTATATAGCGTGCAACCTGCACCAAGAGATTCGCCATTTGCCATTTGTCATTCGCTATTCGTCTGTCTCGAAGCGCAGTGTGGTCGTGCCGATACGGATGCGATCACCGGAAGTGAGTGGCACAGGATGCGTGATGCGTTGCTCGTTGAGGAAGGTGCCGTTGTGGCTTTCCAGATCCTCGAGCCACCACAACTCGTCGCGCCAGAGAATCAGCGCGTGATGGTTGGAGGCAAAAGCGTCCGCAATGATCAAGATGTTGGTGTGGCTGCGTCCGATGGCTGTGACGGGGCGCAGGGACAGACGTCTTCCTTGCTCCTCACCCTCCTCAACGACGATGTGCGCGGGTGTGTGCGAAATGACGGGCGTTTTTTCGTGCTGGCGTAATCCTCGCCAGAGGATGGCGAATGCCACGCCTAGGAAAAGATAAAGCAGCGCTGCTAATCCCAACCGCAGCGCCAGCAGCAGTTCCGCCGTCGCATTCTCCATGGTCAAGGCCTCGCCGCCGGATAAGCCTGCGTGTCTGCCGAGGTGGTCGCGCCTATCTCGTCCTTGCGCCGCTCGCTGATCTCCTCGGCATAGATGAGATCGATGCCGGAAAGGGAGATGACGTCGCCGGGCCGGAGCACGATCTCCTGGACGGGAAAGCCGTTGACTGTGGTGCCGCCGCGACTGCCCATATCCTGCAGGATGTAGCGGCGATACCGGCAGGACAATTGGGCGTGGTAGCGTGACACGCGCGGATCTTCGAGAATGAGGTCGTTGTCGAGCGCGCGCCCAATGCGCACCACGGGTTGCGTCAGGTCGAACGTGCGCGTGCCCTGGACGATCAGGTAAGCTTGCAGTTCGTTGGGGTCCAGCTTGTTGCCGTCCTCTTGTTCGGCACGCCGCCGGATGGCTTCCAGGTCCAGGTCGCGGGTTGGCTCGTGCGTCAGGGACGCGCGATTGGCGGGCGTGATGCGCACGGCGTGCAGTGGCAGATCGGCGCTGGATTCCAGCAGGATCGCGGGCGGTTCCATCAGCCGGACTTGCATACTCTCGGCGACCGCTTTGAGGTCGATGGCGAGTTCGGCTTCCAGGTCTGGGTGGTGGGTTTGGAGGGCGGCTAAATCCTCCGGATTCAGCGAGATGCGGTAACGTCCTGGCACTTCCGGCGTGCCGTCAGCGCCCAAACGTTCGCCATCTTCCAGTGCTCGTGCAAGGTGGCGTGCTACATCTTGCGCGAACAGCCGCCCGGCAAAGAGGCGCACGAAGGGCGCTTCAACCAATTGCTCGATCCAGCTTTCAAGACGCATCAGACTTTTCATACATAGCGATTATAGACGCAAACCGGAGTGCGGCAAGTGTAGTTGACATGCACGCCACTCGGCGTACACTACTGACTCGAACGTATCTTGTAAACTTTCTACGCCTGCAATGCACAGGAACGGCTTAAGTTTTTTGTGCTCAGGTCAGTAGGAGATTGGAGGTGAGGCTTATGACGGATTCGACAACCAGGCCGATTCCCTTTCTGACCGATCCCACGGACCGCGAGCATTTGCTGGATGGCGAAACGACGACGATCGGCCGCGCGTTGGAGAACGACATCGTCATCACCAGCAAGCGCGTCTCCCGCGAGCACGCGTGCTTGCGTCGTGACGGCTGGCGCGTGATCCTCGAAGACCTGGGGAGCACCAACGGTACCTTCCTCAATGACGAGCGTGTGCTGGAACCGATCGCTTTGCACGATGGGGATTGCATCAAAATCGGCGACGTGGCTTTGGCCTTCCACGATCCCGACATCACCTACCGCGACACTTTCCTGCCGGCCCTGGAAGTGGACGTGGCAGCAGGCGTCGTGCGCCTCGACCGGCAACTCGTCACACTTTCTTCCAAAGAATTTATCCTGCTGGCCTACCTCCACGAACGCTGCGGGGAAGTCTGTTCTAAGGACGACATCGCCGCTGCCGTCTGGCCTGAATATCACTCGGATGTCTATGATTACCAGGTAGAGAACCTGATGCGGCGTCTGCGTACTAAGATCGAACCCGATCCCGCCAATCCGCAACTGTTACTCACCGTTCGGGGACTTGGGTATAAGTTGATAGGGCATAGTTCATCATGAAAAGATAGCCAGTTGTTAGCTGGCGAATAGGCAACGCCGCCGGAGATCTGCTATCCTTATCGCAGGATGGTGAATGATGATGACGAATAATGCGACAAACTCACATTCCCCTGCGATGGCTCTGGCGGCGTTACGCTTCGAGGGGGAAGACAACACAATGCCTGTAACTTCTTTGGAAGGTAAAACGCTCGGTAAATATCGCGTTCTGGATGCACTTGGACGTGGTGGGATGGCGCGCGTCTATCGCGCCTACCACCCGCAACTCGACCGTTACGTGGCGATCAAAGTCCTGCGTTCCGAACTGATGGAGGACGATGCGTTTGAGGATGAAGCGTCCGACGGCGAGACGTGGCAGGCTCGCTTTCAACGGGAAGCGCAGTCGGTGGCGGCGCTCCGCCATGCCAACATCGTCCAGGTCTTCGACTTCGACGTGCAGGACGATGTGTACTACATGGTGATGGAGTTGCTGGAAGGCGATACGCTCAAGACGCGCCTCAACGACTACCGCGTGCGCGGCGAGCAGATGGCCTGGGGCGAGATCGTGCGCATCATGCTCGATGTGCTGGACGGTTTGGCTTACGCGCACAGCGAGCGGATGATCCACCGCGACATCAAGCCAGCCAACATCCTGTTGAGCCGGCGCGGGCAGGCCGTCATCGGCGACTTCGGCATCGCGCACATCATCGGCGGGACGCGTTACACCATCTCCGGCGCGCTGATGGGGACGCTGCACTACATGGCGCCGGAGCAGGGGATGCAAGGGGTGTGCGACGCTCGCAGTGACATCTACTCGCTCGGCGTCGTCTTCTACGAGATGCTGACGCAGCGCACGCCCTTCGACGCCGATACGCCGCTGGCGATTTTGATGAAGCACGTCAACGATCCGTTGCCGCTGCCGCGCCGTATCAATCCCGAGATTCCCGAACCGCTCGAACGCATCATCTTCAAAGCCCTGGCGAAGAAGCCGGAAGACCGTTACCAGAGCGCGGCAGAGATGGCCGAGGCATTGCGGGCCGCCGCCGAAGAAGCGGGTATTGAGTTGCCGACACGTATCTCGCTGCCGCTCTCCTTCACGACGTCGGATGCGCCCTCGGAGTCGGTCGCCGTTATCTCCGGGGACACGCGCCGGGTGATGGCAGCGCAGCGCTCCACCGGCACCACATTTGCCGACGACGAAACCGACATCACCCTGGGCCAGCAGCGCCTCCAGGCGCTCGCTCACGACACACCCGCGACAGCAGCCGCTCCGGCGACGATGCCGGCTGCACCGCTGACTGTGGAAAAAGCATCCACAGTGAAAGCTGCACGGAAAAAAGAGTCGCCCTCACCGCGTGAGCGGCGCGGCTATGGTGTCGGTCGGGCGATTTTCAATGCCCTGCTGCTCGTCGGAATTGGCAATCTGCTGATGCTCTCTCTCGCCGTGCCGACCGACAATTGGGCGATTTACGAGCGTGGCTGGCCGATGCAGGTTTTCCTGGGGGCGTTGGGGCTGTGTTTCATTATGTATGCCACCGGCTCTCTCTGGCTGCTGCTTTCTACCGCCCCGGCGTTGACGGTTGCCGTGATGCTGACGTACAGCGCGTTTTTCGACAATTGGGAACATTGGCAAGTCTCGTGGATCATTCTGGCGTGGGTTGCCATTGGCTCATTCGTGCTGCCGGCCTGGCTGGCGAAGAAAAAGCTCGCTCGCGGACTGGGCCGCATCTTCGCCGTAATCTTGGGCTTGATCTCGATAGCGGCAATCGTGGCTGTGGTCTTGTGGATCACGCCACAGTATTACGCAGCTTTCATCAACATGCTTTTTTAAGCGACTACGTGCTCTTTTCTGAAACCCCTGGGGTCTGATAACCCCCAGGGGTTTTTTGATTTCTTGCAGCAATTCGATAGCTATCTGTTAGCTAACGAGTAGGCATTCCTCCTGCCCTTATGTTATCCTATAGACATATTCACGTAAGGGCCTAACCTCCGAACTCCTTGCACAACGGGCAGGAAAACGGGTGGTGTGAGCCTATCAGTTTTCGATTTATTCGTGTTAGGAGGAAATAATGAACAAGCGAGTTTCAACTTTAGTCGGTATTTTTCTGATACTGCTGGGCGGGCTGGCATTGATGGTCAACGCGGCGCTGCCGGTGCTCGGCATCCGGTGGCACTGGGGGATCTGGCGACTGTGGCCCATGATCGTCGTTGGCTTGGGCGTATTCTTTATGCTGATCCCGTTGCTGTGGCCTCACAAGCGCGGCCTGAGCGCGTTCTTTATCCCCGGCGCGCCGGTCCTGGCGACGGGCGGCATCTTGCTCTTCACCAGCGTCTTCAACGTGTGGGGAGCCTGGGAATGGCTCTGGCCGGTGGAGGTATGGTCGCTCGCGGTCGGCTTTGTCCTGGCAGCACTCTTTATGCGCAACATCTGGCTGATGATCCCCGCCATCATCATCGGGGCGAACGGCCTGCTGATGCAGTTCTGCGCGCTCACCGGCTGGTGGGAAGTGTGGGCTGTGCTGTGGACGATCGAACCACTCTCCGTGGGCGTTGCGCTGCTCGTCGCCTATGCGCGCAAGCGCAGATCGGGTCTCCTGGTCGCCGGCACGATTCTGTGCGCGATCGCCGCGTTCGGTTTGATGGGGATGCTGGCAGTGGTTGCGATCCGGCCCGGATGGTGGGTGCTCAACATGGTCGGCCCGGCATTGTTGATCGGGATTGGCCTGCTGCTGCTTTTCACCAACGCGTTCCACCGTCCAACCCTGCGCGAAGTTGCAACGGAACGATAACCGGCCGGTTTTGGGGTTTCAAACCTGCCAGGTCTTCTGAGACCTGGCAGGTTTACCAAGAAAAGGATGAATTCAAACGAGGAGATAAAGAAAGATGAAAGAACAACGGTTAGTCATTGTGGGCCTCATCATCGTGCTGCTCGTAAGCAGCCTGGCCTGTGGCCCGGCGAGTTTCGGCGTCGTGCGTGGATCGGGCCGCATCGAGAAGGAAACCCACGCGCTCAAGGGCGTCACGGGTGTGGAGTTAGCGACGTTCGGTGATCTGACCATCGCCTTTGGTGACAAAGAGGAGTTGCGCATCGAGGCTGAGGAGAACTTGCTCGAGCACTTCGAGATCACCGAGAGCGGCGGGCAGGTGCGGATCGACACCCGGATGAATACAAACCTGCGTCCGACGAAGCCCATCCGCTTCTATCTGACAGTGCAGGCGCTCGATACGATTGTGCTCTCCGGCAGCGGCAACGTCACCGCGCCCGACATGGACGCCGAGTCCATCGCCGTGACCCTCTCCGGCTCCGGCAACGTCGATCTGGGCGATCTGGAGGCAATGGACATCGCGCTGCGGATTAGCGGTTCCGGCAATTTGCGCGCCGCGGAGTGCGCGGCGTCCGGTGTGGATGTCCGTATCGGCGGTTCCGGGGACGTGGATTTCGACAGCCTTGCGGCCGGCACGCTGGACGTGAGCATCCCCGGTTCGGGCCAGCTCGACATTGCGGACGGCGACGTGGCGCAGCAAACGATCTCCATCAACGGCTCCGGCGACTACCGGGCCAGGAACGTGGAAAGCGATGTGGCGGCAGTAGACATCTTCGGCAGTGGGTCGGTGACGCTGCGGGCGAGCGAATCGCTCGACATCCGCATCGCGGGCAGCGGAGACGTGGCCTACGCCGGGCGACCCTCCATCGACCAACGGGTTACCGGTTCCGGCAGGATCACGCACCTGGGTGAATGATTCTCTAAAAA
>JBNGDO010000168.1:3544-10519 GCA_049975385.1 Anaerolineae bacterium | reverse complement strand
GGTGATTACCCATATCTCACCGCAGAGCACGCTGAGGGTGCAGAGCAGAGAGATATAAAAGAAGGGCATGGTCTAGGTTAGATTGACACTTCTGCAGGTGGCAATCGACGGCGCCAGCCCTTTCTGATCACACTGTTACCAAAGTGGCTTCCCGAACAAGCGTTTTCGGCATTTTTGACCAATGTTGAGGTCAAAACGGGAAAATTCGACCTGTACTCACGAAAATTTGCCACAAGAAATTTTCTTGTTAGCTTTGAAGTGTCAATCTAACTGCGCGGCTGTCTGAACCATGCCAAAAGAAGCTTTCTCTGCGTGCTTTGCGATCTCTGCGGTGAATGAATCGCGCGCATAGTGCAACATGTGGGTAATCACCGAGTGGACTTTGCATTGACAGAACGCCAAAACGTAGTATCGTGAATAAGAGCTTGCGTGGGTCAGGTAGTCGCGTGCTGCGCCAGGTGTATGTCAGCGCGAGGAAAGTCCGGACTCCATAGGGCACAGCGCCGGGTAATACCCGGGCGGGGCAACTCGCGGACAGGGCCACAGAAACAGACCGCCGAAGGTCGTCAGACCAGGTAAGGGTGAAAAGGTGGTGTAAGAGACCACCGGCGTGCCGGGCAACCGGTACGGCCAGGCAACCCCCGTTGGGAGCAAGGCCAAGCAGGAGGGAAGGCTTATAGCCGGGGCGTGACCCGCTTCCTCCCCCACAAGGGGCAACCTCCGGGTAGGCCGCTAGAGGCCGGTGGTGACGCCGGTCCCAGATAGATGACTACCGATGACAGAATCCGGCTTACAGACCGGCGCAACCTCACGGCCAGGAGGCCCTGAGCAGGGCCTCTTTTTGGTATTTGCCAAACCAATGTTTTGTGGTAAGATGACTGGGTATCTGGAGACGGGCTTTCTGCTCCTGGCGTGAGACCAGGAGTAATCCCATAGAAAGGAGGTCAATCCGTCTTGGCTAAACAAAAGAAACATAATTACGAATTGTTGTTCATCATCGATCCTACACTCAGTGAGGAGGACAGCGAAAACCTTCTCAACCGGGTGAAAGGATACCTCGAACAAGCAGACGGCGAGGTTTTCAGTTCTAAAAGCTGGGGACTTAGGCGGCTTGCTTATACCATCAAAAACCAAAACGAGGGACAGTACTATCTGGTAAAATGCGCCATGACGCCGGAGAAGGTGTCCGAGTTCAGGCGCAGCCTCACGCTTGCCGAAGGTGTTCTGCGCGAAATAGTCATCCGCGTTGAAGAAGAGTTCACGCCGGAGGAGCCAGAGCGCACTCCGATGCCGGAAGCCATCCCCACATCTGAAGAAGAAGAGGATGAGGATGGCGCCAGCGACGACGACACTTCCGGCGACGAAGACGAAAACGAAGACAAAGAATAGATACACCCTACAGAGGCACGCTGATGGTACGCGGACTCAACAAAGTTATGATTATCGGGCACCTTGGGCGTGACCCGGAAATGCGGTTTACCGCAAGTGGTCGCCCGGTTGCATCCTTTAGCGTTGCCACAACGCGGGGATGGACCAACAACGAAGGAGAGCGGCAACAAGAAACTGAATGGTTTCACGTCGTCACATGGGGGGGATTGGCGGAGTTATGCAAAAAACGCCTCCACAAAGGCTCCCAGGTCTACGTCGAAGGCCGCCTGCAAACCCGTTGTTGGGAAGGTCCTGATGGAGAACGTCATTACCGCACCGAACTGGTCGCCCAGGAGATTATTTTCCTGGACGGATACGGAAGCATGTCCGAAGAAGACTCCGATCTCTTCGTTGACGGGGATATGGATGAGCCAAACCATTATGATCAAGGAGATTAACTGTGAGCAACTATAGACAGCGTCGCGGACGCCGTTATTCACAACGCCGGAAGGTTTGTCAGTTTTGCAGCGAGAAATCGGACGGCATCGATTACAAAGAAGCTGATTTACTGCGCCGGTATGTGACCGATCGCGGCAAGATTCGCCCACGCCGCCAGACAGGTGTATGCGCTAAGCACCAACGGCAATTGACCGTAGCAATCAAGCGCGCGCGGCATATGGCCTTGTTGCCCTTTGTAGCCGAAATCCAAAGATGAGACGGTAATTTTTACAGGCCGGGCATAGGGCATGGATCCTATGCCCGGCGTTTGTTGGAGAACCAAGCATGGCAAAACACGAAAGTACCCTTAAGACACCGACTCGCAGGCAAGTCGCCCGGCGGAAAAAAGAGGAAAAGCTCAATCGAATTTTAAAGTGGTCGGCGATTGGCGTTGTGGCAGCTATCCTGCTGATTGTTGGATACGGGATTGTCACGGAATTGGTCATCAAAGCGCGCAAACCGGTAGCGCGTATGGATGACGTCGCCATCACCACTCAACAATTCCAGCGACGTTTGTACTACGAGCGCCTGTTGTTGCGCCAACAACTCAACAACTATCAAGCATATCTCATGCAGATGGACCCCACTGACGAAACGATGCAGAGTTATTACCAAGAGTTCCAGAGCGCGGCAAGCGCTCTGGAAAACCAGCTCTCAGCCGGTATGGCTTCTGTACTCGGCAAGCAGGTTTTGGATAATATGCTGGAAGAGGAGCTGGTGCGTAAAGAAGCGCAGGCCCGTAACCTGACTGTGAGCGAGGACGAAGTAACCCTGACCATCGAGGAGATCATCGGTTATGATCGAACAGCCGCTGAGACGGTCACGGATACGAGCACAATTGAGAGCTTTGATACGCTGTACCAACGCGTCAAAGAGAATTTCCTGGAACCCAGCCATTTATCTGAGCAGGATTTCCGCAGGATGGTCGAAACAAACCTGCTGCGCGAGCAACTTGTGGCTATCATTGGTGAAGATATTCCGCAGACCTCAGATCAGGTAGATCCCATCTTTTTCGCAGTAGAAAATGAGGAAATCGGACTGGCGCTCCGCGAACGGATCGAGCTTGGTGAAGATCCCGCTGCACTGGTCGAAGAATTCAACAATGACGACAACGAGCAGACGGCCGGCTATGAGCTATCTTGGATACCGGCTGGCTATCTAAGCGCGCAGTTGGGGCCAGAGATAGAACAGGTAACCTTCAATACGCCTGTTGGCCAAGCTGCAGACCCGACGTTGGGCAGTGATGGACAATATTACGTGATCTACATCAATGGGCACGAAGAACGACCGGTGGATGAAGCGACGCTACAACAGATGCAGGAAGACAAGTATTCTTCCTGGCTGGAAACACAGAAAACCGAGCGATGGGAATATCTCGATTGGGAATCGGCGGTGTTGACCGCACCATAAACGCCCGAATACGCCACAAAAAAAGCCCCCCTGATGACGAGGGGGGCTTTTAACGTGATAAGAATCTATCCGAAAATTCGCCATCGATGCACTAAAAACGCTCGTGGACACAATGTTCAGATAGAGCCTAAGTCTATATCATACGCCTGGCATCGATCACATTGCGGATTTGCTCGATCTTCCCCAGTACTCGCGTCAACGTCGACAAATCCGGCACTTCCAGAGTGATATACACCGGTATAATGCTATAACGACTACGCTTGCCAGTACTTAATGAAGCCATATTGATATCATTGTCAGCGATGACTTCAGTGATATCGCGCAATAACCCGGAGCGGTCGTAGGCGGTTACGATCACCTGAATCGGGAAGGTGTGTTTATCCGGTCCCCAGTCCACATCGACCAGGCGTTCTAAGTCTTGCGGTCCCATACGTGAAATGTTAGGGCAATCTTGCCGGTGTACCGTGACGCCACGTCCACGAGTGATATAGCCAACAATATCATCCCCAGGGATAGGATTGCAACACTTTCCCAAATGGGTCAATATTCCACCGGTGCCGCGAATGTTGATCGCACCTGTCACAACATCCGGCAACGCTGCAGGCGTGCCGGTATACAGATCGCCGTCATCCTCCGCAGCTTCGTCATCCGCCGACTTTTCACCGAATTGACTGATGTAGCCTTCCAACCGCCTGGAAATCGCCGCACTGCTGATATCGCCAATACCGACCGCTGCCAGGAAATCTTCTGTATTGGGATAACGTTTGCGAAAAAGCTCAGCCACCTCGTCTATAGAAAGGACCAACTCGAGGCGTCGCAAAAGTTTATCGATGGCCAGACGACCTTGAGCGATATTCTGTTCCTTTCCCTGCCGGCGGAACCATTGTCGAATCTTCTGCCGAGCGCGGGACGTTTTGGTGTAACCCAACTCATCGTTGAGCCAGTCACGGCTCGGCCCGTCTTTGCGTCCACGGATAATCTCAACCTGCTCTCCGGTTTTGAGTTGATAATGCAACGGTGTCCACCGGCCATCAACCTTAGCGCCGCGGCACGAGTGACCGATTTCAGTATGTACGGCATAGGCAAAGTCCAACGGTGTCGCACCGAGTGGCAAGTCGATCAGGCGGCCACGCGGTGTAAAAACGTAAACGCGATCCTGAAAAACGTCCGAGCGTACCGAGGCCACAAAGGCACGCACGTCATCCACTTCGTCTGTATAGTCTTGAACGCTCTGGCGCACAAGGGAGATCTGCTCCAATGCCTCCTGGTTAAACGCGATCTCGTCTTCTTTGTAGCGCCAATGTGCAGCAACGCCAAATTCCGCGACCTCATCCATCTCGTGGGTGCGAATTTGGACCTCCAACGGCAAACCATCTTTTCCAATTACGGCAGTGTGCAAGCTCTGGTAGTCATTGGGTTTGGGATGCGCTATGTAATCATCAAACTCACCCGGCACCGGCGTCCACAACTGGTGTACGATGCCCAAGACCTGATAACATTGCGTGTTGTTCTCGACAAGCACACGTATACCTACGGTGTCATAAATTCGCGAAAAGGGCAGGTTTTTCCGCCGCATTTTACTGTAAATGCTGTAAATGTGTTTGGGGCGACCTTTGATCTTGGCAGGGATTCCCTCTTTAGCCAATGCCCTTTGTAAGATGGCGATGTGTTCCGTAACCCGGACGTCGCGTTCCTCTTTGTGCGCGATCAGCAGCCGCTCTAGCTCCTTATACATCGGCGGGTTGAGATAGCTAAAGGCGAGATCTTCCAATTCGGCTTTCCAGACCCAGATACCGAGTCGGTTGGCGACCGGAGCGAAGATTTCCAACGTTTCGCGCGCCATGCGCAACTGACTTTCCTGGGATAGGGCATCTAGCGTCCGCATATTGTGCAAGCGATCAGCTAGTTTGATGAAGATAACACGCACGTCATCCTGGACCATAGCCAGGAGCAACTTGCGCAGGCTTTCTAGCTCCTGAAGGTCGCGAGAGCGTACGCTGTCCTCTTTGACGCGTTCTTCAACCTTGTCGAGCTTGGTTACGCCCTCCACCAGCATAAGGACTTCCTGGCCAAACTGCGCCTCCAATTCCGGGCGCGGCACATCGCAGTCTTCAAGCACATCATGCAACAATCCAGCGGCAATAACCGCTGGATCGAAGTGCATTTCGGCTAAGAGATGAGCTACGCTAAGGGGATGAACGATGTAGGGTTCGCCAGACTTACGCATCTGGCCTTCGTGGGCGGCAGCCGCGAAATCGTAGGCGCGACGCACTAACTCCCGAGACTCGCTAGATGAAACACTTTCGGGAACTTTTTCTAGGATATTGCCAATCGTCACCTCAGAAAGCAAGTGCATAAGAATCAAGCGACATCATTTATTCAGCAAATCGATCAAGAGTTGCGGTCACACAGATGCCCGATCTCCCCCCTTAATCGGGACGCCTAGCACAATTAGGGGCCCTCCACAATAACGCTCTCTAAAACCCATCCCCCTTGTGCAGTGAAGTGTTTGCCATCGCCTGCATACTTTTGGAATTCAGTAGAGGAAAGCGGCATCTCAGCAAGTATACCGATACGATGTCCCGACATTAAAGCGGGGGTCACTTTGATGTCAAATCTCCCTTCTCGGTTGACCTTCCCAGAACCGAGAACCTCGTATCCAACTGTTACATCCACCAATGAAATACTTAGGTCAGCAGGACCAACGCCCGTCACTTGAGAAGCACCGGCCACTAAGGGTTCATCAATATTAAATTTGATAATACTCCCATCCGTAGTCGCAGGCTGCGACACCGCTTTCGGTGTTGGAAGCACTGACGAAGAAGCAATGATAGGCGAATCTAAAGGACTCACGGTCAGCTCCGGCGCCTCATCACAGGCCACTAACGACAACATCAGCACAACAAAAATCAACCAACAAGCAATCCGAGAAAAAGAAATCATTATGAACCTCGACAAAGCTAGAAGAAATTATAAGGACGAGCAGAGAGATATGAGGTGGTTATAGAAAGACGAAGCTACCCCAAGGGGTAGCTTCGCTTGTTACTCAAAGAGCCAATCTTACTGGTTGAATGCCTCGTAGTTACCAGCATCCTGAGCCGCAGTGTTAGCATTGGCTTCCTGAACTACACCAACCACCGACTGATCACAAACCACTTTGACAGCATTGTTTGTGCCATCGGGGACACGGGCGCCGTCAGTCCAATTTGCATCAGGATAATCGGTTGCGTTGTCCATCCGATAGTAGGTCTTCGAACCATTAGCCGGAATGGTATCGTTGTAGACGTAGGAATTCGTAGTGCCTACCGTCGACCACGTCAATGTACATGCCGCATCCGTGCCAGTCGTGTTCTGAACCTGCAAGCCGGAAGTGTTATTGTCCACAAACACCTGCTTGTAAAGTGGCGCAAAAACGTTATCGCTGGCCGCCATCGCATTGAAGCCAAAGTACACTGTGAACTGGCTGGTGTACAGCCGAGACTCGCTCGCGGTACCCACGATCGGTTGATCTGCCGTGACTATAGCGGAACCAAGACAACCGTCAGCAATCACGTTAGGCCCTAAGAACGTCGCAGACGCACCAGGATCAATGCTCAAGCTGGCATATTTTACAGCCGGCGTACCGCTGAAGCAGAATGTTTCAGTCGCCGTCATATAGGCCGTTGTGGCAACGGAACCAGTATTCTGGATCTGAATACC
>JBNGDO010000168.1:0-3534 GCA_049975385.1 Anaerolineae bacterium | reverse complement strand
GAATACCCACGTGCTTCGCGGCAAAGTTGTTCTTGAAGATCGGGAACAGCAAAGCGTTACCGGCATCAGCGGGGGCAAACCCACGGGTCGCCATCAAGTCCAGCGCCGGATCACCCGCAGCAGGAAGCTTGTACTCATTCACGATACCAGCAAGAGGTACGGTAGAGGTCACTACCAAACTACCAACCGATGCAGTTGGGAAACCAGCGTCTGCCGGGTCAATCAAGACCATTTGGCCAGGGCCAATATTCGCATACTCGTTGGTGTAACTGGTCGTCCCAATCTTAAATTCGGCATAGAAAGTCGCTGCCGCGCTACCAGCATTCTGTACGAAGAAAGAGGTAGTCTTGGCATTTCCAGCGGGGAATTCGTTCTTCACCAAGGGGAAGAAGACCGTCATGTCCGGTTCATTGACACCAGGATACAATGCGCGCGCTGTGCCGCCTTCAATACCAGCAGTGCCAAGAAGCTTGTTTGTAAGTGAAGCCACAGCCGCAATCGGTTGATCGGCACTCGCAACACCTGCACCGCGCCAAGTGGAACCATCGGGCCCAATAGCCGTGGACAGGAAGTTCGCCGAGGCGCCAGGCGCAACGCCGGTTGCACTGTCGGTATACTCATCAGTCTCCGTGTAAACGGTCAATGCGATGTTAGCATCAGAAGTGCCCAAGTTCGCGATCTGAATGCCGCCCCACCAACCACCAGGGGGAAGATCAGCGCTAACTGGTGCTACCACCATCATAGCCAAAAGAGCCACAGAAAGTAAAACTGCAAAACGTTTCATGCTTTAACCTCCTCTAATATAGATACTAAAGATTTTAGAAAACACATACCTCTCCGCTCTTACGATAGAATTATCCTCTATTTTATAGTACAAAACAATAGCCCTTTCAGGTTAGTTTCATAAAGAACCCAGTATATCCAGCAAAAAACTCTAATACTATTGGGTTATTGAAGAAAAAAGTCGCCGATTATCACAAATATCCCAAATCGCGCAGCCGTTGAACAACTTCCTGCTCATCCTGTTGCGTCCAAGTTTCCTCCTCCGCAATACATGCGGCGTTTCCAAGCGTTTGAATGAACTCGCGCTTTGCGACCAGGAAATCGTCGCTAAAAAGCATCTCCAAAATATGGCCATCCATATCTGGTTGTGACGCAATGCCCATAAGATAAAGTATTGTAGGAGTGATATCAATGATGCTAGCGGTAGGCAGTGTTTGCTTGTGCTCAATATGAGGACCGGCTACCATCAGTATACCTTCCAAACGGTGTCCGGCAGATTCTCCCGTGACTGGTTTAACGAAAGGATTTTGCCCTTCAACATTTAACTCGAAGCCCTCATGAGTAATATAGGTTAACCCACGCATCAAGACGATCAAATCCGGAGCAGCTTCCATATACGGTCCCTCAAATATATTTTGGCGCGGAATCACCTTGTCTACAACTGGTTTCCCATCCTCAGGATCAACCAAACTGTACAACTCCTGAGTTATTTGCTCACAAAGAGATTGATAAGCATCGGGTGTCACAATTCCCTGAGGCTCCCGCCCAATCAGATTGAGGTAAATTTGACCAATGTATCCGTAACTGTAAGCAGATGTACGCGACCAATCCACTAAATCCGAAAGATGCACCCGGTTATCTTCAGGAATAGCATGAAGCCACCTAGCCAGCAGTTTTTTAAGGAGTAGATGAATTTTCCCCATTCTCAAAGTATTCAGGAGCGTGGTTATACTTGCTCTGGTCAACCCAACCATACGCAAACCATCGCGCATCCAATGGTTAGCTTCTTTTTTTGTCAACAGTGTGAGCAATCCTGCTTCTTGAAGCCAACTATTAAGGTAGACGTTTTTATGAAGTGGCCCCATACCATGGTCCGACACTACAAAAACCCAGGCTTCAGACCCGACCAGATCCAACAACTGCCCAACAAGTGAATCCACGTAGATATATACATTTTTGATCGTATCAGCGTATTTTACCGCTAGATCCGGATCATAAGCGGGATGCGAAGGATCCATATATCGCCAAAAGAAATGCGCCACTTCATCTGTAGCACGGAATACATGCACTAAGAAATCCCATGGTTCGCTCTTAGCCAGATCTAATACGACCTTGAACTGGTTATCTAGCGCTTCATAGACTTCTCGAAGGAAGGCAGATTCCTCTCCAGGGCGGTAGCGTAAAGTGGCATCACTACGAAAGCCGTTACGGTGTATGTAATCCGCCATAGAATCAGGATAAACACCTGCGCGGTGAATTGGGGTACCCAAACCACTTATCATAATGCCATTAACTGATTCCGGTGGATAAGTTTGCGGCACATTGCTCACCAGCACACGCTTTCCGGCCTGACTAAGAATACCCCAAAGCGTTGCTTCTGTAGAACGCGGCGATACTTGAAGGTAGTATTCCCCGGGCGCGCGGCGCATAAAGTCAAAAACGCCGTGTTTCCCAGGGTTTTTTCCTGTCATAAAGGAAGTCCAAGCACCGGCAGACATAGGAGGTAACGTGGAAGTCAGCCGGCCCCATGCTCCGCGCTGGCGAATAGCATTCAAATTCGGTAAATCGTCATTGTCCAGCCAGGGAGCAATCAGATCAGGATCGGCACCATCCAGTCCAATAACGACGATGCGGGGGTTGCTTTTAGTCATTTTCACTTCATCCTATCGACGTTTAGCTGACGTTAGCAGCTTCCTAAGCCATAAACCTAATTTGACATAAGGATGCGCCTCCAGTCGCGCCAGCTTGGTTTCACATTGCGCCAATTGATGCCTCAGGCGCTCTATCGCTACAACATCAGATGGTCCGGATACGCCTTCTATTGTTTCAGGGAAGGCCATCACCACCCAAGTCTGGTTGTTAGGATGCGGCCAGCGCAAAAGCTTCAAGGCCAGGCCATGTTCCGCAGCCAGTTCTTGCAGATGCGCCTGGGTGTAGGTAACGACCCCAGGATACACCCATTCAGTTCCCCGGTAATTCTCTGGACCGTCAACGAAAGTCGCTACAAACAAGGACTGGGGATGCATACATGCGCTGGCCTGCGATAGGCATTGCCGGATTTGCATCTCAGTCGCGTGTGAAAAGATTGACTGCGCTAAGAGAAAGTCGAACTTTCGGCCAAAGGTTGTGCAAGTGAAATTCGTGTCATTGCTAAAAGTGGGAGACTTGATGCTGATGAGATCCTTGCCACACTCTTGTTCGATCCCTTTTTCAATCAACCATTGTTCAGGTTCGATGCCGAAATAACGGTTAGGGAGGAGATAGGCAATCAAGAGCTTGCCGGCCCGCAGCGATCCACAGCCGATATCGAGAAGCGTATGATATTCACGCAATCCCAAAAATGTCAGAATATTGAATTGCAATGCACTCAGTAAATCGTATTTGTCAGGAGAGCCAACAAATGCACGATAATGCTGCACTCCAATGGGTAGATCCACACCGGGACGCAATTCTGAATACTCACCCTCACTCTTCATAACTCATAATCCTCTCATTTGAGATGTAATAGCTCCCGTATATCTTGTCTAGTGA
>JBNGDO010000167.1:0-10519 GCA_049975385.1 Anaerolineae bacterium | reverse complement strand
CTCCTTAAGCTGCAAGCTCTCCTCGTACAGCGCCAGCGCGCGGTCCAGGTCCCCGCGCGTCAGATACACCGCCGCCATCTGGTGCAGCGACGCGGCCTTGCCCTTCAGGTCGCCGATGTGCTCCAAGAGCTGCAAGCTCTCCTCGTACAGCGCCAGCGCGCGGTCCAGGTCCCCGCGCGTGACGCACAGGTCGGCGAGTTGGTAGCGCAGGCTACTCTCCACTTTGGCCAATTCTTCGTCTTGCGCCGGATCCGGCAGGGGACGGGTGGGTGGGATGAGGGCGTCCAGCAGATCAAAAGCTTCCTGCGTGAAGCCGTAGGCGGCCTTGATCCACGTGACCCGGCGGATGTGCCACAGGCGATCCGTGCCGGTCAGCGTCTCCGTGGCGGCGTCCAGCGCGTCAAGCGAGAGACGCACCACGCGAGAGAGGGCGGGGTCTTTGTGGATGTCCAAGTACCCGCGTTTTGCCAACCACGCGCCGTAGGCAGCGTAGCCCCGGCGCAGCCCGGCGCGTTCTTCCGGGCGGAGCTGGTGGGCCAGGATTTGTTGCAGCGCGGGTTGGAAGCGGTAGGTGGCGGGGGTATCGTCGTCGAACCAGCCATCCGCCTCCAGCAGGCTGCGGCGCACGAAATCGGCCAGGAGATGCTTCGCTTCGCTCAGCATGGCGTCTTCACCTTCACGGGGGATGATGTTCCGCTTTTGCGCCCTGGCCGGAATGAGCGGTTCCCAGAGGGCAGCGGCAGCTTCGGCGAAGAAGGGGAAGTCCAGCACGCTCAGGGCGCGCAGGCGGATTTGCGCTTCGTCGGGCAGCCGCCCGTAGCTGCGCTCGAAGGCCACGATGAAGGTGCGGTGGTGTTCCGCCAGGCCGTAATCCTCGGCCTGGGCCAGTTCCGCGCCCCAGTGCGCGAGAAAATCGCCGGACGCGACGTCGAGGCTTTGATCATATTCGCCGGCCAGCAGCGCGATCGCCAGCGGGTGGCCTTCGGTGGCCTCGGCGACCTGCCGCGCCAGGTTGTGCCCGGCGCGCTCCTGCTCTTTAGCGCGCGTGCTGTAGTGCAGGAACAGGGCCGCCGCCGGGTCTGCCGCCAGCCCGGTCAAAGGGCGGCCGGCTTTGGGGAAAACGCGCTCCCCGGCCAGCTTCGCCGGATGCTCGCGGCTGGTGAGCAGCAGTGCCACGCCGCCACGCGCGATGCGGGCGACCAGGCTGTGGATGGCGCGGGCTTCGGCGCCGCCTTCCGGCAGGCCCTGCAGCACGGTTTCGTAATTGTCGAGCAGGAGCAGCCCATCCCAGTCGCGCAGGGCGTCCATGAGCGCGCGTTCCTGGTCGGCGGGCTTGGCTTCGGCCAGGGTTTGGGCGGCGTCGCCCAGCAGGCCGCGCAGCAGGTCATCGCGGAAATGGCGCGCGTCGAGGGGCGCGCTGGCAAAGCTCACGCCCAGCACGCCGTGAGGCCAGCGCCAGCCAAAACGTTCCACAAAGGTCGCGGCCAGAGCCGTTTTCCCCATGCCGCCGGTGCCCACAATCGTCACCACGCGCGTTCCCCGGCGGTAGAGCGCGGCCAGGCGGTGCAGTTCGGCGTTGCGCCCGCGGAAGAAGGCGGGCGCTTCAATCTCGCTGGGCAGGCGCAGAGCGCCCGGCACGCGCAGGCTGTGCACCGTGGGCGTTCCTGCGCGCAAAGGGAGCGCGCCCCAGCCGTCGCGCGCCGTGTAGGCCACGATAAGGCCGGCGGCAGCGGGATCGCCGCTCAGCGAGAGGCGTGTGTGGCGCACGGCCTGCGCGATGGTCAGCCGCTCGGTGAGCAGAGCATAGTAAAGGGTTGCCGCCAGCTCGTCGCTGCGATCATCGGGGAACGCGCCTTGCATTCCAATGGCTGCGGGCGCGCCGTTCTGGACGAGGGCGCGCGCCAGGTCGGCTTCGGTGGTGTTCTGCGCCGTGTGGCACGCGCTGAGCACCACCAGGCGCAGCACGCCCGGATCGGCCATCGCCACCAGGTCGGGACCGCGCAGGCGCGCTTCCCCGCCGTCTTCGTCCTCCAGGAGCAGGAGCGCCAGCGGGCCGTCTTTCGTCTCAACGACAGTGCCATGCGCCGAAAGGTGCAGGATCGCCGGGCCGCGTAGCAAGGCCTGGTGCAGCGCTTCTTTCGTGGGTGCGATCTGGCGGGCCAGCAGGTCAACGCCGCTGGCTTCCAGGGCGCGGCGGATGGCGCGGCGTTCGGTATGCAGTTGCAGGCGGTAGCCCTCGCGGGGGCGGCCCTTGTCGTCCACCAGGGGATCGGCGCCCAGCATCAGAAATTGCAGCGTCCCGGCAGCCACTGTCCCGTTTGGGGCCGGGCGATCCACCAGGCGCAGGAGCGCGTAGTGGCAGCCCAGGAGTTGCGGAGTCTCCGGCAGCGCGGCGTATTCCCAGGGAATACGGGCGGCAGCCGCGTCGGCGTCCAGCAGGAGCAGCCGGTCGGGATCGGCGTCCAGGCGGGCGAGCAAATCCGCCCCGCCGAGGGCCGCCGTCAACGCGCGGCCTTGATCGTAGGGCGCGGCCTGCAAGGCCAGGAGCGCGGGCAGGTCGGCTAGAGGCGTGGGGTCTGCCAGGGGGACGCCGTCACAGGTGACGGTCAAACAGTGTTGTGCATCGGTACGCAGTGTAAGCGTGACGCTCATCGACAGGGTCCTTTCCGGTGTGGGATCACAGCGGGTGTTTTTTATGCATCGCGCTCAGTATACGGTGAATGTGCGGAATGTGCAAGGTTTCAATGGGGCTTTTGAGCAACCTATTTATCAGGCAAGGCCGGAACCCGGGCCTTGCATCAATGCTTCAAGATGGGCGATCACAGCTTCTTCAAGATTTTCTCAATTCTGCGTTGCTGTGACGTCGATAGCTCGTCGAAGCGCCGGGTCAGGACGTCTTTGTAGGCGGCGGCGTTCTCCGTATTTACCGCACAAAGGATGCTTTCCGCATACTGCGGCATACTCTTGGGACGACAACTTCGCAATTGCGCTAACAAATACGGGAACAGTTCCCGGCGATATGCCTCCTCTGCCGCAGCCACCTTGGCCAGCGTCTTGATGCCGTTATCCAGGGTAATCACCGACCCCTTTTCCATCGCCCGGATAATCGTCGCTCTGTTCTCGAAAATCTCGCGTGGTTTCCGGTCCGCGATCAGACTTAGGCAGATCATCGATTGCCACACGCGACGATTGCGCTTGCTCGATAACAGTTTCAGAAAGTCGGACACGTAGGCCTCGATGAGTTCGGGCGCATTGCGTCCGATTTCTTCCATAACGCCGTCGCAATCGCTTTGAATTTTCGTGTCTTTGTGCCAGAGATTTTCTGCGATTTCGCGGATGCCTTCGAGGTCGCGCGTCCGCGCAAGCTCCCGGCCCAAGGCTTTGTTCGGTTCTTCGTCTTTTCGACCTTGCATCGACGCTAACTTTGCTAAAACAGACATCGGATTTCCTCCTACGAAAATCATAAAATCAGCAAATCAAGAAATCCCCTTCAGTCATCACGCGTCACGCACTACGCTTCAGCCACGCGCAGCACAGTTCCGCCCACGTCGCCACGTGCGCATCCTCCGGAGCCAGGCCCAACCCGTGACGCCCGTATGGATAGACGTGCAGCTCGAACGGGACATTGTGCTTGTGCAGCGCCGCCGCGAAGAGCAGGCTGTTTTCGACGGGGACGCTGCCATCTTCGGCGGTGTGCCAGAGGAACGTGGGCGGCGTCTCCGGCGTCACCTGCAATTCCAACGACATCAACCGCAGCAGCTCCGGCGACGCATCCGGCCCCAACAGCGTCTCAAAGCAGCCGCGATGCATGAACTCACCGGACGTGATCACCGGATAGGCGAGGATGAGCGCATCGGGGCGCGCGCTGATCGCGTCGAGGGCGTCGCCTGTATTGAGCACATTCATCCCGTAGTGGACGCCCAGGCTGGCGGCGAGATGTCCCCCCGCCGAGAAACCGCACACGGCGATGTGTGCCGGGTCCACGCGCCAGTCATCGGCGTGGGCGCGGATGAGGCGCAAGGCCCGTACAGCATCCAGTAACGGCGCGGGGTGGCGGTGCGGCGCGACCCGGTAGTGCACGACGAACGCGTGGAAACCGCAGGCGTTGAAGCGCCGGGCAACCGGCTCCGCCTCGTGCGCCGCGCGGTGATTGTACCCGCCGCCAGGGCAGACGAGGACCGCGCCGCGCACCTCGGCAGTATCCGCCGGATACCGTTCCAGCCATGGGCGAAAATCGTCATCCGGCGACGCATACGGCAGTTCGCCGGGCCACAGCCATACACTGTTTGTGGAACGCATTTTCATCTTTGATCCCCCAAAATACAAACCACGAATCCTCACGAATTTCACTAATTCTGATTTCTATTCGCGAGGATTCGTGTAGATTCGTGGTGAAAAATACCCATCAAATACGCAATACTCCATCCGCGATGAGACGTTGGACAGCTTCGTAGATCGCCTGCAACGACGCGTAGCGCGGCTGGTAATCCAGCCAGCGACGCGGCTTGACGATGCTGTAGCAGTTGGGGCTGTGCTCCAGATGTCCCCACGTCGCATCGGCGTCTTTCTCGGCGACGGTGGATTGCCATTCCGCAAACGGCAGGAACTTGAGGTTGGCCTGCTGCCCGAACCACGCGGCGACGGCCTCCGCGTACCCGCGCAGGGTGAGTGCGGCGGGCGAAACGGCGTGGAAGCTTTCGCCAACGGCAGCATTCCAGTTCGCCAGCGCCTTCATAAAGAGCTGTGCCACATCGTCGGCGTGCACGTGGTGGACGATTTCGCGGCCCTGGTTGGGCAGCGTCACCTCCTCACCGCGCGCGAGCTTTGCGTATACCTCCGGGTTGAAGTTGGCCTGCGGGTTGAGCGGCACCCACCCCGGCCCGACGATGTGCCCCGGCAGGATGCACGTCTCCGGGAAACCGTTACTGCGCGCCTCGGTGTGCAGGTAGGCTTCGATCGCCGCCTTCTTGATCCCGTACTCGCCGATGGGATGGCGTGGCGCGTCCTCGGTCACAGGTACAGTGGTGGTGTAGCCATGCACCCAGACCGTGCTGCAGTGCAGGAAGTGCTGCACCTGCCCGCGCAATGCCTCGACGAGATGCTGCGCGCTCCCCAGCGTAAAACAGATCATGTCGATGACGGCGTCCGGTTCGAGCGCGCGAATCTTTTGCCCGAACGTCCCCGCCTCTTCCTCCGCCGCGCGATCCAGCGTCACCCGCTGCACCGCCTGCCATGCGCCATGCGGGCTGTACGGCTCGCGTTCCCCGCGACTGACAACGGTGACCGTATGCCCCGCCTCCACCAGGCGCGGCACCAGATACGTCCCTACGTGGCCCGTGCCACCGATCACAACTACACGCATTTCACACCTCCTCGAATAAGTCAGATAGTCATTAGTCGGATAGTCGAGTCGTCGAAAGTCAAAAGTCGAAAGTCGAATTGGCGATTCGCACTATGATCCTAGTTCGGCGATGTAGATCTCAAAGGGTGAAATCGCCAACGCCGACAGGTCACCCACATCCACGCGATCTGCTGTGGAGAAGAGCAATTCTGATGGCGTGCGATCCAGATCGAAAGCCAACGTCTGGGCAGTCTCCGAGAAGTTGAGGACCACCAGATACGTTTGCGTCTCGGTGTGACGCAAGAAGCACAGGCAATCCTCGTGATCTTCCAAGAGCGGCTTGTAGTCACCGGCAATGAGGGCCGGTGACCGCTTGCGCAGGGCCAGCATCCGCTTGTAGAAGGCGAGCATCGAGTGTGGGTCGGCTTCCTGGTCGGCGACGTTCACGCCCTCGGCGTAATTCGGGTTGACCGGCAGCCACGGCGTCACGCCCGCCGGGCAGAAGCCGGCGTTGGACGCATTGGCCCATTGCACCGGCGTGCGGCACACATCCCGTGTCTCCTTGCATACCAGCGCGGCGGCGGTCTGTGGATCCATGCCGCCCTGATTCACCGCCAGGTCGTACTGGCGCAGCGCCAGTGTATCGCGCAGCGTTGTCACATCGTCGAAGGGTGTGTTGGCCATGCCGATTTCCTCGCCGTTGTAGAGGAAGGGTGTGCCGCGCAGCGTCAGCACCAACGCGAGCGAGAGTTGCGCCCGTTCTCGGTCGTGCGCTCCGTCGCCATAACGGGTCCACACGCGCCAGGAATCGTGATTGCCCAACGTGTTGCAGGGCCACGCGCCCGGTGGCAGCGCCGCTAGCCGTTCAGCCTGGTTTTGGCGAATGTGTTCTGGGGTCAGGCGCTCGGTGCGCATCAGTGGGAAGTTGAAGACCATGTGCAGCTCGTCGTCACCGTTGCCATAGTAGGCGATATTGTCATCCTCGCCGACCAACATCCGGCCCTCGTACTCATCCACCACGGTACGTAACTCTTTCATCAGGGGATGCATCTCATCGGGGCGATCAAACTGATATTTGAACATCTCCTTCCCGACCTCTACCACCGCTTCCACCTCGCTGGGCGATTGCGCCACCATCCTTTGGCGATAGAGATCGAGCAAGGTCAGGCCCGTCGTCTGGTCGGGCAAGTCGGGGTCCTCAAAGATCGTGCCGATGGCGTCCAGGCGATAACCATCCACGCCCAGGTCGAGCCAGAAGCGCACCGCATCCCACATCGCCGCCTTGACCTCCGGGTTGCGCCAGTTCAGATCGGGCTGCTCTTTGAGGAAGAAGTGGTAGTAGTATTGGCCCGTCGTTTCATCGTACTCCCACGCCGAGCCGGTGAAGGTGGATTCCCAGTTGTTGGGAGGCCCGCCGCCGGAGGCCGGGTCGCGCCAGACGTACCAATCGCGCTTGGGATTGTCGCGGCTGCTGCGGCTTTCGATGAACCACGCGTGCTGGTCGGACGTGTGATTGAAGACCATGTCTAGAATCACGCGCAGGCCGCGCCGGTGCGCTTCGGCGAGGAACGTCTTGAAGTCGTCCAGCGTGCCGTATTCCGGCGCGACACCGGTGTAATCCGCCACGTCGTAGCCGCAATCGGCCTGCGGCGAGGGGAAGTGCGGCGAGAGCCACAGCGCATCGATGCCCAGGTCCTTGAGATAATCCAGTTTTTCGGTCATCCCGATAAAGTCGCCGATGCCGTCACCGTTCCCATCCGCGAAACTGCGTGGGTAGATCTGGTAGAAGACGGCGGTTTGCCACCATTTTAGATTTTCCATATCACACTCCAAAGTATAGAAGTAGGTACACAGTTGTCGACTTTTCCACCGCTGAGGCCACTGAGAACGCAGAGAGAGAACAAAAAAACTCTGCGATCTCCGCGCGCTCTGCGGTGAAAGGTTTTTATAGACCTGACAGGTCTCGGAAGACCTGTCAGGTCTGGGACGACTACAACGCGATAATCACGCCCTCATTGGCGCGCAACGCCAGGGCATCCAGGGAGACGGCTTCTTCGCGGTCGAGTTGGGTAGAGAGGAGGACGCTGCCCGCCGTTTCGCCCGGGATCGCCAGCGTGCGCGGTTCGGCGGCGAAGTTGAGGGCGATGAGATACCGCTCCGCGAACACGGCGCGGTGGTAGACGTAGACGTCGTCGTAGGTCACGTCTACCGGCCGATAGACGCCGCCCTGCAATGCAGGCCGCGTGCGGCGCAGGCCCAGCAGGCGGCGGTAGAGCGACAAAATGGATTTCGGGTCGACGGTGAGCGCGGCGACGTTGCGCGCCGGATAATCATCGGCGAGCGGCAGCCACGTCTCGACACCTTCCGGGCTAAAGCCGGCGTTGGGACCGGCGTCCCACTGCATCGGCGTGCGGCAGACGTCGCGGGTGCGCTCCGGGCCGAGGTTGATCCCCTGCGGGTCCTGGATTTTCTCCGGCGGAATCGGCACGTCTTCCATCCCGATTTCCTCGCCGTAATAGATCGTCGGCGTGCCGCGCAGGGTGAGCAGCAGCATCGCCGCCACTCTCGCCTGCGCCTCCCCGCCGAAGCGCGTCGCCAGGCGCGTGCGGTCGTGGTTGCCGAGGACGTAGTTGGGCCACGCGAAGTCGGGCAACGCCGCCTCCAGCGCATCGACCACGCCGCGCATCTGCTGCGCGTCCCATGCCATGCCATCCATCAGGCGGAAGTTGAAAGGCATGTGCAATTCGTCGCCATCAGTGCCGTAATATTTCACCCAGCGATCCAACGGTCCCCACAGTTCACCGATGCCGCAACGGTCGTCGTACTCGTCCAGCACGCCGCGAATCTCGCGGAGAACCGGATGCACGTCGTCCCGATCCATGTTGTAGACCTGCAACAGGCGGCTGAAGAGGTCGTTTTCCGGCAGATTCGGCGGCGCGTTGGGATTGGGCGGATTGTCGCGCAGGGCCTCGTCCTTGATGATCAGGCCGATGACGTCCATGCGGAAGCCATCCACGCCGCGCTCCATCCAGAAGCGCAGCGTGTCGAACATCGCGGCCTTGACCTCCGGGTTGCGCCAGTTGAGTTCGGGCTGCTCCTTGCAGAACTGGTGCAGGTAGTATTGACCGGTCGGCGCGTCGTAGGTCCACGCGGGGCCGCCGAAGAAGCTGCCCCAGTTGTTGGGACGCCCGCCGTTGGGCGCTGTGTCGCGCCAGATGTACCAGTCGCGCTTGGGATTGTCGCGGCTGCTGCGACTCTCGACGAACCACGGATGCTGGTCGGAGGTGTGGTTGGGCACCCAGTCGATGATGATCTTGAGGCCGTGCGCGTGCGCCCCCGCCACCAACCGGTCGAACGTCGCCAGATCGCCGAACAGCGGATCGACGTCGCAGTAGTCGGCCACGTCGTAGCCAAAGTCGGCCATCGGCGAGGGGTAGAACGGGCTGAGCCAGAGCGCGTCGATGCCCAAGTCGTGCAGGTAATCCAGCTTCTCGATGACGCCCTGCAAATCCCCGACCCCGTTGCCGGTCGTATCCTTGAAACTGCGCGGGTAGATTTGGTACACCACGCCACGCTGCCACCAGTGAAGGTTATCGTTAGACATCATGTCTGCTCCTTGTAAAAAATAACCACTAATCTACACGAATTTTCACGAATATAAACGTCAAATCCAATCCAACTTTTCCACCGTTCGCTCGGTTTTGACGTTACCGGTGTGTTGGGTGGATTGTGGCTCGAAGAGCAAAACGTGGACTTCTTCCGCTGCCACAGGCTTGTGTTCCACACCGCGAGGGATGATGACGAATTCGCCCGGTTCCAAGACGATGTCATCCTGGCCCTGCAGTTGAATAACCAACGTCCCTTCGATGACCATAAACAGTTCATCTTCAGCTTCGTGCCGGTGCCAGACAAACTCACCTTTGAGTTTCGCCAGCTTGACGTATTGCCCGTTAAGTTCGCCGACGATTTTGGGCGACCAAAGATCGTCGAAGAGGCCAAATTTCTGGGATAAGTTTACCTTTTCCATCCAAGGCTCCTTTCCTGACGAATAACGAATCACGCATCACACTAGATGGTGACGCTGCGGCGCTCCACCAGAACCGTGTCGCGCCAGACGCCGTCCAGCTTGCCGATGCGTTCGCGACGTCCTACGATGCGAAATCCGCTCGCCTGGTGGAGCGCAAGGCTGGCACTATTCTCCGGGAAAATACTGCCTTGTAAAGTCCAGATGCCGGCATCTTCCGCTGCCGCGATCAGCGTCTGCAGAAGCGCGTTCCCCACCCTATGACCCCGCATGGTCTTCGCCACATACACACTGACTTCGGCAACGCCGGCGTAGACCGCACGGCGCGACACCGGACTCAACGCCGCCCACCCGATCACCTGATCCTCCTCGCGTGCTACGAAGCGGCAATGCGGGAGATGATTCGCATTCCATGCGGACCATTCAGGAACCTGCGTTTCGAACGTTGCGTCGCCCGTAGCGATGCCCTCCGCGTAGATGGCGCGGACCGCAGGCCAGTCTTCAGGCTGCATCGATTCGACAATCACGGCTAACCTCCGCGGCAGTCCTCCGTAACCTCAACAAGCGGAACGCCATCCGATAGCCCAGCACCTTTCTCAAAAGGAATCTGCCTGGGCTTGTGGACCCAGGCGGATTCATTATAACACGGCGAAATAGAGTCGCAATCTACCCACAGTAACAGCAGTCATATGGGTTTAGAACAAATTTTCTATCTATATGACACAGTTTGGCATATTCGTGATGTACGCTTATTATGTTCTCGACAGAAGGTGCTACACCTTTCACACTTCCCCAGAGACGCTTGACAAGATGCGAAGACGACCTTCAAAGATGATCCTGGCTGTCCTGAAAGTGCGAATTGAAGAGAAGAAACACAAGTCAGTGCAATACCCAAAAGTACATTGCACCTGTTTTCAGAAAGATAAATGGTCCTGTTGAGGAAATGACGATATGTATCGCAATCTGACGGAGTTAGACTTGTTATGCGAAGCGCGTATCGCGGAAAGTGAAGGGCAACGAAATTGTCAGCCGGTGCCATACGGTTACGGTAGGCGGCGGTGAAGCCGAGATCAACATCGAAACGGCGGAAGCCTATCGCCGCCAGGGATTTGCCACGCTGGCTGCCTGCGCCTTTATCGAGCAATGTCTGGAAC
>JBNGDO010000166.1:0-10520 GCA_049975385.1 Anaerolineae bacterium | reverse complement strand
AGCAGGAGCGGCACAGATTGTTCACCCACCAGAGTGATCAACGTCGTCATCGTGTTTGCCTCCTTGGCTTTAACTTCGGAGCCCGATCCAGTAGTTATTCACTCGTGACCTCCGGCGCCGTCCCCGTGGAGGGCGCGAACACACAAACGGGGTCGTAGCAATTGCAGAGCAGGAGGAGGGGCGTCTGCCAAGCGGTGCCATCGCCAGTACAGGAAATCCTGCCACTCCCGCTCGTAGCGGATGGTTGCACCAGCTTGCAGCATCCCACACAGGTGAAGATGCAAATGAGTAGGAGGGCGAGTAGAAATATGACGATCAGTTTGGCGCAGCCGCGGAGCATAATGAGTACTTCTTGTTATCGTATTCGATTGGGCTGGATTGAAACGGGATGACAGGAATGGTGAACAATTGGAAATGCTCCACGCCGTACTCGGCGAGGAAAAGCCGTTTGGCTTTGGCCCCGTCCGTCGGTAATTTTTTGAGCGCATCGAGACTGGTTTCTTGTTCGACCTGCTTTTCCAGTTCTAGATCAGTAATCAGCGTGTGATACAGCCGCTCAATGCCGGCCCACTGGGCGGCAAAGAGGGCCAAGACGCTCATCCCTTTCCGTCCACCGGAGAGGGAAAGAGCGATCTGGCGGTCGGGATACTTTTTGCGCAGGTCTTCGATGGCTGTAAGGAGCGTTCCCAGATAAGCGTTGCAGGCCTCTGTCGAATCCACATCCTTGAATCCCCGAATAGGGTATGGGATAAACTCGACCTGGCGTAGTTCGAACTGGCGCTTGAGCAAGCGCACACCGTTGTTGACAGGCGGCGATTGTTCGGGATAGACAATGGTGACGGTGGGGATACGCGGGCGACCTCCCTCCTCGCTTTCTTGGAGCAAGGTATAGGTCTGGGTAGCGATCATGGGTGATTTTCCCAGAGGGACCACCAGAATGTAATCCTGTTTCAAAGCTGAAAGCGGCTTCAAATTCGTATGGTCGCGGAACCACACACAGCCTTGGCGATCGTATTCTTGATGGAGCATTGCCCGGCATATGGTCACGGTTTGATTTTGGCGGTCCCAGTGGTAGAAAAGGCGTAAATTGGAATGGGCCTTATGCTCAGGATAGACTTCACAGTCAGTCTTCCACCCCCGAGGGCCGCTGGCTTTGGCTTCCAGATGGGCCGGATATTGCATCCGACGTGCGTAACCGATAAGCTTGTTCTGCATCTGAGCGCCGAGAGCGTGATAATCCCGGATTGCCTGTTCCGAGACCCACACGCGTAGGCGGTGATCCGGTTGACGGCGGTTGAGGACCGGGCTATAGAAGGCGGCGACTTCGGGCGAGTAGGCCAGTGCCTCGCCGGTTTGAAGACCTCGCCACAGGTCACCAACGTTGGCGAACGCGCCGGGGTAGGGAATGGAGACCAGATTCAGTTGGTCGAGCGGTGGGTCGAGAGCAGCTTCAACCTGTTCCTCCGACAATTCAAGCTCCATTTCCTCGATGGAGTAGAAACAGGCGTCGTGTCGGCCCTCGCGCCGGTCCAACAGGTGATACAACCCCTGTACGGCAGGGAAGAATTGGGCCACCAATCCCATCAACGCCGAAGTGTTCTTGCGTCCGCCGGCCAGGGAGAGAAAGACCCGGAAGGTCGTTTCGTCCCGATAAGCACCCAGCAACTCGGCCAGGTTTTGCAGGAACACCAATGAGGCGTCACTCGTGTTAGCGTCGGGAAAAGGAAGTGGGACGGGTTGCACATCACACTGTGCCGCCAGGTGACCTTGGATCAGCCGGAACCCCTCGCGCCCGATGTACTTGCCCGTGTTCTGAGGGTGCAGCACGTGCAGCGTGTCGATCTCGATTCCCTCGAACTCGCGCAGGGCCTTGACCATCCCCGTCACGACGGCGGGATGGTCGCCCAAGGCGGCGATGAGGATGTTTTGTGACATAGTGCGTGTTCCTTTCCGGTGACAGGCACTTGTCAAGTGCCTGTCACCTTTATTCGTCACGGTGTCTTCGAGATGGGCTTGTTCTTGTTCTCGGGCCGGTCGAACCAGTATCGGTCGGGGTAACGCAGATCGTCCCGCCCCGGCCATTTCCAGATGCGGCGCAGGTCTTGCAGCGTGACTGAGTTTTTGTCGTCGACGTAGGGTGCGATCTGGCCGTCCACGTAGGTCTTGAGCGCGGCGCCGGTGTAGACGGTGCGCCCGCCGTCGGGCGAGGTGTAGCGCTGGCGATAATCCACCAGTTCCAGGCGAGTCAGCGCGATCTCAACGCTGCCCAGGCCAGCCGGTTTGGCGTAGCCCAGCTTGTGGCGCATCCCCGGCTCCAACACCAGCGCGTAGAGCAGCAAGGCCAACTCGTCCTGGGCCAGGTTGTCGAAATGGGCGGAGAAGGTAAACTTGCTGTTTGCGCCTATGGGAGCGATGTATTGATTCAACTGCACTCCGCTTTTGCTCCGTTTTATCCCACTCAACGTGCGGATGACGGTGCTGTGGAAGTAGAACTTGCGACCGGCCACTTTGCCATCTTGGCCCAGATACCACACACTGTGCCGCGGTTTGGGCGCGTCCAGAATTGGCGTATAGATCGTATCGTAGGGTACCGGCGCATCGCAAACCGCGTCATCGAAACCGACGTGGCCCAGCAGCAGTGTGCCGCCTTTAATCAATCCGAACATACGGCAGGCGACACAAAGCTGACTTGCATCTCGGCACTGTTCAAAGTCGCGGGGCAGTTTGCTTTTATAGTTGGCTTTGCCGCCTTCATATGTTCCGTCGAACAGCCACCAGCAGCCATAGCCAACCGTCTCCACCAGGCTGCGGATCAGTCCTTTGAGCGAACTGCCGGGGATGACCGCCTGCCGCTGCGCGTTGGTGAGAAACTGCTTGGGCGAGCGGTTGTCCTTCCGGGGGATGAAGAACGGCGTCAGCGTGGTGATCGTGCCCTCGATGCGCCCGGACAGACCCTCGAAGTGATCATGGTTGATAGCCGGACGGCGTTTGACGCCCTTGCTCCAGTCCATGCGCACGAAATCGTAAGGGTTCATGTCAATTCCTCCAGCCCGCAGAAGCGATAGTAGGCCAGCGCGCCGCTGTTCTGATCCACGTACTGGCGCACGCGCAGCTTGACCCGCTGCGCCGCGTCGGACACGGGATAGTACAGCACGCGCGGGACGACGAACTCGATGAACACGTTTTGGTCATCCCGCTTTTCAGCGCCGACCGTTTCTAAATCCTTGTCGGGCACGCGGTTGCCCCACATCCAGTAACTGTGGGTTTCAACCTGTGTGTCGCCCAGGTCGATGTCGTCAGCGAGGGCAAAGCCAGGCAGATCGGCCGGCGGCCCGACGTAGACGGCCTGGAACGCGCCGTCCAGCGTTTCCCAGCGCAGCTCGAAATCGGCGCAAAAGAGCCGCCCGCGCTCCCATCCGTTCCAGTCCTCGGCCGGGTCGAGCTTTTCCAGGCGCAGGCCGTTCTCGATCTCGGCCTCGGTCAGCCAGGCGTGAGGCACGCGCTCCAGATACATGTAGCTGGGATCGGGCCAGGCCAGCGCCGCGACGGCCGGGGTCAGGTCGGCGGTGCGCGCCCATTGAATGATGTCCGTCGGATGTTTGTTATCCGCCATTGCGTCCTCCTACCAGCTCTGTAAGCGAGCGACAAAGGCCGCGGACGCTTGCTGCTTCAAGTCATCCAGACTTTCGCCGCTGAAAATCGCTTGCTGGCGCAGCCCTTTACGGCCCTCCTGCGGCGCGTGAGTGAGCGTCAGCAGGTCGTCCTCCCAGGTGCGGTAGGCCTGTCGTTCCTCCGGCGTCTGGAACTTGCCCAGCCCCCACACCTCGGTCAGCGGTTTGTCGTCCACCGGGGCGAGATAGCTGACGATCACCTCGTCTACGCGGCCGCGCACGCTGCCCAGTCCCCGCGAGCGCCCGGAGCCGATCCGCACCAGGCCGTCGGCCATGTCCTGGGCGACGAGCAAGAGCATGCCCAGCTGCCAGGTCTCGAAGTTGCGCAGGTAAATGTCGGTTTGGAACGCCACGTTGGAAGAAACGACCTTCAACTCGAACTTGGCCCCGTCGAATGCGCCTCCGGTCAACCGATCAATGCCCACACTATCGCGGGTCTCGGTCGGGCGGGCGCGGGCGCCGTCCACTAGGTAGGCATCGTTGATGCTCACCCGCCCGATGAACTCGGTCGAGCCGAACAAGCGGCAGATGGGGCACGAGTCGTGGTAGGCGATCTCGCTGTTGATCTCTTCCTTGTTATCCTTGCGACGCTGGAACTTGTCGCCGCAAAAGGCGTCTGCCTCCGGGTGTTTGTGGAACGGGTTGCAGATTACGTCCGGGCGCGGCTGCAACGTGCGCCCCACTTTTTCCAGGTGGCTGCGGATGACGCCCTTGAGCGAACTGCCGGGCAGGTAGACCTGCCAGTCGCCGTCGCGGTAGGTCAGCACCGGGGTCATGTCCGGGCCGGTGAGCGTGACGTGCCCGGAGCGCACCAGAATCGGGCCGGTGGTGGTGATGGTCAGGGTGAAATAGGCTTCGTTTACCAGTCGTTTCAACATTTATACACCTCCTTCGAGCCAATTTTCTGTCAACAGTCCATCCACGTATTGGAAGTGGTGGTCCGCGGTTAGTACCACCAGATTATGGATACGGGCCACGGCGGCAATTTGCGCATCTATAGGCGGAATTGGCAATCCTCGGCGCTTTTGTTCGGCTTGAATCCGGCCATATTCCCGCGCTTCCTCTGGGCCATAATCCCACACAGGCATCTCGTCGAGGAATCTGGCGAGCTGCGCCAGATTTTTCTCCGGTCGCCGGCTGGCATAGGCACGGAAATAGAGCTCACCCAAAATTGGCATGGCAATACAAAAGCGACCGGTTGCAGCGTGCTGCTCGATGCGTTTCCGCAGCGCAAATTTGTCTTCCAGTACTGCGCTCACGTGGTTGGTATCAAGCAAATAGACGGTCATGGTCGGGCATCTCCCGCATCATTTGAATGTACGCATCTAATTCGGCGCTTTCATCTGCATCCATTTCCCATGTCCCGCAAAACTTTAGCAGTGCTTCCGCGCTGCCTCGCGCCGGTTCAGATGAGGGATACTTGGTCAACAAGTAGCCGATAAAGTCTACTACTTCTTGCACTGCCTCGCCGGGTAAACGGCGTAAGTCCCTCATTGCCTGGTCCATTAAATTCTGGTTGAATGTAGTAGGATGTGTATTCACTGCGCACCTCCAGCATAGGATAACAGCGCCGTGATCTGTTGATCTAAAAATGCCATAACGTCAGTTACACGCGTCATCTTGTCCTCCGGCGTGCTGCCCAGCAGGTACTTTTTGAGCCGCTCGGCCCGTTCCGTGACGTCGTCCATCGAGAGGTCGAGTTCGTAGATGTGGAGGTCGTCGAGGCGGCAGTTGCCGAGGCCGCGCGAGCGTTTGCCGCCCACGTACCCAAAGCCGCTGACAAACTCGCTCAGGCCAACGCAGGTCAGGCCCAGGTCGGTGTCGGTGGGATCCTCCAAGAGGATCTCGAGATTGAAGGTCTGAGCCGGGGCGACAACTTCGTAATCGTATTTGAGCTTGTCCACGGCCTTTTCGCTATCACGGTCAATGGCGACGCCGTCGCGGATCTGGATCATGGCCTCGGCATACTCGGCGCTTTCATCGGTGGGGAGCAGGTCGGCGAATGTGATGCGCGAGGCGGCGTAGGGCGAGCCGAAGAGCTTGCAAGTATCGCACAACAGCTTATCCAACTCGGCCAGCAGCCGGTCGTTTGTCCAATCCTTACTGCGCTTGTTGAAAGCATCCTGCTCCTTACCCTGCGCCCCAATGCAGCCCTGGCCTTCCATCAGGCCGCAGCTCTTCAACCCAATCGTCTGGGCCAGTTTCTCCACCATACTGCGGAACGCACCCTTGAAGCTGGAGCCAGGGATAAACGGCTTGCCATCGGGTGTGCGAATCACGGGGCTGTCGCTGGGACTGCCCACGGTCCAACCACTGCCGATGTGCAGGCCGGTGCGCAGCGTCAGCGTCCCGGTAAACAGGTATCGTCGTGTAAAACCACGGGGATTGATCATTTCTTGACCTCCTTTTTCCACATCATCTCGGCCGCCAGGTGCTGGATGAACTCGTGGGCCAGCAACCCGGCGAAGTAGTCGGTCAGTTCGTTGCTTTCACGCTTGGTCAAATCATCGGGGACAAATTCGTCCTTCACCTTGCGGCGTAGATCGTTCAGTTGCTGGTTGAGCGCGGTATAGAACTCGCCGTAAGATTGTCGCACGCCCTGCCAGTTCCGGCTTTTCTGATGGTTCACGAAACCGATCAATTCGCTCCACGAGCGCGAGAACTGAAGCAAACCATTGATCTGGCTGTTGAACTGGCTGTACGCGATCACATCTTGTTGCTCGTTGGCAAAAGTCATCGCCGCTTGGTAGATCTCGCGGTCGCTCAACATGCGGATATGGGTTTCTTGATCTGGCGTCAATTGCATCTTGAGTCTCCTAATTGGGGAACTCGCAGGCATACTCGTACTGAACCGCCAGTTGGCGCACGAACTCGCGGATAAGGAGCAGGTGAACCTGGATGCCTTCCGCGCTGTTGGGGTCTTCTATCTCGAGTTCCCGGCAAATGGCTTTACGCTGATCGCGCAAATCCTTACTCAGGTAATCCAAAAGCTCAGGCCCCCAGTTTCCTTTGCGCCATTCGTCTTGGCGCGCCACGCGCATCTTGATGAAATCGAACACGTCGGTCGTTTTGAGCGCGCTGTTAGCAACGCCTTCCAGCCCGTTGATCTGCGACCGTTTCTTGTCGGTCAAGGCCTGGGCCGCACGGCTGCCGAGATTTTGCGCTTTACCGTAAAAACTGTCGGCGCGCAGCGCAACCGCCCGCAGCATTTTCATCCGCAACGCCTGGTCTGTCATTGTCCGTTTACCTCCCAGTGGAATGGATGGGCGACCAGCAGCCGCCCGAATCCCTCGCGGCGGCGGGCGCCGATGCCCTCATCCTGCATCTTGAGCAATGTCTGAAGCGTCCCGCCATCCAGCGGTTCCGAAAATCCTAACAAAAAGACCGATCCCATCGTGATTGCTACGTCATCCGGCTTGGGCAGCCGGAACAAGTCGTTCCAACCTAACACCCGGCGCACGCCGCTGTTCTGGTAGATCAGTTCGACGCCCGTCAGCCCCCACACGTCGGCCAGATAGTCCGGCGCGATGGTCGTCCGATGGCGCAGCAGCCGGTCGAACAGGATCGCGTCGGAGATCAGCGTCAGCGGGACGTAGGCGGCGTGGGGTGTGTCTATACCAAAACGCTGAGCCTGCTGGCGCAGCACATCGTCGAAGGTCTGGATGCGTTTTTGCAACAAATTGGGTGTATCCCCGCTGCCCATCGGATCGAGATTTAAGGTCACCCGGCCAAAGCCGCGCGTGCGGTTGTTGCCCAGGCGCAGCAGGCCGCTAGCGTTGGCCTGTTGGATGAACTGGTGAAATGGTTTGGCCTGCTCGTCGTTTACCGTCAGCGTGCCCCAGAACTGGCTGCCGGCCCGTAGCACCTCGCGGCTGTAGAGAATGCCCTGCCGCACCGTGCCTGTGGCGCGATTGATGCCGGTGCGGGTGCGCAGGCCACGCGGGGCTTTGGCCGTACCCATCTCTTGCATGTTGAACGGGTTGCGCCGGTAGAAGCCGTCCAAGTGGTCCAGCGGTTCATCGCATTGGGGATGAGGGCATTCGTTAAGCACACTCAATGGGTAGGAATCTGTCTGCCCGCTCAACGCAAAGAGCGCCCAGGGGATCAGTGCGTCTAAAACACCGTGGTGCGGGTCGTCCTTGGGATCATCCTCGTCGAAGGTAAAACCCTTGAACCGCTTGCACGACACCGCCGTTCGGGGCAGTGGATAGACTGGGACGGTCTCGCCTTGCAATTCGTCCAGTTTGAAAGACGCCGGGTAGAGATTGCCAAAGCTGGCCTCGCTGCTCATAAAGAAGGCGTCGAACTCGACCCGGTCGTGGCGCAGCATAGCGTGGACCGAAGCCAACCCGCCCAGGAGCGCCGTTCCCGGCACATAGGGCAGCGTCTCGACAGTCGCCGTCTCGCGCCCGACGCGAAAAGAAAGCGGCCCGCAGTCTGTGATTTGAACGATGTATTTCATCCCGCTGCCTCCTCTCGCGCCAACCAATAATATTCGATTTCCTCCAATCGCTTGATCAGCCCATCGGTAGAAATCGACTGCCCATCTACGCAGCAGTCGGTCAGTTGACACTCAACCTTTCCCGCGCCACTGGATTTGGAGCCGCCCAGACGGTCCAGGCTTTTCAGTCCGGCCAGCAGCAAAAGAAGCGAATATGTGCCTACCCCTCCTTCGCCTGAATCCAGTGGAAAACCAGCAAGCAAACCTAAGACGCTGCCCTCAAATTGCAAATCCCGGACACCATACTCACTGGTGAAAAGCAACCCCGACTGCGCCGTGCGCGTTGTCCGTGAGAGACTGACCTGGGTGCGGCGCTCGACCTGCCAGGCTTTGAATTTTGATTTCAAATGTTCCCGATTCTTATCTACCTCAAACAATGCCCGCGATGATTCTGACATCTGCGCATCGTCGAAGTAAAGCTGCCCGGGCGTAAAGCGGCTGCCAAAGATGCGCGTCATAATGTCCGGGTCGCGCCGGTTCGCCTCGCGCCAGTCCTCAGTGTGCGGCGAGGTGGTTTGCAGGTTGAACAGTTGGGCCAACTGCTCGCATCGTTCGCGCAGCACGCCCTTGAGCGTCGAACCGGGCACATAGAGAAAGCCATCGGCGTCGCGGGCCACTAGGCGATGCACCAACCCACCGCGCAGGCCGGTGCCAAAGTGAAACGCCGAGGTAAACGTCAGTCCGTATTTGATGTGGACGTGTTCGGTTTTCACATTCATGGGACCTCCTCCTTTCCACAAAAGTCCAACAGTTCCACGATGTCGAGTACTGGCGTGGCCCAGTCAGCATCTTGCTTGACCCATGGCAGATAGATTTGCTCGCGCGGGTCTGTACTGACTATCTCCAACAGTGCTCGGCGCTGCTTGTCGTCGCGCAATCGCAAGACCGCCATCATCGCGTCAATTGTACCCTGCTTGCGGCTCTGAAAGATAGCGGCCCGCAATTGCTCCAGCTTGGTGTGCGGGACCTTGTCTCTTACATCGCGCACCTGTGTCAGTAAGGCAGCCATCTCTGGCGCTGTGTAGGGACGCTGGGTGCGATAGAGCACTGTGCGGCCCGCGTCTTCTTCCAGTTTTAACTCTTGTTTGTAATAATCGTCAAAATCAAGGTGGTTGGCGCTGCTGACGACCAGGAAATTGAGCATTCCTCCGTCCAGTGTTTCGCCTGCTTGATGCCGTTTGGCCGCTCCTTTCTTGGCAAACTTGAGGCCGCTTTCGGCCAGCCCGAGCAAAGCGCCGATGGGATAGTTGACGTGGGTCAGCACAACGGAGGCCGAGAGATTCAGCCGCTTACCCCAGGCATTCTGGGTGATCTCGGAAAAACGTTCGACCACGTGGCGCGCCACGTCTATCGCGCTCTGGGCGCGGGTAACCATCACCAGGTCGTCGCCGCCCAAGAGCAAGATGTCGAAAGGCCACACGTTGGAGCCGCCAGGCTGGAGATATGTCGAAATCGCCTCGGTCACAGCCTCGTATACCGCTCCGTCTACAGCATTGGCGAACCTGGACATTTCGGTAAGGGACTTGATTTGTTCGATCTCCCGTCCCATTCCGTCGCCGTCGGCGTAAATCAGTCCCATATAGTTCTTGGGAGAGGATTGTCTGCCCAGTGTTTCAAAGTCCCTCGGTCGCCCACCGCCCGCGACTGGATAACCTACTTCTACGAGTCGGGCGATCAGCCGTTCCCACAGGTATAGCGAGGCCGGGTCGGGTTGGGCCTGCCCGCTGACCCAGCGTTCGATATCGGCCTTGACTTGGTCGGACTCTTGGCGCTTGGTCAGGCAGCTAATACAAATGCGCTCGCCGTCGTCTGTAGTCTCGGCATATCGGGTGCCGCAGGCGTCGCAAAAACGGAGCAGAGGATGCGTCAGCGGCAGAATCGGAGCAGTACGGCCATCTTTGGCCATCCGCAGCCGGTGGCGAACCAACTCCAGCTCCGACGACACGTCACTGCCATCCGGGTCGGGCAACGGCGCGCTCACGCCCGTGATGGAGGCAGTATGGGTTGCCCGGCGATATGCCTGCTGGACGCGCCGAATGGCGTCCTCGGCCTCGTCGCTCTCCACGACGAACAATCCCGCGCCGCCATTGGCATAAATTAGGCCATCCGCAGTGGCTCCTACTAATTGGGGCATTTCTGCGCGGTTCAAGCGATCCAACACGGCGCTCGCGCCCCGAATTTCTTGGAGCTTGCCGGTGGCAAACACGTATTCTTTGATGCGATCTGTGTCAAAGGCTACCAGAGACTTGCTCATAGAAACACCTCCTATTCACGCCGAGCACTTCCACAGCGCGCAACCCGGCCAGCGCGGCTATCCACATTCCTGCGTTGATCGTCATAAGCTTGCC
>JBNGDO010000165.1:0-10800 GCA_049975385.1 Anaerolineae bacterium | reverse complement strand
GGTACTGCCCTGGTAGCGGGGTGGGAGAGTAGGTCATTGCCAAGGAACTGTTTTTTGATATTTGGATAGATGAGTGTGTTAGGATCGAATGTGGGCAGTAGACTCTGGCTTGTGTTTGTGCTCCTGCTTTTAGGGCTTCTGGCAGGTTGTCAAAGCATTGAGGTTGATGAGGTGGAGGGTGCGAGCCATACTCCAGTTGCCGCTTCGCTTTCCACGACGGCTGTGCAAGCTACCCCTTCTTTGGAGATGTCAATTACCTCTACGACTACAATATTGCCTACACTGTCACCGACTCCTGAACCGACGCCATTGCCGTCGCCTACACCTACACCTTTCTCTTGTCCTTATCTTCGTGGTCGGACTGAATCCGCATCTTTGGTCAGCGAGACAATGCGAGAAGAGGTCCGTTTTTTGGTACATCTACCGCCATGTTATGACGACTATTCTGATAAAGCTTTCCCGGTATTGTACATGCTTCACGGTTGGCCCCTGGATGAACGGCATTGGATTACACTGGGCATTGATGAATTAGTGGACGATTGGACTAGTCGGGGAATTATTGGACCATTTATTGTGGTGCTGCCTGGTGTGAGTTCCGATGGATTGTATGTGAATTCTAGTGGCGGTGCCTGGTCTTTCGAGGGCATGTTTGTGGATGAAATGCTCCCGCTCGTAGAGCAAACCTACAGGACATGGCGCGATCCGGCTGCACGTGCAATCGGGGGTATTTCCCGAGGCGGCGTGTGGTCCATTGAGATTGCATTGCGGCACCAAGATCTCTTCAGTATTGTCGGAGGGCATAGCCCGGCACTGGCTTTGAACCGTCCTATGCCACAATATGATCCTTTCTTACTGGCAAAACAAGGCGTCACGGGGATGCGTATCTATTTGGATGCTGGGAGTTTGGACTGGGCCAGGGCTTCTACATTGCAATTCTACGATGTCCTAGTTGAGTACGGGGCAGATGTGACCTATCAGGTCCATGAAGGAGGGCACGTCGATGCTCTGTGGCGGGGCGGTCTGGTAGATTATGTTGATTTTTACACGTTGACGTGGCCTCGCTCCTTCGATGCTCTGCCGCTTTGGGAACCTGAACCAATAGTTGATCCCAAACCGTAACGTCAGTTGGAGAACGAAAAAGGGAGAGTGTATACACTCTCCCTTTTTTTCATTTGTACGCCGTCGTTTACTCTTGTCCCCAGAGCCGCAGCAACGCTGCAATGTCGTAGGTAGGCACTTTGTCTCTTTGCTCGACGAGGTCGTTGAGCGCTTGCATAGCGGCGGCGATGTTGTTATGGCTTTTTTCAGCACCTTCGTTAATAAGCGCTTGCCACAACAATGAAAGGACAGCCATCAACGTGTCGAAGGAGGGATAGCCTGCGGGTGTCTTGGAGGGTGCAACCAGATTGATATCAGCCTGGCGCGCCGGCAGCAGGGTGGGACTGGTGGTGATGGACATTGTGTGCGCACCGTGCTCTTTGGCGGCGCTGAGAAGGTGCCCAATTTCAGTTCCCGGACCTAGCCCCAATGAAATTGCAATCAGTAAGTCTTCTGGCTCAAGCGTTTGCAGCAGGATCGCTGCTTGTGCATAATCGGCACGAATGGGATAGGTTTCGATCCCTAGGAGGCTTAGGTAGGTGCTCCACAGCAAGGCGACACCGTATCCTTCCGTTGCACTGGTGACGAAAACCCGATCGGCTGTATGGATGGTTTGGGCAGCCTCTGCAATATATTTAGCGTCCGCTTTCATATCCAAAGTGCGGTCGCTCAATTCGTCGATCAGTATGGTCACATATTCGGTCAAGCCCTCGGCTTCGGCTGCACCTTTTTTGTAACGTAGCGCCAATTGCTGGTTGATGTAGCGTTTGATCTCACGCGATAGCTCACGATATCCAGAATAGCCAAGTTCTTGCGAGAAGCGTACAACGGTCGCCGGATCAACTCCAACACGGCGGGCCAATTCCGTCGCCGTCAGGAAACCGACGTCCAGGGTGTTTTCGAGAATAAAATCTGCGAGGATGCGGAAGCGTGGCGAGAGTTCCTCGTAGCTGTTTTGAATCTTGTCGCGAAACATTATAAGCCTCCTTATTTTTTGTGCTTATATGAAACTTTGCAAAGGCTTGAACTATCTTCAATGATACCATTCCGAGAAATGCGTGTCAATACTATTTTCTTTTCGGTAATTGTTTTGTAACGTTTTGTTAATGGAAGGTGTCATCGCATGAAATAGTTTAGGGAAAGCAGTTGATATCCATCGTATGGTTGCCTTTTGGCGTATCCGGTGTATCATAGCCAGGTTATGGACGGATATGTACGCATCGCACCATCGATACTTTCTGCCGATTTTGCTTATCTTGGCGCGGCTATCAAGATGGCGGAGACGGCCGACGCGGATGTCATCCACGTGGATGTGATGGATGGCCATTTTGTGCCGAATATGACGATTGGCCCACCGGTGGTGGCGGCACTACGCAAAGTCACGCAACTGCCTCTCGACGTTCATCTGATGGTGGAATCTCCGGAACGCTATGTAGAAGCCTTCGCGCAGGCGGGGGCGGATGTGCTGACGGTGCATCCCGAGGCGACGATCCATCTGCATCAGGTCTTGCGACAGATCCGCGGGCTGGGGGTGCAGGCCGGCGTGTCTTTGAATCCGGCAACGCCAGAATCGATTTTGCGTTATGTCGTGGGCATGGTAGATTTGGTTCTGGTGATGACGGTGAATCCCGGGTTCGGCGGTCAGGACTTTTTACCGCAGATGCTGCCCAAAATTGCCGCCGTGCGGGGCATCCTAGACGCAGCCGGTAGCAGGGCATGGTTATCGGTGGATGGGGGCATCAATGTGGAGACCGCCCCCCTAGTGGTGGCGCATGGGGCCGATCATTTGGTTGCGGGTTCTGCAATCTTCGCTGTGCCTGAAGGTGTAGCAGAAGCTATAACAGCCCTGCGTGGGAGCATTGGCGCTACGCGCGGCGTTGTCTAGCGTATGAAACGCAACAGCCCCGTTTCCGGTCGGTCAACGGGGCTGTCGCTTGGATTTCAGTGCAATGTACGTTACTTATCACCACGGGATAGCGTGCGCAAACAGCGAGTACAGATGTGGATACGCCGCCATGCGCCATCAATCAGCACCCGCTTGCGCTGGATGTTAGGGCGGAATTGCCGGTTGGTCGCCTGGTTCGAGTGACTGACATTGTGTCCAAACATTGGGATTTTACCGCAGATTTCACATTTTGCCATTTTTTTCACCTCTTCTGTCTCGATGACGGAGGGTATCATACCACAAAGAGTAAAAGATGCAACTGGGAGGAGAGTTTTATGAGTAAAAAAGTGCAACCTCGGGGGAGAATAGAGGTGGCCCCGGCCGCTATTGCATCGGTTGTCAGTGAAGCGGTACAGACGTGTTACGGGGTTGTGGGGACGGTACCCAAAAACTTTGCTACTGGCTTGGCCGATATACTATCCACCGACAGAAAACGCGGAGTGGAAGTGCAGGTTCGGGAGGGAAAGGTCATCGTGGACTTGTATGTGGTCGTAGAATACGGCACGCGAGTCTCGAGCGTGGCCGAGAGCATCAAACATGTGGTGAAATACCAGATTGAAAAGATTCTCGAGTTGCCGGTCGCCAAAGTGAACGTACATATCCAGGCTTTGCGCGTCAGCGATATAGATTAGGGGGCTTAGCGTGGGTGAACGTGTGGGCGGTGAGATTATTCATACTCTCGATGGGCATGACTTAAAATTTATGATGGCGGCTGCGTTGTCCTGGCTGCGACAACACCAGGCAGAGATCAACGCGCTCAATGTGTTTCCGGTGCCCGATGGTGATACCGGCACGAATATGATGTTGACGATGACATCCGCCTGGAACGAAGTCGCCGATGTGCAAGAAGAGAACGTCGGGCGTCTTGCGGGCAAGGTTGCCCATGGCGCCTTGATGGGGGCACGTGGTAACTCCGGGGTCATCCTCTCCCAGATTCTGCGCGGGTTCGCACGAGGTCTGGATTCCAAAGCCCACATGAGCGCGGCGGATCTACCGGATGCACTGAATGAAGCACGAGATACTGCCTACAAGGGCGTCGTCAAGCCGGTGGAGGGTACGATTTTGACTGTCATGCGCGAGGTGGCGGAGGAGTCTACGCTGGCTGTGGCGGAAACTGAGAATTTGCTGTATATTTTCGAGCGGATAGTCCAACGGGCGAAATCCGCCGTTGCCCGCACACCACAGCTCCTGCCGGTATTACGTCAGGCTGGAGTCGTTGATTCAGGCGGACAGGGACTATTTGTGGTCCTTGAAGGGATGCTGCGCTATATGAAGGGATTATCGGTCGAAGAGCTTGAACATACCACAAGCAGTGCGTCGCTCGCTATCCAAGCTCATGCGGCTCACCACGATCTTATGACCGAGGCGCTGCATTTCGATAGCAATTATCCCTATGATGTGCAGTTTATTGTCGCCGGCAGTGCCTTGGATGTTGCCGGGATGCGTGCTACCATCGAAGCGATGGGGGACTCCGCTCTGGTGGTAGGAGATGCCCAGACCGTCAAAGTGCATGTGCATGTGCTCGATCCGGGCATCCCCATCAGCTACGGCGCGAAGTGCGGCTCCTTGCGTGACGTCGTTGTAGAGGACATGCAAGCGCAGTACGAGATGTTTATGGCCGGGCGGGAAGATACCCATATGCTCGGGGTTCCGTTCTCAGGGATCCCAGTTGAAGAGCCTCCCAATATCTGCGTGGTGGCGGTGGCTGCCGGTGATGGATTGGAAAAGGTGTTCCGCAGTTTGGGCGCTACCAGCATTGTCGAGGGTGGGCAGACGATGAATCCGAGTACTGCGCAAATTCTGGCGGCAATTGAACAGTCAGTATCCGACCAAGTCATTGTTCTCCCTAATAACAAGAATATCCTGATGGCAGCACAGCAGGCTGCCGAGGTGAGCAAAAAGCACGTCGCTGTGGTGCCGACGCGCTCCATCCCTCAGGGGGTCTCCGCACTGTTGGCTCTCGATCAACAGGCCACGCTGGATGGTAATGTGGCGGCGATGTTGCGCGCGGCCAAAGAGGTGATTACCGGCGAGGTGACGTGGGCAACCCGCGATGTGGCACTCAACGGACTCGATGTGCGTGAGGGAGATGCCATCGGGCTGCTGGATAGTGAATTGGTGGTGGATACAGAATCTTTCGACGAGGCGGTTTTTTGGCTCCTGGCTGGGGCTGAGACTGAAGACTGTGAGTTGGTGACCGTGTACTATGGTGAGGGCGTGGATGCCTCCCAGGCGGAGAGTTTGGTCGAGAGGCTGACCGAAACCTACCCCGAACTGGAATTCGAAGTCATCGAAGGCGGACAGCCACATTATCCTTACATTATTTCTGTTGAGTGAGTGAATCTTTGCGAAGTACGAACCAAACGTCGCAAGGATAGCGGAATCATTATTACGAATTTATCAGTTTAAGGAGAAAGGATGTGAGCAACAATCACCACATTCAATTGATCACTGATGGGACGGCTTGTCTCTCAGCAACGCGTTTGCGCGAACTTGGTATCATTTCGTTGCCCATTGTTGCACAGGCGAATGGACGTAACTTTATGTATGACCAACAGACAGATGGGCATATCGACTTGCTGGCCGAACTCGAGCAGTCGCGTAGCCCCGTGGAGATCATTGGGCCTTCTCCTGATGATTTCCGTGCTGTTTTTGAGCGCACGCTCTATCGCACCAACCGTATGTTACTGATCCTATCCTCGGGACATCTGAGCCCTGTCATGCGTAACGCGCGCATTGCAGCCCGTGACTTTATGGGGCGGTGCGACATTACCGTGTTGGATTCACAGACGATGTCCGTTGGCCTGGGCTTGTTGGTAGAAAAGGCCGGAGAATTGCTCCAGCAAGGGGATCTACCGCTGCCGGACGTGGTTAAGCGTATTCGGGGGATGATCCCCCGCATCTATGTGGTGATGATCTCACACACCTTGGATTACATCTATAAAAGCGGCAAACTTAGCGCTATGCAGGCAATTCTCGGGGCAATGCTCAAGATTCATCCTTTTCTTGTGATTGAGGATGGCGATATTATCCCGCAGGAGAAAAGCCGCAAACCGGAGCGGGCGCTCGACAAGCTGGTGGAGTTTGCCTCGGAATTCTCGCGGATCAACCAACTCGTCATTTTTCAGAGCGGTGCGCAGCCGACGGAGGAGGCCCTGTCGCTCAAAACTCGGCTTGAACAAATCATACTGAATCACAACTTCCCCATTATCACCTATGATCCGCTCCTGGCCTCCCATATCGGTCCGGAGGGCGTGGGTATGGTCATTTACGAGGGGGAATGGCGTTAAGCAGGTATGGATGGTCATATTCGCATCGTCACCGATGGTGTGGCGGATATTCCTCCATATCTCGTGCAGCAGTTCAATATCGCAGTTGTCCCAATTCATTTAGTGATGCGGCAGACCAGTCACTTGATTGGTGTTTCTGCTGATTACGGTTGGTTCTACCGCGAGCTGCTAGAATCGAATGTTATGCCCAAGACGGCGGCTCCGGCCCCGGCAGAATTCTTGCAAGTTTACCAGGCGTTGGTCGAGGAGGGCGCGCGTGACATTATTGGCCTTTTTGCCTCATCGAATGTGAGCAGCTTGTACAATCACGCGCTGCTTGCCGCGCAGCAGCTAACGGGCGCGACTGTCCACGTCTTCGACACAGGGCAAGTGTCTATGGGAATTGGCTGGGTAGTGTTGTTGGTGGCTGAGGCCGTGGCTCGTGGTGCATCCCTTGCTGAGATTAAAGGCTTGATCACATATGCGTGTGCACGTAGCAGTGTGCTGGGGATGTTGGATTCGCCGGAGTATTTGCGGCGCAGTGGACGTGTGGGATGGGCTGCTGCCAAATTGGTTTCTTTCTTGCAGATCAAGCCAATGATTGTTTTTACCGCCGGCGAAGCACAGCTGATCGGGCGAGCGCGCACACACCAGCGTGCGCTCCGGCACATGTTGGACACGGTTATGGCGATGGCGCCGTTGCAAAAGCTGGCAGTGTTGCATGCCCATGCTGATCCCGCCATCGTGATGCGGCTGGGCGAGGCATTAGCGCCCTATGCGCCGGATAATTCACCGTTGGTAGTTGAGGTCGGTCCTATCTTTGGTACGCACGTCGGACCTGGAGCCGTGGGCGTGGCCCTGATTCGCGCTGGCGACCTGTAACGCTCGAAGTGACCGCTTGACTAACGACCATGAGACTAACGACTATCTGACTATTTTCTAGGAGCATAAATGGTTAAGCCATTAGAAATTTTGGAGAAAATCCTCAATTTGGAGGAGACAGATTACACGTATCAGGACAAAGCCGTCGCCGGTGGTTTAGCGCGCTATGCCGATACCTGGGTCAAGCAAGCCATCGGTGCGTTTGGTGAATCGGCCTGCCCCTGGGTCGAGGACATCGCTACGCGCTTGCGGGGTTATAGTAGCCTCGCAATCGAGGCGCGCCGTGAAGCGATGCAGGCTTTGCGGGCGGCTTTACGCACGCCGCCTACAGGTGCAGCTCCCCAGACAGAAATGCCGTCTGTGGTGGAGAAAGAGGCCGCTGCGCCGCAGCCTGAGCAGTCGTCATCTCGCCGCCAACCACGTAGCGCGCCTGGGCGAGGCCTTGAAGCTCCGGTGGAGATGCTGGCCGGCATTGGAAAAAAGCGCGGCGAACTGCTGCGGAAACTCGGCGTCAATACCGTGCGCGACCTTCTGTACTTCTATCCACGGCGCTATGAAGACTATTCCATGCTCAAGACGATTAATCGTCTGGTCTACGGCGAGCGCGTGAGTGTCTTGGCGACAGTGTGGGATGCCGGTTTACGCAAGACCCATGCGGGCAGATCCCTGTTTCGTGCCGTGCTTTCCGACAATACCGGTACGATGGAAGTCACGTGGTTTAACCAGAGCTACCTCGAAGGCCGTATCCGTGCCGGGATGCAGATTCTGGTCAGTGGCAAGGTGGACGAATACTTGGGCCGCCTGACGATGAACTCACCGGAATGGGAACAGGTTGGCCGCAAGGATTTGATGAACGCGCGCATCCAGCCGGTGTACGCATTGACGGAAGGATTACAACAGCGTTGGATGCGGATGACGTTGGAGCGCACTCTTTCGGCGTGGGCCAAGCGCATCCCCGATGCATTGCCCAAGGCTTTGCGGGCAGAGCATAACCTGCTCCCGTTGGATCGCGCCTTATGGGGCATCCATCTTCCCGACAACCAGGAGCACCTCGACGCCGCGCGGCGACGCCTGGCCTTCGAGGAGACGCTCTACCTGCAATTGGGGCTGCTCCGCCAAAAACTGGCCTGGAAGTCGCAACCGGGGCGGACAATTCAGGTTGATCCGGCCTACCTGGAGACGTTGCAAGCCCGCCTGCCTTACGCACTTACTGGTGCCCAGCAGCGCTCTCTGGAAGAGATTCTGCGTGATCTGGCCTCTGGCGAGCCGATGAACCGCCTCTTACAAGGCGACGTTGGCTCGGGCAAGACAGTGGTCGCCGGGTTGGCGATGGCGGTGACAGCGGCGCATGGCGCGCAGGCTGCGCTGATGTCGCCCACGGAAATTCTCGCCGAACAACACTACAAAAGCCTGGCTAACCTGTTCGCCGTTTTCCCTGAACCACGCCCGACCTTCGGCTTGCTGACCGGCAGCACGACCGGCGAGGAGCGCGAGACAATCTACGCCGGGTTGGCCGACGGTTCCCTGCAAGTCGTGGTGGGCACACACGCGCTGATTCAGGAGGCGGTGGAATTCAAAGACCTCGCATTCGTCGTGGTGGATGAACAGCACCGCTTTGGCGTCGAGCAACGCGGCGCGCTGCGGCAGAAGGGGTATCACCCCCACCTGTTGATGATGACGGCAACGCCCATTCCGCGCTCGTTAGAGTTGACCGTCTGGGGGCATCTCGATGTCTCCGTGCTGGACGAAATGCCGCCGGGGCGTCAGCCCATCGAGACGCGCGTATTGTACCCTCGCGAGCGCGAGCGTGCCTACGCTTTTATTCGTTCCCAGGTACAGCAAGGGCGACAGGCCTTCATCATCTATCCATTGGTGGAAGAATCGGAAAAAGTCGATGCTAAAGCTGCCGTCGCCGAATATGATCGCTTGCGGAAAGAAGTGTTGCCCGACCTGCGACTTGGCCTGCTGCATGGACGGCTGCGTCCTGCCGAAAAAGAAGCCGTGATGGGACAGTTCGCGCATGGTGAACTCAATGTGTTGGTTGCCACATCGGTGGTCGAAGTGGGGATCGATGTGCCGAACGCTACGGTGATGCTTATCGACGGTGCGGAACGCTTCGGCCTGGCGCAACTGCACCAGTTCCGGGGGCGCGTAGGACGCGGTGCGCACCAATCCTACTGTTTGTTGCTGGCTGACAGCGCCACAGAGGAGGCTAATGAACGCCTTAAGGCCGTGGAAGCGACCACCGACGGCTTTATCCTGGCGCAGAAAGATTTGGAGATGCGTGGTCCTGGCGAATTCCTCGGCACGCAGCAAAGCGGCTTCCCTGAATTGCAGATGGTGGCGTTGACAGATACCCGTTTGCTGCATCAAGTACGCTCGGTTGCCGAGGCACTGCTCCAGGCTGACCCTGATCTAAGCCAGCCAGAAAACCAATCCCTTGAGGAGCGTGTAGCCGAGTTCTGGCGCGGCGGAGGAGATTTGAGTTGACACAAAGAATAGCCCTCTATCCCGGTTCCTTTGATCCGGTGCATTTTGGTCATATGGATATTGCCCAGCGGGCGGCCAAAATCTTCGATCAACTGATTGTCGCCGTGTACGAAAATCCCAAGAAGCCCTTGTGTTTTTCCGCCTCGGAACGGGTGACCATGCTCAAAACAGCATTGGCTGAGCTTGAGAACGTGACCGTTTGTGCATACACCGGATTGACTGTGAACCTGGCGCGCTCTGTGGGTGCACGGGTCTTGGTGCGCGGTTTGCGCGTCATCTCCGATTTCGAGATGGAGTACCAGATGGCACTCACCAATCAACAACTCTGGTCCGAAGTCGACACGATTTGTTTGATGACCCGCTACGAATACGCTTTCCTCAGCGCCAGCCTGATTAAAGAGGTGTTTATGGCGGGTGGTGATGTTTCACAGATGGTTCCCCCTGTGGTTCAGGAAATGCTGCTGCGCAAGCATGAACAACGCCGTGCAGATAATGGGGGCGAGCTCCCCAAGCTCTCGTTGTGACATACGGTTTAGGGACTCAGGAGGTATCGATGGACGTCGAATTTCTGATCGAACGACTGGAACGCTATATCCTGGAAGAATCTCCCAAATTGTTTGGGGTGCGCGCGGTCAATGAGGATGAAGTCCGCACGCATCTGACGCAGTTGCGCGCCGCCATACCCGACGAGGTCCTGCAAGCCCGTGAAGTTATCGCGGAACGGGATGCACTGCTCAAGAGCGCACATCAGGAGGCACAGCAAATCCTCGTTGGGGCGCGGACGAAAGCGGAGGAGCTTATGGCGGAACATCGCCTGGTGCAGGAAGCGCGCCAGCAAGCCGAAATCATTGCCAAACGCGCTAAACGCGACGCTGTGGTACTGCGCTCTGATGCTGACGAATACGTGTTCAATGCGCTGAGCCAGTTGCAGGCCGAATTGAACCGCCTCTTGCACATCGTCGACAACGGGCTGCAAAAGCTCGAGGTCGACCGCGAGCAGGCGCTACAGGTAAAAGACGAAGACGCGTGAAAGCGCGGTGTGCTTATATCGCGTGTATATCCAAAGGCTAAGCAACCTTTTGAGACTTTTGTGGTTTCTGCCTGGTGCGATCTCAA
>JBNGDO010000164.1:0-10823 GCA_049975385.1 Anaerolineae bacterium | reverse complement strand
GGCACCAAGGGCGTCGACGAGGGTGTCCAACTCGCAGCGCAAGCACAAGAAGCCATCAACCAGATGTACCAGGTGATCAGCGAGTCGGCGCAGGCCGCGACGCAGGTCCTTGCCGGGTCACGGCAACAAGTCGCCGGTGTTGAGCAGGTCGCTATGGCGATGCAGAACATCAACCAGGCCACCGTACAGAGCCTGGCCAGCACGCGCCAGGCTGAGCGCGCTGCCCAGGACCTCAACGCCCTGGCAGGCACGCTCATGCAGACTGTCAAGCAATATCGGATCAATTAGAAATGAGTAATGAGTAATGAGTAATTGGGGATTGGGGATTAGGATCAAGGGTTTTCGAATAGGATACCATGCACTCTAGTCCTACTCCCTACTCCCTACTCCCTACTCTTTACTCTTTACTCCTTACTCTTCACTCTTCACTCTTTACCCTTTACCCTTTACTCTTTACTCTTTACTCTCAAGACTATCAAGGGGAGACAACTATGGCGATCAGTGAACAGGTTCGCAAACAGTTAATCGCCAGTTTTCGTGCAGAATTGGCCGAACACATCCAGACGATGACCGATGGTCTGTTGGCTCTGGAACAGAACCGGCTGGATAGCACACAGAAACCCGAAACGTTACGGGCAATCTTCCGCGCGGCACACAGCCTGAAGGGCGCTGCACGGGCCGTCGGCGTCAACGTGGTGGGGCAGATGGCGCACGCGTTGGAAGATGTGCTCGACGGGGTAAACAAGCAGACCATTGAGCTGACGCCAGCACTATTCACAGCCTGTTATGGGGTGCTGGACGCCATCCAGGATGTCGAGAAAGCGTTCGAGACCGGGGCTATCACGCCGCCAGCGCACGCGACCCAGGCCGTGGCTGCCCTGGCCCCTTTCCGCAGGCCCAAACCGCCCGCGCCAGAGCCGATCCTGGTCTCACCGGCAGCCACTCCGCCCAAAGTCGTTGCTGAGCCAGAAACGCCTGTCGCAGCACCACAGGCGCCGGAGAATAATCAGCCGTTGGCCGACGAGGCCGAGGAAGTGCCAGTCTTTCACGCAGAGCGCGTCGCAGAGCGCGTTGCAGAACGCGGTGTAGAACGCAGCACCAATATGGAGACCATCCGCATCGACGCAGCCAAACTCGACGCGCTGATGGCTCAACTGAGCGAATTGCACATCACGCGCATACGCGCCGAACAACGACTGGCACAGGTGCAACACGCACAAGAGGCGATGGGCAATTGGCAGAAAGAATGGCTCGCCGTGCGCGAAACGTACGGCCGTCTGAACCGCCGCGCCATCCGCCAGACCGCCGACGACCAACTGGGTCGCGACACCAACCGTCTGCTCAGCTACCTCACTGCGAGCCAGGAGCGTTTGCGTGATATGGTCGCGCTGATCAACGACATGGGGCGCGAATACTCCAACGATACGATGCAGCTCTCGCTCGCCATCGATGCGCTGGAAGACGAGGTCAAGCGCGCGCGGATGTTACCGCTCAACACCATCACAGCCACCTTCGGGCGAATGGTACGCGACCTGGCCCACTCGGCGAGCAAGGAAGCGACGCTCACCATCATTGGGGGCGACGTCGAATTGGACAAACGGGTGCTGGAGCAGATCAAGGACCCGCTCATCCACCTGTTGCGCAATGCCATCGATCACGGGCTGGAAAAGCCCGATACGCGCGTCAGCCAGGGCAAACCCAGAGCGGGCACGATCACGCTCAAGGCCGAGCAGGTGGAGAAGAACGTCGTCATCACCGTCTCCGACGATGGCAGGGGGTTGGATTATGAGGCGATCCGGCGTGTACTCGCGCGGCGCACCGGTACCGAGGCGCACACCCTGAACGAGATGGAGTTGATCGAAGCTATCTTCGGTCTCGGCATCTCGACCAGCCCCATCGTGACCGACGTTTCCGGACGGGGCGTCGGGCTGGATGTAGTCCGCCGCAACGTAGAAGAACTGCACGGACGCATCCACGTCGCCTCTGATAACGGCAACGGCACGACGTTCACACTCACCCTGCCTTTGGCGCTGACCAGCTCACGCGCACTCGTGGTACAGATTTCGGGCCACACCTACGCCATCCCCTTGAACGCAATCGAGCGCATCCTGGATATCACACCGCGCGAAATCTACCATGTGGGAGGCCGCGAGATGCTACGCTACAACGAAACTGCCTTCAGCGTAGCCTATCTCAGCGACGTACTTGACCTGCCCCGCACCGCAAAAGGGGATAGGCCCGACCAGCACATGACCGTGCTTCTGCTCGCCTCGGCGCAGCGGCGGATGGCCTTCATCGTGGATGGGCTGCACGGAGAACAGGAAGTCGTCATCAAGGAATTGGGAAGTCAGGTACAGCGCCTCGGTGGGATCGCTGGCGCCACCATTACCGGCGACGGTGCAGTGCTGCTGGTACTCAATGCCGGAGATTTGATCAAGCTGGCCCTACGCAACGAGGGCCGAAGCACCATGACCATACAGACAACTCCAGAAAAAACCGAAGCTCCACTAAGGCACATCTTCATCGTGGATGACTCGATCACCACGCGCACGCTGGAGAATAACATTCTAGAGGCCGCTGGCTATCACGTGAGCGTAGCAACCGACGGTCTGGAGGCACTGAACGCGATTGACGCCGACATCGCGCTGCCCGATCTCGTGATTTCTGATATTGCCATGCCGCGTTTAGACGGCATTGGGCTGACGCAACAGTTGAAGACGAACGCACGCACCGCTCAAATCCCCGTCATCCTCGTCACATCACTGGCTTCAGCCGCCGATAAAGCGCGCGGTATCGAGGCTGGCGCCGATGCCTACATCGTCAAAGGCAATTTCGACCAGAACAACCTGCTCGAAACGATCGAACAGTTGATTTGATTGGGGGTAGGGAGTAGGGAGTAAGGATTCAGCATTCGCAACCCGTGAATTATGAATCGACGACGGATGACTACCGGAGTTTTGAAAGGAGGTAGGGATGGGTACGATTTTAATCATTGAGGACAGTTTAGTACAGGCACTGGCGCTTCAAAGCGTGCTCGAAGATGCCGGGCTAACCGTCCTGTGCGCCACCGATGGCCGCCAGGGGTTGGCCCTCGCCGATGCGCAACAGCCCGACGCCATCATTTTGGACCTGGAAATGCCAGGGATAAGCGGCTTCGAGGTCTGCCGGGAACTGAAAGCCAATCCACAGACCGCATCGATTCCCGTGATCATCCTCACCAGTCACGATGAGCCAGAGGCGTTCATGGAAATTCTGGAATCGGGGGCACGGGATTTTGTCGTCAAGGACGACTACGCCTATAATATCGTCTTGGAAAGTTTGCAGCAGGTGCAATCACCTGCCGCACAAGAGCAGGCCTCCGATCCGCTACCGGAGACCGACCCTACCCTGGAGCCTACCGATGTCGCAGGATAACGCACCTCAACCCATTCGCGTTCTGGTCATCGACGACTCACGCACGGCACGGGAGCTATTGGTTGCTATGCTGGAAAGCGCCGGTGGTTTGCAAGTCGTCGGTGTAGGCGAGACCGGAGAAGATGCCGTGCGACTGGCGCGCCGCATTCGCCCAGACATCATTGCGATGGATATCATTATGCCGGAGATGGATGGGCTGGAGGCCACCCGCGCGATTATGCGCGAAGTGCCCACACCCATCGTCTTGCTTACCAGCACACTGATGTACTCGGACGTCAACCTCACCTTCGAGGCGATGCGGCTAGGGGCACTGGCGGTTGTCAACAAGCCCCCGCTAGGCGACGATGTGGCCTGGGACACAGTGTTGCAAACGATGCGGTTGATGGCAAAAGTGGCGGTGGTGCGGCGCTGGGATCGCGAAGCGCGCAAAACCGCACCGCCAGAAGCGGCGCCCCCCCCTCCCACAACGACAGAACTGCCGGAAAAGATAAACGGCACACGTCCACGCCTGAACGCGCAAATTATCGGCATCGGTTCTTCGACCGGCGGTCCGGCAGCGCTGGCAACCATCTTGGGAGCACTGCCGGCGGACTTCGCCTTGCCGATCTTGATCGTGCAGCACATCACCAAAGGCTTTGGGCCGGGGTTGGCTGAATGGCTCAACACCCAGACCGCGCTGCGCGTCAGTCTCGCCGGACACGGAGACAAGCCGCAGCCGGGCAGCGTGCTGATGGCGCCCGACGATTGCCATCTGCAGATTAATGCGGGGGGCATCATCGAATTGTGCAAAGACCCACCCTATCGCGGCTTACGACCCGCCATCAACTATCTATTCAAGTCTATGGCGGACGTATACGGACCACGCGCTGTCGGCGTCCAATTGACGGGTATGGGTGACGATGGTGCCGAAGGGCTGGAAAAACTGCGCCGCCTGGGCGGCTGGGTCATCGTGCAAGATGAGAAAACATGCGTCGTCGATAGCATGCCGCACGAAGTCATCGCGCGCAAAGTGGCCAGTGAAATTCTCTCACCGCAACAAATCGCCCAGCGCTTGCACACGTTGGGCCATATCGCTGGCGCGACTACGAAAAACAAGAGGTGAAGTATGGACAAAAAAAGAGTTCTAGTCGTAGATGATGAACTGCGCTTGGCGCGCACGCTAGGCGATGCGCTGACACGTGCTCTGGGCGATGAGTGCGAGGTGTGCGTGCGCACTTCCGGAGAGGAGGCGCTGCAATGTCTAGGGCAAGGTGAACACTTCGATGTCGTCATTACTGATCTCAAAATGCCCGGTACGAACGGGATGGACTTGCTGCGTTACATCTACCGCCAGAAGCTCCTGGCGCGTACCATCCTCATCACCGCTTATGGGTCTCCCGAATTGGAAGCGCAGGTAGACCGTTTGGAAACCGAGTATCTCCTCAAACCATTCAACATCAAGGATTTTGTGGAATTGGTGCGGCGCAACCTGGGCGAAAGCGGCCGGCTCAAGACCACGGTCATCGTCCGCGACTACCGCGACGTCATCAACGCGCGCCAGAAGACCCGCGAGTTGGCTCGCGCCATCGGCATGGACGTCACCAGCCAGGCGCGCATCTCGCTGGCAACCTCTTCGATGGCAAACGCGATGAGTCTGGGGATGTTGCGCATCGGGCAGATCGCCATCGAGAGCATCCAGGATCCAGAGCAATTTGGCGTCCGCGTCACGTGCACCACGACCGATGGCAAAGAAACTCACATTGCCCCCGCAGCGCTGCGCGATGTACAGTGGATGGTGGATCACCTCGCCGTGGATGCACTACCCGCCAATAATGTGCAGATCACGTTGGAAAAGATGGAAGCGGTGAAAGCACAATGAACAATTCCATCCTCGTCATCGAAGACAGCCCCACCCAGGCGCTTGCGCTGCGGGCGTTGTTGGAGATCAATGACCTGGATGTGACCACCGCCTCTAACGGCGAGGAAGGATTGGCCCTGGCACGTACCCTGAAACCCGCCGCCATCATCCTTGATATCCAGTTGCCGGATATGGATGGCTTCGAGGTCTGCCAAAAGTTAAAACATTGGCCGGAGACGGCGTCTCTACCGGTGATTATGCTCACCCAATACGACGAGCACACCTCCATCGTGCATGGATTACAACTCGGCGCGCTGGAGTACATCCCCAAAGATGCCTTTGCCGATTCCGTGCTGGTGGGGACACTCAGACAGATGGGCATCATCACGAGCGCACCGGTGCTGCCCGATCTTCCCGACAGCGATTGGGAATGGCTGTAACGCATGGACGATACCGCCGTAGGATACAGTTTGCTTGCAGGACGGACCACGCACCCGCTGCAACCGGGAGCATCCGAGCAGACTATCCTGGTGGTGGAAGATAGCCCCACACAAGCTCTACTCCTCGAAGCCCTGCTGAGCGAAACCGGGCACAACGTCCTCTGGGCATTGGACGGTCGCCAGGGATTGGCAATGGCGCGTCAGATGCAGCCCGATCTTATCATCCTCGATATGGAAATGCCCGAACTCAACGGCGACGAAGTCTTACGTCTCCTCAAGGCCGAATCCACTTTGCAGGACATCCCCGTAGTTATCGTATCGGTGCTGGACGACATCGACAAAATCGCTATGTGTATCGAGCTGGGTGCAGAGGATTATCTCCCCAAACCGGTCAACGCGGTCTTGCTCAACGCACGCGTTGCTACCTGTCTGGAAAAGAAACGCTTGCGCGACCAAGAAGTCGACTACATGCAACGCATCGAGGATGAGCGACAACGCTTCGATGAACTGCTGCACGTCATTTTACCTGAGGAGATCATCGCCGAACTCAAGAGCACCGGTACCGTCCAGCCGCGCGAATTCCCCAACGTTGCTGTGCTGTTCGCCGACATCGCCAACTTCACGCCCTATTGTGAAACGCATACCCCTGAGGACATCCTTGCCAATCTGCAAACCTTGATCGAGGCTTACGAGAATCTCGCATTGCGCTACGGCCTGCAAAAGATCAAGACTTTGGGCGACGCCTTCCTGGCCACAGCCGGGCTGCTGCGTCCCTTGAACAATCCCGTGCTCAACTGCATCCGCTGTGGCCTGGATATGATCCCTGTGGCTCGGGCACTGCCTGCCGGTTGGCAGATACGCATCGGCATCCACATCGGCTCGGTGATGGCAGGTGTGGTGGGTCATCGCCAGTACCTCTTCGACATATGGGGCAACACGGTCAACACAGCCGAGCGCATCCAGAGCCACGGCGCAACGGAAGCCGTCAATCTCAGTGAAGACGCCTGGGCCTGGGTCAAAGAACAGTGTGTGGCCGAATCCCTCGGCCTCATTCCGGTCAAAGGTAAGGGCGAGATGCACATTTATCGCGTGCAAGCACTGCATTCGTAATCTTTCGTCACCAAAGTGTAACGGATGATGAATAGGATTTCATCAAATCCAGGGTATAATAATGCGTTAAAAGGATGTTAGGATCAAGAGTAGGACCATAAAACTGCGCCTAATACAGGCTTCTAACAAAATTAATAGGAATACGAATCGCTCCACCATGTTCAGCGTAACAATGACTTGCACTATCCTATACAGAAATGAGTCATGAATATATTATCTTTTCTCGGATTGGTACAAAATGCGGCGCTATTGCTATCGCTGGTGCTCGTCTTTGACGTGTTTGTGCTGCGCTGGCGCGCTGAGCAAGGAACATCCCTGCGACGTCAGTTGCTGGCCGGCCTGATTCTCGGTACCATCGGCGTTGCAGTAATGCTAACCCCGTGGGTCCTGATTCCGGGGGTGGTCTTCGACACGCGCTCCGTCCTGCTCAGCATTTCGGGACTGTTTTTCGGCCCTTTCCCTGCGCTCATTGCAATGGCCATGACCGCCGCCCTCCGACTGTTTCAAGGCGGACCTGGCGTATTGCCTGGCGTTTCCACGGTTTTGGTAACGGGTAGTCTCGGCCTTATCTGGCGGCGCGTGCGTCGAGGAACGCTGGACGAAATCAAGCTACCCGAACTCTATCTGTTCGGTCTTGTGACCCACCTGATTATGCTTGCATTGATGCTTACCTTGCCCTGGAAGATGGCGCTACACACGCTTCGCAATATCAGTGCACCCGTACTGGTAATTTATCCAATAGCTTCCGCCCTACTTGGCGGATTGATGGCAAACCGGCTCAAACGCGAGGGACATATCGAAGAGCAGCAACGAGCAGAAGAAGCACTGGCACAAGAGCGCCGCCTCTTGCGCACATTGATTGACAATCTGCCTGTAGCCGTGTACGCTAAAGATCTGCAAGGACGCAAAACCCTCGCTAACCGCGCCGACCTGGACAACATCGGTCTCCCGGAAGCTGAGGTGCTCGATAAAACCGATATGGAGCTGTTCCCATCTGAAGTGGCTGCGCGCTTTACGGCCGATGACCAGGCCGTGCTGAGCAGCGGGATTCCGGTGCACAATCGCGAGGAATTGCTGACCAACCGTAACGGCAAAACATTCTGGCAACTCACCTCCAAAGTACCACTCCACGATGCCGGTGGAAAAAATCGTAGGGTTGGTGGGCATCGGGCGCGACATCACCGAACGGAAACAAGCTATGGAAGCCCTGCGCGCCGAACGCGACCTGGTCAGCCGGGTTATGGAGACCAGTCCTGCAGGCATCGTGATGGTGAACCGTGAGGGACAGATTAAGTTCGCCAATCAGCAGGCTGAACAGGTCTTGGGCTTAAGCCGCAATCAGATGCATGAGCGTACCTACAACGATCCAGAATGGCGACATACGGATTATGAGGGTGGCCCATTCCCTGAGGATGCGCAGCCCTTTTCCCAGGTGCAGCGAACGTTGCGCCCGGTCAACGACGTGCGTCACGCCATCGAATGGCCTGACGGCCGGCGCGTGTTGCTGCGCGTCAATGCAGTGCCAATGCTGGACGAGTCAGGCGCATTCAACGGCATGATCGCCACCGTGGAAGACGTCACCGCGCAGGTGGAAGCGCAAGAGATGCTGCGGATGACACAATTTGTAACGGAAGAGGCCGCCATCGGCGTCTATTGGATCACCGAGGACGGGCGCTTCATCTACGTCAATAAACGGGCATGCGAGGCGTTGGGCTACACCCGCGAGCAACTCTTGGCAATGAATGTATTCGATATCAGCCCAAACCTTTCCTTGGAGGGCTGGCAACGTCAGTGGCAAGAGATTCAGCATGTCAGGACGGTCACCGTGGAAGGCCACCACCGCGCACAGGATGGGCGCATCTACCCTGTGGAAATCACCGCCAACTACCTGGAATACAACGGCAAAGGGTATAACTTCGCTTTCAGCGTGGATATCACAGAGCGGAAACAGGTCGAGGCAGCACTGCGGGAGAGCGAACAAAAGTACCGCACATTGTTCGAGCAAATGACCGAAGGCTTTGCGCTGCACGAAATCATCACCGACGCCGAGGGTGCCCCTTGCGACTATCGCTTCTTGGAGATCAACCCGGCTTACGAACAGATCACCGGTTACACCCGCGAGCGCTGTCTAGGAAAAGCCCTCCTGGAAATGCTACCAGAGATCACTCCAGAGTGGATTGCCTTCTACGAGAAAGTAGCACGCACTGGCGAACCTGGGTACATGGAAGATTATGTGCCGGTGGAAGGGCGTTACTACGCAGTATGGGCGTACCGCCCAGGCCCAGGACGGCTCGCCACACTAATTCAAGACGTCTCCGAACGCCGCCAGCAAGAATTGGAACGCGCCGCCCTACTCGAAGCCGAGCACGAGCAACGCCTGCGCGCCGAGACCTTGCGCGACGTGACGCTGGCATTAGCCTCCGCGCTGGGGACTTCCGACGTGCTCATGGAGATCCTGCATCAGGCTCAGAAATTGGTGCCATCCACGGCCTCTAACATCGCTCTGGTGGAAGGTGAAGCATTGCACATCGTAGGCTGGCGGGGCTACGCTGAACATGGCGCGGAGCAAGATATTGCAGGGATAATCCAACCACTATCCGACTATCCTATCAACGCCGAGTTAATTGCCACCGGCGAGCCTTACATCACTGCTAATACCCATGACGTGCCAAGCTGGCAACGCCTTCCGGCGACAGCCTGGCTCTGCGCACACATTTCTCTGCCCATCTTCCTGGACGAGAATGTCGTGGGTGTACTGCGTCTGGATAGTGATCAGGTGGGAACATTTAGCCCTCAGGATGTCGAACGCTTGCTGCCGTTGACCCGCGCCGCTGCCATCGCTCTTAAAAACGCTCAACTCTATGCGCAGGCGCAACAGGAACTAGAGGAGCGCAAACGCTCCCAGGCGGCCCTGGAAGCCAGCGAGCGCAAGTTCCGCGAGATGTTGGAAAATGTACGCTTGTTTGCGGTGATGATGGACCTGCAAGGGCGTGTCACGTTCTGCAACGATTTTGGACTGGCGATGGTGGGGATGGAACAGAACGCAGTACTCGGCTGCGATTGGTTCGAGACCTTTATCCCGCCTGAAACCCGGGCTGAGATGCGGACAGTCTTCGCGAGAAACTTTGCCACCAGCAATTTCCCGCCACATCACGAAAACGAAATTCTTGTCGAAGGTGGGACTAGACGGGCTTTGATCGCCTGGAACAATATGGTCGTGCGCGACCCTGATAACAACATCATCGGTGTATCCTCCGTAGGTGAAGACATCACCGCGCGGCGCCAGGCCGAGCGCGCCCTGCAGGCCAGCGAAGCGTGGCTGCGCTCGCTGGTCGATTCGATGGATGACGTGATTTTTTCTCTGGATACCGAACAGCGCCACACTGCGTTGTATGGGCAGTGGCTAGAACGTATGGGGATGGAGCCGGGACATTTCCTGGGCCGCACCGCCCGCGAAGTTTTCGGACCTGAGGCCGCGCGCATCCACGAGATGGCCAACAAACAGGTCTTGGCGACTGGCGTGAGCAAGACCTATGAATGGGAGGTAAACGGCTTAAACTTCCAAACCACGCTTTCCCCATTGCGCGGGCTAGAGAATGAGGTCGTCGGATTGGTCGGTGTGGGGCGCGACATTACCGTGCTCAAAGACTACCAGATGCAACTCCAAACCGCCTTGGATGAAAAGACGCTTATGCTCAGTGAAATTCACCATCGCATCAAGAACAACCTGCAGGTGATTTTGGGCCTTTTAGAGCTACAATTTGGTGCAATCGAGGATGAAGGCACACAGCAGATGCTGCGTGAAAGCCAGAATCGCATCAACGCCATCGCCCTGATTCATGAACGGCTTTACCAGACACCCGGCGAATCACGGATCAGCGCGCAGCTCTACTTCCAATCCCTCACGCGCTATCTCACCCAAACCTACAATGCGATGGTACGTGGAATCGTCGTTGAACCATCTATCGCCGACCTGGAACTAGACATCGATCTTGCTATTCCCTGTGCGCTCATCATCAGCG
>JBNGDO010000163.1:4317-10876 GCA_049975385.1 Anaerolineae bacterium | reverse complement strand
AAGAGGCACTGCCCAAACGGGCATTCGAGCGAATGGCAAATGGCGAATAGCGAAAAAGCCTGGGGTGAACATTCGCCATTCGCATTTCGCATTTCGCTTTTCGGCCAGAAAAGAGGCACTGCCCAAACGGGCATTCGAGCGAATGGCAAATGGCGAATAGCGAAACGGGCCTGGAATGAACTTTCACATTTTGCATCTCATCACAAGGAGGCACAGAGCACGATGACGACATATGAGGCGTGGGAGAGAGATGTAGAAGCAGCAGTAAAGCAAGGGCCACTATGGGAATCTTACGGTTATCGCAAGGCGTTATTTGTTTACGATCTCGTATGGCGTGACTGTGGGTACTGGCAAAAGGAGCGGCGCAGTTGGGCTATCGTCGATCAGATCATCCGCAGTGCCGGTTCGATCAGCGCCAACATCGAAGAGGGATTCGGACGCGGCTTTGGACGCGATTATGCGCGCTTCCTGAAAATAGCCCTGGGTTCGGCGCGCGAAACCCAGGGTTGGTATTGGCGTGGACGGCAGATGTTGCCGGCCGAAGTTTATCAGCATCGCGTCAAACTACTGGATGAAGTCATCGCACTCCTCATCAGCGAAATCAACCGCCAACTCGGTAGACGGTAAATGATGAATAGCGAATAACTATCATTCGCCATTCGCATTTCGCATTTCGCTTTTCGGCCAGAAAAGAGGCACTGCCCAAACGGGCATTCGAGCGAATGGCAAATGGCGAATAGCGAAACGGGCCTGCCAGGGCCAAGAAATTGCACGATTTTTACGAGGAGCTACACAAATGAAAAGTGAACTCGTCGATAACTCTGAAGAGGAAAACGAAGCCAGCAGCCAGAATGGCGATGGGGCAATGGAATCCCACCCTCCCTTCGGCTTCCGAGGCTGCGTGTGGTGGGTCGTCACCCCGTCCATGGCGATCCTGTTTCTTGTTCTGCCCCTGCTGGACATCAACCCGCTATACGCTTTACTCCCGCTACTCATCCCGGCCAGCGCTATTGTCGCGGTGATCGTCACCTTCCTGATCGCCTTGCTGTTTGGTAGAGCGAAACTTAGAATCCGGCGGCACTGATACGCAGCCCCCCCCCACTTGCAGATTTCGAATTTGCGCATATCCTTTTGTCAGCCACGCTCTAAAACTGCCAGTTAGAAGCCGGAAGCGATATAAGGAGTCACCTATGGACTTACTCAGTCTCGTCTTGACTTTACGCCCCACCACCGAAGCCGCGCTGCCCCCGCGCCTGGGACGGGCCGCGCACGCCATTCTCCTGGCGCGCATCGCCGCGCGCGATTCCGCGCTTGCCGAGGCCATCCACGAGGGCGATGGCCCGCGCCCGATCACGGCTTCGGAATTGATCGGCGGACGGGTCGGTGACCGGCGCGTCTCCCCCGAACAGCCCTACACGCTGCGCTATACCGCCCTCACTGCCGAGACGGCTGCCGTACTCGCCGGCGCCTTTGCCTTGGAGGATACTCTCACTTTCGAGGGCGTGGATTTCACCGTGGAAAGGATAGAAACTGGAAGCTCGAAGCTGGAAGCTCGAGATTCGAATCTTGCGCCTCCATCTGAAAGTGAGCATCCAGCATCCAGCACCGAGTCCACCATATCGAAAACGGACAGTCCCTGGGCCGCAAACGACGATTACCAATCCCTCGCCGCGCGCCATCTGCTGCCCTCCGGGCCGGCCCCCGCGTCGCGCTGGACGTTCGTGCTAGGGTCACCCACCGCGTTCCGTTCCCAGGGAAAGACGCAGCCGCTTCCCCTGCCGGGCCTGTTCTTCGGCAGCCTCGTCAAACGGTGGAATGGCTTCGCGCCCGTGGCGTTGCCGGAAGAGGGGGTCAAACGCTATGCCGAGGAGATGGTCGTCATCAGCCGCTTCAGCCTGCGCAGCGCGCCGGGCTGGGAGCGCGGACGGGGCAAGCGGCGCGGCCTGCGCATCGGCAGCATCGGCAAAATCGCCTATGCCGCTCGCAACCGCGACCGCTATTGGCTGTCGGTGTTGGGCTTGTTGGCGGCATTTGCCGTCTACAGCGGCGTTGGCGCGCAGACGACGATGGGGATGGGGCAAGTGAGACAGCTACTGACCTGAACATAGAAAACTTAAGCTCTTCCTGTCCATTGTAGGCGTAGAAAGTTTGGCAAGATACGTTCGGGTCAGTAGTGAAGACGGAATAAGCTAATTCACCTCCCACGCGTCACGTAGCACCGAAGGAAACTACAGTTTTCGGGAGGTTATACTTTTGCGATCGCTTAGCGGGCTATACCCATCACACGCTTGGGAGAGCAGTAGGAAAAAAGAGCGCATTGTAGGCAAGGCACTGGTGCAATCCCCCTACACAATTCCCCAACAAGACGCACGTTAGGCAACGTTCGCATCATGGCATGGGTGCGGCTGATCCTGACTGCTCTAAATCCATCGTGATTTCCAGCAGTGGAGATTACTCCAAACGTTGGCTATTACCGCTACATCCACGGAAACCTATCACTTTTCCCTTGACTGACATACCGGACACCTCATAGCGCGCTCCCCACGGTCATCCAGCACTACGCCCGCCCCGTGACATTCAGGGCAGTTCGTCCGCCCTGGCTCCCTGCCCGTCCCGGGCAACGGCACGCGCTCACGCAAGACCGCTTGCCGGAAGAATCCTGCTGCACGCGGATCGCCGGCTCGCGTGTGGGTCAGGTGTTGCAGCCATTGCTTGACATAAGCGGGGTCTTCGGCATATACGGCCTGAACTTCGTGTAGGGCTTTGCGTGTGCGGTGGAAGCCGATCTGCGCTAACGCACGCTGGATATCTCCAGGAAGTGCAACTTCAGCACCATCACCCGTCTTTGCGTCATCCTTGCAAGGCGCGCGCGGCACGTGTGTGTCTGATGATGTGAGTGTCTTTGGAGTGTCTATAAGTGTCTGTATATAAGGTGGGGTACTTTCTTCCGCCGGCGGTCTACTTTCTTCCGAGGGTAGTTTACTTGTTTCCAACCTCGGTGTACTTGCTTCCGCGCCGAAATTGGGTGGCAAGGTGATTCCGGCAGCAGCCAATACCTCAAGCAACGCCGTGATGTGCTGTGTGAGTTCCACGATCTGTGAAGGCACTGCGGCAGGTGCAGTGCCTTGAGGGTGCTGCGGAGCCACGGGGGTGTCCAGCGTGGGCGCGTATGGGGACAGGGCGGATGCCGTGGACGTGGGCCATCCACAGAATTCACCGGCGTCAGACACCAACATCCCCTGCAAGTAGAGGGCGTATTGACGCTCGCCTGCCTCTTCCCGCCACACCAACAACCCCTGTGAGAGCGCCTCGTGCAAACCGTCGTGGACGGCCCGCGTAGAGTAGCCAATGCCGGTGTCGTAGCGTTGTTCCCTGTTTGCATAACGCCGCCCGTGGGCAATCTCGTCCTCGGTGAGCCAGCAAGCGCGGCCATCCCACGTCTCCCAGCCCCAGGTATGGCGGAAGAGATACTCCACGCTCAAGATAGCGACTTCGGAACTGAGCCGGGTGCTCATATCCGTCCATAGCGCCGGCACCTTGAAGAAGTTGCTGTGCGGGGGCGTGAAGCCATGCCACTCTGCACCCGCAGCCTCATCCGCCAAAGCCGCCGGTGTATCCAGATCTGGAGGTAGCATTCGCGGGCGATACGTGTAGGTCGGTTGCCCGGCGGCATCGCGCGGATGTTCGAGCAACCCCCAGGCCTGCGCGTCTTCCAGGGCGTGTCGCAGCGCGCGGCGCGAGAGACCCGTACCGTGATCCAGGTTGCGCGTGCCGGTGCGCCGGCCATACTGGAAATCGTGCCAGGCCAGGCGCACCGGCGTACTGAAGTTCTGCCAGCCCCAGGTGTGTTTGATGACGTACTCCGTCACCTGTAGCGGCCCTTTGATGCGCGCGCCCGGTCTGCCGGCGCAGTTCAGCCCAAATGTCGAACCAGTCGTTCGGCAGGCGGTACTGTATTGATTCAGCGTGAAACTCCTTGTAAATAAACCGCTAATCTCACTAATCTTGTATTGGTCGGGATGATACTAAACACCAAAGCATCGGATTTTTACCGCGGAGAGCGCAGAGTTCGCAAAGATTTTATGCCATTTCTCTGCGTTCTCAGCGTCCTCAGCGGTTAGAATTTTCGCCTTTGTGGGTGTGGAAGCCTACTTGGAGACTCCTTAGCCAGGTCAGGTGACGACATCCGTGAGCGGAACAAAGCGCAACTGCGCCTTGTGAAACACCATTGCGAACAGCCCCGTTTGCCCCTGGCGGTGCTTGGCGAGGATGAACTCCGTCTCCACCAGGGGCGCGTTGTCCACTCCGTTGGGCCGGTGCAGCAGCAACACCACATCGGCGTCGGCCTCCTGGTTACCCGACTCCCGCAGGTCGCCCAGCGTGGGGCGGTGATGGTCGGCAGCGCGCCCCAGTTGGCTGGCCGCCACCACGGGGATTTGTAGCTCCTGGGCCAGGTGTTTGAGTTCCCAGGTGACGTGGCCGGTGGTGAGATAACGCGAATCCAAGCGTTGGTGCGTCTCGGCCAGTTGGATGTAGTCCAGCAGCACCAGGCCCAAGTTATGCTGGGCATAGAGCTGCCGGACCTTGGTGCGCAGGTCTTCGATGGCCAGCCGGGGACTGTCGTCGATCCACAGCGGGAACTCCGAGAGCGGCCCCAAGCCATCGGCGAAGCGCGGCCAATCTCCCTCTTGCAAGCGGGTGTAATCCAGCCCCAACTCCTGCTGCAGGATGCGCCCGGTCACCTCCAGCCCGCGCATCTCGATGGAGAAGAGCGCCGTGGGCACTTGGCGGCGCAGCGCGTGGCCGGCCAACGTCGCCAGCAAGACGGACTTGCCCACGCCGGGCCGCGCAGCGACAATATTGAGCGTGCCCTTGCGCAGACCGTTGCCGAGTAACTTGTCCAGCGCGGGTATGCCGGTGGCGACGCCCAAGGGGATGCCATCGTGGTACAGCGCCGCGGCCTCGTCGTAGAGCTGTTGTAGCGTCTGCGCGAAGGGTTGTAAGCGCTCCTGGTAGGCCAGGTCATCGCGGATGGTGAGGAACAGGCCCTCAGCTTCGCTGACGACCTGCTCGATGGGCCGTTGCGCATCGTAAGCCAGGCGCGCGGCGGCACTACAGGCCTCGAGGATGCGCCGCCGCACGTGGGTCTGCTGCACCTCGCGGGCGTAGCCGAGCACGTTGACCGCCGAGGGCACGGCGTCGAGCAACTGCGCGACGAAGACCGCGCCGCCCAGGGCTTCCAGTTGGCCCCGCTTTGCTAACTCGGTCGTCACCGTGAGGAAGTCCACCGGCTCGCGACGGGCATACAGGTCGCGGAGCACGGCGTAGAGCCAGCGGTGTTTCTGCAAGTAGAACTCCGGCCCTTTGAGCAGCGGCTGCACCTGCGGGATCGCCCATTTGGGGGTCGATCAGCAGCGCGCCCAGAGTCGCTTCCTCCGCTTCGTTGTTGTGAGGTGGCAGTACGTTTTTCGCCATCCGTGCTGTTCTCCGCCTCAGCGCACCGTGAACGCCGGCGCATCCGGCCCGGCTTGCGCCGCATCTGCCGTGGTTGCCGGCGCCTTCTTCGGTGGGCGGCGCAGGGGTGATGTCCCCTGTGCCCACTGCCAGCCTACGAAGCCCAGAGCCGCCAGCATAAACGGCCCAATGCGCACGAGGAAGACCCCCGTGTACAGCGCCCCGGCCCACCAGAGCCGTAGGGCATATGTTAAGATCGTTTCGAGTGTCATTGTCTATTCCTTTCCTTATGATGAGCCTTCAGCGATCAGCCTTCAGCTTTTTCCACCAGGCTAGCATTGCACGTTGCTGACTGCTGAAAGCTGACTGCTTGTAACCTACTCCGCACTTTCCCCGTCCGCCCATTCGTCCTCAGCATCCGGCAACGCACCGCCCATATCCTCTTCCTCGTGTTCCACAGCCTGCCCCTTGCTTCTTGCCTCTTGCCCCTTGCCTCCTGCATCCTTCTCCGTCGGCTTATACTTGAAGTACCGTTCCGGCTTGGCGGCGTCCACAGGCCAGTTCGGGTTGGGCTGCCGCAGCTTGCGGTCGAAGAATTCCGTCAAGATAAAGCGCGGTGTCGGCAACCACGTCTCGCGCAAGGCCTCCAAGGTGAACAAGGCCAGGAAGCTCGGCGTGGTGACAGCATCGGGTTGTCGCTGGAGCGCATCGCGGATCCGGGCGATAGTGCCGCCGAGGATGCGCGCGGTGTCGCGGTTGTTGGCGATATAGTAACAGCCGCCGAACCCCGCCGTGGCGTAGTCTTCCAGGTTCTTGATGAGTTTCTGCTTGAGTCGCGTGCTGTTGTACTTCCCCCGTTCGCACTCCACCGCCAGCCACAGCGGTTTGCCCCCGGTGCGCGACTGGACCACCACGATCAAATCCGGTTCGCTGTTGCCATAACGCCGGGTGAAACCGGCGGCATCCATTGCATCAGCATCGGCTTCGGGGTCATAGACAGTGTACGTGAAGCGATTGTTAGCCGGGTGCGCATTGCCCACCTCGATCAGGGCCTTGGTCGCCCGGATCATCCACCACGCTTCTGGGGATTTGTAAGGGCCATACG
>JBNGDO010000163.1:0-4217 GCA_049975385.1 Anaerolineae bacterium | reverse complement strand
GCCTTGGTCGCCCGGATCATCCACCACGCTTCTGGGGATTTGTAAGGGCCATACGCGGCCTCATAAGTGATGGGATCGCTGTTGAAGCGCCGCCGATACTCGGCTTGTCCGGTTTGGCTGAGGATGTAGCAGGTGTCGCTGACGTATCCGGTGAGATACCGCGGCACCGGGATTTGTTCCACGCGCAGCAGGCCCTTGTCTAGCAACTCAGACAAGATGTGCTTCGCACTCCCGACGGCCTTGCCGGTGTGTTGCGCCCACAGTTCGCGGGCTTCGTTGGCCACTACCGTCATCCCCAGCACGTACAGGAATTTGACCGCGTCGCCGGAAAGGTCCACGCTTTGCTCCGCGACCACTGGGGTTGTGGTTGCCGTTGTCGCAGCGTCTCCCTCTGGTTGCGCATTTTTGGCGCGGAATATTTCCTTTGGGTCGCTGTCGTACAGATGGTGCGTGTACAGGTATTCCCCCGCTTCGGTGATGCTCATCTGCGCTCCCAATGCCCGCGAGAACAGGTCAGGAAACAGCACCAGGAGGTACTGTTGCAGGACGGCTTCCGTGCGATGGCGCGCGCGCATATGTGTCGCGATGCGCATTTGACTGCTTCGCAGTACGTCTTTCAGCAGGCTCATTTTCATCGCGTAGTCGGCTGGCAGTTTTTCGCTATCTGGTTGCTCTTGTGGGTTACTCACGCCACACCTCCCGGCACGCCGGATACGTGAGGCCGGCGATGCCCGCCCGCAGGTCGCCCAGCGCCAACCGGGCCAACGCCAGGGACGTCTGCGCCTCGGTCAAAGCCTGCCCGTCATTGTTGCCGTAAGAAGGTCAACAACTGCTCGGCAGCGTAGGCGTAGGTATCGCTGGTTTGCTGCATTGTCAGGGCCAGCAAGCTGTACTCCGCCGGCGCTTCGGGGAGCGTCAAGGCATCCAGTCGTGCACTTGCCTGACCGACTTGTTCCGCCAGCCGGAACGCCGCGCCGGTAGACTGCGGTTGTGGCCCGCGTGCAATCGTGTCCAGGCTGTCGCCGATGTCCTCCACGGCATCCGCCCAGCGAGTGGCTGTCGTGAGGAAGCGCTGCTGCCGTAGCCGGTACAGCGACAGTACCACCGGCGCGCCAAAGCTGTCGCACGGCGCGGCCGCGTATCCCACGCCGAGCGGTAACCCTATTAAGGCCAGGGTCAGGCCCACAATGAATCGTGTTTGCATACTTTTCTCTCTCCTGTATTTCATATGTTGTTGCTTTGCTGCCTGGCTATGACTGTCGTGTCGCGGGCCAGGCAACACAAAAGGGGAGGACCCAGGATTACTCCCGAGTCCTCCCCTTTTGTTCTCGAACCAGGCCACTGCTCTGATTCAAGCGCCGCAGGCTCGAAGGCTTCCTGCGGTTCGGAGCGTTTAGCCCCAGACCTTGTGGAGCGCAACGTACGCACTCTGTATACTTCTAGTATATCACACTGGATATAGCGATTTCAAGTATGTTGTTCGTGCAAGGTATAGTAGTGGTTGTTGCTCAGAATTGAGCACCGCCGCACGTCACGTTGCGCTCGCGCTTCAGGAAGCCACGGGAGGACCGGGATTACTCCAACGGGCCGTCTCGCGTTGCCCCGCCACGGCGTTGCCGTTGTGCTTGGCGTCGTTTTACACTGTACATCCCGCAGTCCTCGCTCGCTACTTGTTCCGCGTCAACGGCAATGCCCTGATTAAGACCGGTATTGGACATTGCTGGCCGGATGCAAACTTTGCCGCTCGTATAGGTGTGAGTGTTATCTTGCGTGTTCATCATCAGGAAAACCATCACTATACTAAGCGCAAACAGGCAAAATGATCCGTCGGGGAGTTACGAATTTTTCGTCACTCGCTGACGAATTTTTCGTAACTCAGTGACGGATATTTTTATGCTGTAGTCGTGTATATTTGTGCATATACACAACATCAGTCATCATTTCGCAACCGCGCAATACGGCGAGCACCAACGGTAGAAAGGCAAACCTGTCGATAAGGTCTGCATACCCACATCCTATGCTTGTTCCAATGGGCAATGATTTGATGGATTGTGTACGACGTAGGAACAATCTCTGCGCCTGGTTTGCGTTCCAGATGGCGCACTCCGGATGAGGCGGGCACTTTCGCTGCCAGGTTGCAAGAAACGAGTAATACTTTTACATACTGTGAAAGAAGCGCAGTATGAAAAAGTGTGAAGGCTTCGAGCCAAGAACCCTTCTACGAGATGCCTGATAAAAACGGCTGTATTTTTACGATGTGAAATCTACTAATACTAGAAGGGTAGTGTGTTCGAATCTGAACGGACATAGGTAAATGAAAAGCCCCAATCGTTGTGATCAGGGCTTTTTGTTGTTTATGCGGCTACGGCCGAACCGTCATTCTCTCAAGGTTTCACAGTCTTTCGTTTGCGCCGCATATCTGCGAGTAGGTCAAGCGGTTGGCACAGGCGGATTTTACTATTGAGTCTTTCCCGTAAATATGATCCTCCAACATAGGAAGGTCGGCAAGTGGAAAGACTATCTCTTTGGCGAGCGTGTGTATATTATCCTCAGTCTTGTCGCCAAGACGCTGCTCGCCTGGTAGATCTTCGCTGGGACGCTGGCGCCGGTATAAAGAAGGTTTTGCCAGGATTTTCCGGACAGAAAAGCGGGCCGTTTTTTAAACGGCCCGCTTGTGTTTGATGATATTTCCCCGGCCATACAGAAAGTCCTTAAAAGAACTCGTAATCCCAATCCCGCCCGGTCACGTCATTCCACGGGAAATCGGGCCGCGCGATTGCATCGCCAAAATCAGCGACTGGTTGCCCGATGGCTTTGAAGAGCATCATATCCCCGTGACGCGCGTTGAGCAACAGCGCGCCGGCCAGTTTGCCCTCCACGACACGTATCTTGCGGTAACCGTTTCTTTCTTGCCATACATAACTTTCACCGTTATCTCCGTGTGGCTCACCGATATAGCTGTAAAGCGCCGTATAGATCACGGAAGCATTGTAGAAGGGCTGCGCGGGTAGCGTGCAAGCATCCCCGGCCATGTTGCGTCCGGCGACTTTGCCCTGTTTGGCGCAATCCAGCCAGATGCGCGTCGTCTGCCAGCTTTCGGCGCCTGGAACCTGCGTCTCGGTACAGTCGCCCGCCGCGTACACATGGGGCAGGTTGGTGCGGCAGCTTGCGTCGATGCGGATGCCGCGCCCCACGGTCAGTCCTGGCGTCTCCGGGAACACCGGTGTGATGCCCACCGCTTCCACCAGGATATCGAAGTCCCACGTTTGCCCACTCTTGAGGTGCGCTGTCTGGCCTTCTACGCGGGTCACAGTATCATTCACAAACACGTCGATGCCGTCGGGCGTCAGCTCGCGCGCCATCAGCCACGCCGCCGCGTCCGCGTCCAGTAGCGGCCCGCCGACGAAGCCCGACCGTTGCACGATGGCAATCTGCTCGATGTCCATCTTGTGCAGCGCGCCCGCCAGTTCCAGCCCCAGGATACCCCCGCCGACGATCAGCGCGCGCCCACAACAACCGAGCCGCTCCTTGATGTCCCACGCGTCGGCCCAGGTGCGGAAGGTGAGAATCTCGTCCAGTCCTTCCACCGGGTACACGTTGGCGCGCGCCCCGGTGGCGATGAGCAGCTTGTCGTACTCGATTATGCGCCCGTCGTCCAGGTGTGCCCGCCGCGCCTCGCTCTCGATGCGGGCGACGTGGCTTGTCATCTGCTCGATGCGCAGCGCGTCGTAGAAGGCCGGCGTCCGCCCGGCCAGCATCGCGTCGGTGAGGTCGCCGGAAATCCACTCGGAAAGCGAGGCGCGATAGTAATAGGGTTCGCCTTCGTCGCCGATGAGGAGGATGCGCCCGGCGCGGTCGCGTTCCCGAATGGCTTGCGCAGCGCTCAGTCCCGCCATCCCGTTGCCGCTGATGAGATAGGTTTGCTCAGCCATGGTACACCTCCTCCTGTGGCCGCGTGGCCTGTTCGGCGGCGACCATCAAATCCCATAGAGGTAGTCCCGCTTCCCGGAACGGTTCCTGGAACGATTCCCAACAGGTGACGCACTCGCAGGCCAGCCCCTGCGCGCCTTTTTCCTGCACGACCTTGACCTTATCCGCGTGCAGCGCGTGATTGACGTCGTGACTGACGTGCAGGTTGTAGTAGCCACAGCAGACGCAGTCTTCCGGCGTCTCGGCGATCTCGACCACGTCGGCCATCCGCGCCAGCAAATCGCGGG
>JBNGDO010000162.1:0-10895 GCA_049975385.1 Anaerolineae bacterium | reverse complement strand
TTAACATTTGGCAACAACGTAGTGCTATGCGTCTTTGAGGTCCTCGATTTTCAACAAGGCGTTATCGTTGCCTACCGGTACGAGGTATCCCTTTGCCGGCCCCCGTTCATCGAGAAGCCATTGCCTGACGCGGAAACGTACTGCCGCGCACATTATCGCGACAAAGACAAATTATACTGGTATGATTCCTGGCCTCACCCCAATGATAAAGCACTCGCGGTTACTGCACCGCACCACAAACACATTCACCCCGATGTCAAACATCACCGCATCCCCGCGCCCGGCCTCTCCTTCACCGAGCCAAACTTGTCGTTTTTAATCCGCGAAGTGGAACAGATGTTGGAAAACCAATAAACACCTTGCTCTCCTGGCCCTTTCGTGTATCATGACCCGCAGCAGATCACGCCTAACCACATAGATTCTTACACAATGAGCGAAAAACGGGCGTAGCAGGCCCTTCTAGTTCGGGCACATTCGGGTTAGGAAGTATCTGACACAATTTATGCATAAAAGTTGAGGAGGTTTACTATGTCAATCATTGAAGGGATTATTGCCCGCGAAATTCTGGATTCGCGGGGCAATCCGACCATTGAGGTCGATGTTTACGTTGAAGATGGCAGTTTCGGGCGCGCTGCCGTGCCCTCTGGGGCCTCCACGGGCGTTCACGAAGCCCTGGAACTGCGCGACGACGACAAGGATCGTTATCTCGGCAAAGGCGTGTTAAACGCCGTCGAAAACGTCAACGACGAGATTGCCGATGAACTGCTCGGTTGGGACGTCACCGACCAGAAGGGCATCGATGAGATGATGATCGAATTGGACGGCACGCCGAACAAATCCAATCTGGGCGCGAACGCCATTCTCGGTGTCTCGCTGGCCGTGGCGAAAGCCGCCGCCAACTACCTGGCTATGCCGCTCTTCCGCTACATCGGTGGCACTTACGCTCACGTACTGCCCGTCCCGATGATGAACATCCTCAACGGCGGCAAGCACGCCGTCGATGGCCCCGATCTACAGGAATTCATGGCCATGCCCGTGGGTGCCCCCACCTTCAGCGAGGCGCTGCGCTGGGGCGCGGAGACCTACCACGCGCTCAAGTCCGTGCTCAAGAAGCGCGGCTATGGCGTAGGCATCGGCGATGAGGGCGGCTTCGCGCCGAGCCTCAAAACCAATGAGGAAGCCGTCGAACTTATCATCGAAGCGATTCAAAAGGCCGGGTACGAGCCGGGCCAGGACATCTGGATTGCGATGGACCCCGCCGCATCCGAGATCTACGAAGACGGCAAATACAATCTCAAGAAGGAAGGCCGCGTCCTGAGCAGCGAGGAGATGGTGGACTTCTACGCCAACTGGGTGGAGAAATACCCCATCATCAGCATCGAGGACGGCCTCGCCGAGGACGACTGGGAAGGCTTCAAACTGATGACCGAGCGTCTGGGGCACAAGCTCCAAATCGTCGGCGACGACCTCCTCGTGACCAACACTGAGCGTATCGCCCGCGCCATCAAAGAGAAGGCCGCCAACTCCGTACTGATCAAACTCAACCAGATCGGCTCGCTCACCGAGACCATCGCCGCCATCGAAATGGCCCACAAGCACGGCTGGACCGCCGTCACCTCCCACCGCTCCGGCGAGACCGAAGATACCACCATCGCCGACCTGGCCGTGGCGCTCAACACCGGGCAGATCAAGACCGGCGCGCCCTGTCGCTCCGACCGCGTCGCCAAGTACAATCAACTCCTCCGCATCGAGGAGATGTTGGACGAACAGGCTGTCTACGCCGGGATGGATGCGTTCACGAATCTGTAAAGTACACTTTGCACTTCCCCTCAAGCCCCAAGCGTTATACTTGGGGCTTTTTTCATTCCCTCCACAATCGCTTGCGCCGGATCACAATCCGGCGCGTTCCTGCGCTCGCTATGGCCGGTCTCCGACGGTTCGCCTGAGTTCACCGCAGGCCGCGCCACCGCCGACCCAGGAGTGGGCCGACACGGTCTGGAGACCGGCCCGAGCAGTTTCGGGATGCTGGGCGCTTGCCCGCTCCTACAGACAGGGTATAGTTGCAATTGAGGTAGACTATGGGAACTCTAGCAAGCAGATACTGCACCATCTGTAAACGCAGCGCCTTGTTGGTTTTACTGCTGGCGTTGAGCGCCTGCGCTCGCTCCACAACAGGGATAGAGGGCACACTCACTTCCACATCGCCACCACCCGGAACGCCGGCGCTCGTCGTCGAATACGCAACGCCTGTGACTGCTGTTGAGACGGATGCCACGGTAGTTGACACTACCAACCCTGAAGACACGTCCGGTAATGCAGTTTCGGCCACAACCCCACTGCCCGCAGAACCACAAGTGGTCATCCAACACCCCGTCGAACCGGGGGATACGCTGTGGGGATTGGCGGTCCAGTACGGCGTGCCGATGGCGGCCATCCAATTGCAGAACGATCTCGGCGCGTCAACGGTCGTCAAAGCCGGGCAAGTCCTCGAAATCCCGCCGCCCGATGCCTGGGAAGTAGCCTCGACGTATTGGGTGGTCTACGAAGTCGCCGGCGGCGACACGTTGAGCGGTATCGCAGCGCAGTACGGCTTGACTATGGCAGAACTCGTTGCCGCGAATGGTCTGGCTTCGGCGGACTACCTGGTAGTGGGACAATCACTCATTCTACCACTGAAAGCGCCCGCCCAGGTGCTCGTCCAAGCCCCCACACCGACGGCGACGGCACTCGCCCTGCAACTCCCCACGCCAACGCCAACGTTGACCTCGCCCGATCCCACCACCGCGCCAACCATCGTCGTAGCGATCACCGCGGCCCCCTTGCCCGCCGACATCGCCGCGTGGCCGCGTGAGGTGTGGCGCATCATGAACGAGACGCGCGCCGCTCACGGCCTTCCCCCCTACGACTACAACGAGACGCTGGCCCAGGCGGCGCAGGCGCACGCGGAGGATTGCTCGCAGCGCGGCTCGTGCAGCCACACCGGCTCCGACGGCTCGGACATCAAAACGCGCATCCAGCGGGTAGGTTACACCGGCGGCTACGCCGAGTGTTGGGCTGTGCGCCCCTCCCCGCAAGACGTGATCGATGTGTGGATGGACGAAGTCGCGCCGAACGACCCGCACCGCCGCACCGTGCTGCACACGTGGTTCACCGAAGTCGGCATCGGCGTCGCGCCAAGCCCGTGGAAAGGCTACTACTACGTGATCGCGGATTTTGGCAGACCAAGGTGAAAAGAGGCAAGAGACAGGATAAAAGAAGCCAGACAATACAAAACTCCGAGGTCTGTACAGACCTCGGAGTTTTCGCGTTTTCCGTAATCACGCTTACCCGATATGCGTCTCGATCTTGAAGTGCGGTGGATTTTCGAGGTGACGTTTGACCGCACACAGTTGTGCCGATTTGATTAAAGCGATTTTATATTTCTTGGGGAATCCCGCCGGCAAGTCGATATCCAGCTTGATTTGTTTGACCATATGGGTGTCTGGATCCATCTCCATACTCTGCCGGATGCGGATGTCCTCCGTGGGAAGGCCGCGTTGCTGGCAAAAGCTCAACACGTAAATCCCGGCACACGTCCCCAGTGAGGCGAGAAACAGAGCGAACGGTGTAGGTGCCGATCCTTCGCCTCCACCTGAAGGGAGCTGATCCGTCTTGATAACCATGCCACCGTATTCTGCATCGACGCACGCGCCGCCCGGGAACGAAATCACCATATCCATTGCCATGATAAACTCCTCCTTTTTTGATGGGAGGGCTGTCCCATCCCTACATTAAGATGTTGCGGAGTTTACCCGAATTTGTGATTTCTGCAAATCAACGACTTGTTAGGTGGGACGCACTTACGCCTGGAAAAAGGTGGGGAAACGTCAAAATGCCCGGTTACAGACCAACCAAGTGCGTCCCACCTCAATATAAAAGCGCCCTCTATCCTGTCCAGAAGGCAAGTTGCCGCGGGGATTGCCGCCCGTTCAGCAGGATGTACGGCGCGGCGCGTTTCGTGGCGATGCCGAGTTTGCTCAGATCGCCGAGAGAGCGCAGCGTGCCCTGGCGACGCGCGCGGAGAATCCGGTCGGCGCTTTTCAGGCCGATGCCGGGGATGCGCAGCAGCATCTCGCGCGCGGCAGTGTTCAACTCGATGGGAGCCTGGCTCAGATGCAGGTTCGCCCAGGCCATTTTGGGGTCTTCGTACAGCGGCAGATTGCCGTCTTGCTGGAAAGGCAGCTCCTCCACGTCGAAGCCGTAATCGCGCAGGAGGAACGAGGCCTGGTACAGCCGGTGTTCGCGGTGCAACTGGATCGGCGGATTGTACTCCAGCGGCGTGTCGGAAATTGGATTAAAGCCGCTAAAATACGCTCGCGCCAGCCCCAGGTCCCGGTAGAGGTAAGCCGATGTCATCAGAATTTCCACGTCCGGCTCACCCACCGCGCCGACGACGAACTGCGTGGTGATGCTCGGCTTGCGCGTTGGAAGGTTCTGGCGCAGCTCGTGAATCCAGCGCAGGCGTTGGAGCAATTCGTCCGAGAACTGCTTGTGCGGCGCGAGGTCCGCCAGACGGCGGGCGTTCGGCGCTTCGAGGTTGACCGAGACGCGGTCCGCATACTGCATCGTCGCGCTGATCTGGTCGCGCTCAGCCCCCGGCATGACTTTGATGTGCAGGTAGCCCGCGAAGCGGTATTTGCGCCGCAGAATCTCCGCCGTGGCGATGATGCGATCCTGCGTGCGCGGCCCGCCGCCCAGAATCGCCGAGCTGAGAAAGACGCCGTTGACGAGACCCTGCCGGTAGATCTGCGCGGTGAAATCCGCCAGTTCATCGGGGGTGAAGGTGGCGCGGCGGAAATCCCGCCCGGCGCGGAAGGGGCAGTAGTGGCAGTCCCGCTCGCACGCTGAGGAGACGAGCGTTTTCAGCATCGGCACGCGCTTGCCGCCCGGCAGTGTGGCGTGCGCGATGCAGCCCGCCAGTTCGCTGGGCGTGTTCGGCATGGAAGCGCGTTCGCCCAGCGGGCTGACTTCCTCCGCCGGTTCGTAAGCCGCTGCCGGTCCCAAAAGTTGCAATTTCTGCAAAGTGTCCATCGTTGCCCTCTACTTCCATTATACGAACAAACGTTCTATAGTCAAGAGAAAGGAGGGGGATTTTTGTGGCGGGGGCTCCGCCCCCACCACAAAAATCCCCCCTTAAAAAAGCCGCTTTAGCGGCGAGATAACACACAAAAGCCTTTTGGTTCGCAAGAACGATAAAGCCCTGATAGTCGAACGCATGTTGCAAAATTCGCAGAGTTGGGTATGCTATAGCAACTGACCTGAAACAAAAACCAAAGCGATTTCCGCGCTCTATAAACATGAAATGTTTAGTGGAATACGTTCGGGTCAGTCGCTCTCAAACATATTTTTTACGTGAAAGGAAGGAGAACTCTATGGCCATCAAGATCATCGGCGATCCCCTGCCCAACATCCCCTGGGAAGACAAACCGGCGGGTACGCGCGGTGTGGTGTGGCGCTCGAAGCGCAACCCCATCATCCCCCGTGATCTGCTGCCCACCTCGAACAGCATCTTCAACAGCGCCGTGGTGCCGTACAAGGGCGCGTTTGCCGGCGTCTTCCGCTGTGACGATACCGCGCGGAATATGCAATTGCACGTCGGGCACAGCCAGGATGGCGTGACGTGGGAACTGAATCCCGAGCGCATCCATTTCGCCTGCAACGACGCCGATTGCGACTGCGCCGAGGTGAACCGCTGGGTCTACGGCTACGATCCGCGCGTGGTGTGGATCGAGGACCGCTACTACGTCTCGTGGTGCAACTGGTTCCACGGGCCGACCATCGGCTTGGCGTACACCCACGATTTCGAGACGTTCTACCAGTTGGAGAACGCCTACCTGCCCTTCAACCGCAACGGCGTGCTCTTTCCCCGCAAAATCAACGGTAACTACGCCATGGTGAGCCGCCCCAGCGACAACGGGCACACGCCCTTCGGCGACATCTTCTACAGCGAAAGCCCCGACATGCGCTACTGGGGCAATCACCGCTACGTCTTCGGGACGTCCGGCGGCTGGCAGAGCACGAAGGTGGGCGCGGGGCCGATTCCCATCGAGACCTCGGAGGGGTGGCTGATGATCTACCACGGCGTGCTGACGTCGTGCAACGGCTTCGTTTACAACGCAGGTGTGGCCTTGTTGGACCTCGACCAGCCGTGGAAAGTGATCGCGCGCAGCCGCCATTACATTATGGCCCCGCAAACACTCTACGAGTGTGTGGGCGACGTCCCCAACGTCGTCTTCCCCTGCGCGGCGCTGTGCGATGCGGACACCGGGCGGCTCGCCATCTACTACGGCGGCGCGGACACCGTCGTCGCGCTGGCCTTCGGCTACGTCGAGGAATTGATCGACTTCGCCAAGAGCGACTCGCTTGTATGATTTTGAAAGGGTAGGGCAAAAACACATTTTGATGCTTCGAAGACTGGGCGGCTTTTGGCGCGTGGTGGCGGTTGCCGGTTTGCTGTTGCTTGGGGGGACGGTCCTGTCCCCCCAAGTCGAGGCGCAACAAGGCGGTACAAATCTCCTGGTCAACGGAGATTTCGAATGGGGCAGCGCAAACGACCGCGCGTGGCCGTTCCAGGATGGCATCCAGGAAGTGCAAATCTGTCCCGGTTGGCGCGCTTTCTACGTGGACCAGGCTCCGGCTAAAGCGAGCGCCCCCACCTACTGGCGGCGGCCTGAGTTCCGTGACATCAAAGCCCACGAGTATCCCAATCGCGTTCGCAGCGGGAAACGGGCCGCCAAGTATTTCTCCTTCGGCGGCCAGCATGAAGCGGGATATTACCAACAAGTCGGCGGCATCGAACCGGGGACGGCCCTGCGGTTCTCCGCCTTTATGCAAACGTGGAGTTGTCTACCCGGAGCAGAGTGGAATGTCTGCCCCACAGGAGACAGATCGAACAATCCATCCAAAATGCACACCAAGATCGGGATCGACCCAACCGGCGGAACCAATCCCTGGTCGGCGAGTGTGGTGTGGTCGCCGGAAATCGACGCTTACGATGCCTGGACGTATTTTCAGGTAGAAGCGGTCGCGGAATATATCACGGTGACGGTCTTCACGTATACCTGGGCGGACTGGACAGATGAACGTTTTCGCATCCACAATGACGTCTATCTCGACGACGCCAGCCTCATCGCGTTGGAACAAGCGCCGGCGACCGCCGCCCCGGAAGACGTGGAAACGCCCGACACCGAACCGGTCGCAATGGCGGCCCCCATTCAAGCGCCGGTAGCAACCTCAACCCCAAACGCGGACGGCAGAATCATTCACGTCGTACAACCCGACGACACCTTCTACGCCATTGCGCTTTTGTATGACATCTCCCCGGAGCGCTTGGTGCAACTGAACGGATTGACCGACATCAATATGCTCTCGCTTGGGCAGGAGTTGCTCATCTCCGCGCCCGAATCCCCAACAAGCCCGGCGACGGAACCGGCATCCCCTCCAGCGGCAACAGCGGAGCCGGTGGCACCGGCGGCGACATGGGCGGAGCCGGTGATGGCCACGCCGACACCGGATTCGATTCCGTCCGGCGCGATGGCGGATTCAGTGCTAACGTCAGCCACCATAGCCCCGACCTCGACTCCGGCGCCAGAAGCCAAAAGGGGATCGTTGCCCTGGGGACTTGTTGGCGGCATTGGCCTGCTGCTGGGCTTTGGGGGCGGCTTCATCGTCGGGAAAATGCAACGTTAACGAACGAAAGTTCACCGCAGAGATCGCGGAAAATTTATAGATACTCAGCGTTCTCAGCGTACTCTGCGGTGGAAAAAGGCTTCGTCCTTGCATAAGTCCTATAGCATCGTTAAGAGGAACGTATGATAACAGACGATCAGATTCCTACTCGGCCACTCAAAGCCGTCATCCTGGCAGCGGGACAGCAATCCATTACCGAGGACCGTGCGCCATGGAATGGCGTGCCCATCGTGCTGCAAACGCTGGGCGACCGCAAAATCGCGGACTACGTCATCCACAACGCGCTGCGCCTGGTTGCGCCGGACGATCTCTACATCGTCGTCAGCGCGCCGCAGGACAAAGCCCGGATGCGCTTGTGGGACGTGGATGCGGCACGTCCGTATCACTACGTCGTGCAGGAAGAGCAACGCGGCACGGGCCACGCCGTGTTGCAACTCGCCCCACTCTTGAATGATTTTGTGGGCGATCTCCTCATCCTCTATGCCGACACGCCGCTCTTCCGGCTGAACTCGATCCGTGGCTTACTCAACCGGCATCGCCTCAAGCAGGCGCATTTGACGCTGCTTTCTGCCGTGGTGGATCGCCCCCTCCCCTACGGGCGCATCATCCGCGACGCCGCCGGGCGCATTGTGGACATCATCGAAGAGACCGACGCCTCGCCCGAAGTGCGCGACATCCGCGAGTTGAACGTGGGCGCTTACGTCGCGCAGGCGCGGGCGCTCTTCCCCGCCCTGGAGAAGCTGCCGCCCTCCCCGCTGGACGGCGAATACCGCCTGACAGATTGCGCGCATCGCTTGATCCACGCCGGGATGCGCGTGGAAAGCTACCAGATTTACGACCAGGACGAGGTACAGGGCATCAACAACCGCGCCGACCTCGACGCGGCAACCTTCATCCTGCAAAAGCGCCTCTACCGCCCGCGCCGCACCGAAGAGCAGAACCTCATCGCGTTTGGCACCGGCGGCTGGCGAGCGGTCATCGGCGAGGGGTTCACGCTGCACAACGTCCGCCGCCTTTCGCAGGCGCTGGCGAACGAGATCACGCGCCGGGGCCAGGAGAAGGCCGGTGCATCGCATCCTGTTGATGCGCCGCATCCGGGCGGGGTCCTCATCGGCTACGACCGGCGTTTCCTCTCCGATCGCGCCGCTGAGGCTGCGGCGGAGGTCTTCGCCGGGAACAACATCGCCGTCACGCTGCTGCGCGAGGATGCACCGACGCCGCTCATCACCTACGCGACGGCGGCCGTAAACGCGGCCTACGGCCTTGCGTTTACGGCCAGTCACAATCCGCCGGAGTGGAACGGCCTCAAGGTTTTCCGCAGCGACGGCTCGCTGCTGTTAGACGACGAGACGCGCCAAATTGAGACTGAGGCCAATGCCCTGCGGCTGGAAGACGTGGTGAAAATCGACCTCGACCTGGCGTTGGAAGCGGAAATCGTCAAACGGCGGGATTTCACCAACGCGTACGTGGACGCGGTCGAGGCGCTCATCGACCTGGACGCGATCCGCGAGGCCGGGCTGAAAGTCATCGTGGATCCGATGTACGGCGTGGGGCAGTTGACGATGGGCATCATCCTCACCGAGGCGCGCTGCCGCGTGACGTTCATCAACGAGCGGCACGATCCGCTCTTCGGCGGGCGCTCCCCCGCGCCAAACCTCGACGCGCTGCGGATGCTCGTCACCCACGTCCGCAACGAAGGGTACGACCTGGGCCTGGCGACCGACGGAGACGCCGACCGCATCGCCATTGTGGACGAGCAGGGCGAATACGTCACCGTCAACGACATCCTGCTGCTGCTCTACTGGTATTTGCGCGCCGTGCGCGGTGAACGCGGCGGCGTGGTCCGCAACCTGGCGACGACGCATCTGCTCGACCGGCTGGCGGCGCACTTCGGCGAGGCGTGCTACGAGACGCCGGTGGGGTTCAAGCACATCACCGCCGCTATGGTGGAACATAACGCGCTCCTCGGCGGCGAATCCAGCGGTGGGCTGACGATTCGCGGGCACATCCTGGGGAAAGACGGCATCTTCGCGGCGGCGCTCGTCGTAGAGATGCTGGCGCGCACGCGGAAGAAGATCTCAGAATTGTTGCAGCAGGTCTACGCGATCACGGGGCGGCTCTACGCCGAAGAAGATGGCATCCAGGCGACGCCGGAGATGCGCATCGTCATCCCCCGGCGGATCAAGGCGCTGGCGCAGGAGCACGCCGTCACGCCGGTACATCTCGGCCCGTATCCCGTGGCGAGCATTTCGGAGTTGGACGGCACGAAGTTCCTGCTGGAGAACGACAACTGGGCGCTGTTGCGCTTCTCCGGCACCGAGCCGTTGTTGCGCCTGTTCGCCGAAGCGGATTCACCGGAAAAGGCGCACGAACTCATCGAGAGTCTGAAAGCGTTGGTTTCGTTGTAGATGGGAGATGAAACCTTGAAGAATCGAGAGGGTGGTTCAAGATCAATGAAATGGTATGTTTGGTTATTTGCTGTGCTAGCTGTACTGGTAACAGCTTGTGGGAACCACACTGATCAAGCTTCACTGTGTGCTAACCTTGTGCTCTTTCAAGGTCAAATCTCCGAAACATTTACTCCGCAGGAATTTCTGGAATGGATTGCCAAAACCCAGGGAGTCGCCGTCTCGGAAGTGGAGATTCTAGACCTCCCATCGACACTTCCAATAGGTTTTATCTGGACGACAGGAAACTACCGATACAGCGCAACTCTCGAAGATGACAAATTCACAGAGATCAGGATAGGGACAGTAGACCGCGGTGGAATTCCGGCACGTATTGTGACAGAGTGTTTGGGGAAACCGGAGATATACCGTGCCATTCACGATGCTGACATTCACGTCCTGGGTGGCGAGCTTACCTTTGAAATGGTGTTTTCCTCGAGCGTTATGGCACAGGGTTTCCGGTTTTATAGGCGTGTACCCGCTACACCACTTTCCATTGACGAAAACTTTACAATTCGAGGGTTTGTAATCACCAGCCCTGGGACTGCTGTTGAAATCCTGCAAAAAGTGTACATAACGAGTGCTCAGGATACTTTTAAATGGATGCATCCGTGGCCAGAGAACTGGGAAGATATCCAGGTCGATGTTACACCGGCGATGCAACGCAGACTCAGTAGATCGAAATTTCGTAAAGGTATGACTTGACACGAGACACACAGC
>JBNGDO010000161.1:6485-10945 GCA_049975385.1 Anaerolineae bacterium | reverse complement strand
CTGTGCCGCCAGCGGTCGTTGGCATCGACGTAGTTGTTGTTGTATTTCCAATCGCGCGCGCCGGTGTTGTAGGGTGGGTCGATGTAGATGCAGTCGACCTGCCCGGCGTAGAGGTATTCGAGCAATTGCAAGGCGTGGTAGTTATCGGCTTCGATGAGGGTGTGCCAGGGCGCGTCATCGGGGCCGTGCTGCACGCGGTCGATGGGGGTGAGGGCGGGGAAGATGGGTTCGCCGAAGCGCCGGACGACGACGAGGTCGGCGGTGGGCATCCAGCGCTGGTCGCCGGTAGTGTGGTTGAGGCACAGCGCCCGGTCACCCTCGACGGTGAGGACGCGCCAGACATCGGTAAGGGGCGCATCGCGCCGGGCGACGCGGCTGCCCGGTCGTATGGGCGCGGCGAAGATGGGGGTGAGTTCGGGCAGGTGTTCTTCGAAGACGAGGCCGAATTTCTTCTCTTTGGTGAGACGGTCGACTTCCTCGCGAAGCCGGTCGCGGAGGGCGCCGTCTTCGATTTGGGTGATGAGGTCATCAATAGCTGCCAACGAGTGCTCCTTGGTGTGTGTGGCACATGCGCCACAGCGGTGTTCGATCAAGCGGCGCGGGCTTCATTCTCGTGATGCAGGTTAGGTGGTCGCGCACCTGATCAGATTAAGAGCACCCTCGTTGCGAGTGAGGGCGCTTTTTGTTGGTTTTCAAGGATTATAGGTTCAAAGGAAAAAGAGGCAAGAGAAAAAGGGCAGATGTGTCATGCCGTTTCTCCGCCCTGGTTGGGCAATGGGGCCGCAATGGCTTCCAGGATGGCGTCTGCCTGATAGACCCGGTTGCGCGCCTGGCCTGTGATCTCGCGCAGGATACCGGCGCCTTCCAGCGTATTGACGTACCGGTAGGCCGATTGGTAGTCGATATCCTCCTCGGCTTGGGCTAAGCTATTGACCGTAATGATGGGACGTGCGAATAGATAATCGATGACCTGAAGCAAGCGTGCGGCTGCACGCTGGTTCTGGAACTGCTCGCGGTAGCGCTCACGCAGATCGAGCAAGCGACGGCTGCGGGCAATAGCATCCTGGGATTGCTCGCAGATGCCACGCAAAAAGAAGCGCAGCCATGCATCCCACGCCCCGCGCTGGCTGACGGCCAATAGGTGCTCGTAGTAAGCTTCGCGGTGACGCTGGAAGTAAGCACTCAAGTAAAGCAGAGGACGCGGCAGCAATCCCCAGGCGCAGAGCAGCAGCACGATAAGCAAACGGCCCACGCGCCCGTTTCCATCGAGAAAAGGATGTATGGTCTCAAACTGGTAGTGAATGAGACCGAGGCGTACCAGGGGAGGGAGGACTGGTGGTGCGTGAAGGTAAGTCTCCAGGTCGTTCAGTGCGGCGTGCATTGCGTCCGGCGGCGGCGGGACAAAAGTGGCATCGTTGAGCAAATAGCCCGGTGGCCCAATCCAGTTCTGGCTACGGCGAAATTCCCCTGGCGTTTGATATTCGCCCCGTACGCCTTCCATCAAGTGCGCGTGCAACTCGCGGATGAGTCGCAGGCTTAGGGGAAACGTTTGCAGCCGCGCAAGCCCGTACTCCAGCGCTCCGACGTAGTTGTAAACTTCTTTGACATCCGCCGGACGGTCGAACAGTGGCAGTTGGGCAGCCTCGTAGGCATAAAGATCGGTAAGCGAGGCTTGCGTCCCTTCGATTCTGGAAGAGAGGACAGCCTCGCGGCGGATAAATGGAGCGATAAGCAGATGTGGATTCGCAAGCTTGTGGCCCAAACCTTTCAACTCGCCAAGCGCACTATCGGCGCTGGACAAGGCAAGGACCAGATCCGATGTCCACGCAAGCCGAGGGGGAAGCGGTGCAGGATAATAAGCCCAGTAATCCTGACCCGGGACACGAAGCACTTTCCCGGTCTCAGAATCGCGAAACGCCTGTAAATCCATCAAGCTCCTTATTTACACTTATGAAAGTGTATTGCTGTTTATTTACATTTTAACCTCGAAATGTAAATAAACAACTTGATTTTCCAGGTTAAACAGATTATCGCTTCCGCCAACACTATTCAGTGCCTTTACGCCAATTCTATCGCTGCCAGCATCTCCGCATTGTTCTTGAATTTAAACAACGGTACGCCAAGTTCAGCAGCCCTTTGCTGCTCGATGGCTTCGAGGCGATGCCAGTCGTCTTTGCGTACCAACGCCTTGTTGATCTGTGCCAATCGCGCGTCGAGCTTCTCCGCAGCGTCCGTATCGAAATCCGGCGAGTCGCTGATGTAGTGCATCACCGCTTCCACGCAGTTGTAGGCGTCCTTGCGCGCCAGCCCCACCTGGCCTTTGCTGGCCTTGCGCGCCCACCCGGCGACGAAGATGCCCTCGATTGGCGCGCCAGCCTCCGGATCGTAGACCTCGTAGCTGTCACCGTTCACCGGATAGCGCGGCGTTTCGCTCTTGACGAACTCGTTCCACTGCACCGGCAGGCCGAACCGGGAACTCACCCTGTCGCCGATGCAGAAGATGACGGTGTCCACGTCCAGTACGTGCTGCGTATCGAGGCGGCGGGCGCGGGTATCACCGTCGTCTTTCAGGACCAACTCGGTGTCATCGACTTCCAGCCCGGCCACACCTCCCTCGCCGTCGCTCAGGATGCGTTTCGGCGATGAGAGGAAGCGGAAACGGATGCGCGTCTCGGAGACCGGCTCTAGAGCTTTGCGCGAGAGTGCCGAGAGGAGGAAGTCTTTCGCTTCGTCCGGATCTTGCCCTACCGCGCGCATCCGGTCGGCCACGCGCGCGATTTCCGTATCCAACGCCTCCAGGTCGAAATTCGCCACGATGTACGTTAGCTCATGCCGGGTGAATTTGACCTCCGCAGGGCCGCGCCGCGCCACGCCGATGATCTCATCCACCTGCACGTCGCGGGTGAGCCAGTGGGCGATGTCGGCCATCGTATTGCCTACGCCGATCACCGCTACACGCTTGCCGATGGCGAATTCTTTTTCGCTGTACGGCGGCAGATCGTTGTAGTGGTACATCAGCGGCTTGGAGTGATAGACGCCCCGTAAGTCCTCACCGGGCAGGCCGAGCCACTTGGTCCCCTGCGCGCCCACTGCCACGATGATGGCGGCGAACCCCATCTGCCGCAGCTCCGCCAGCGTCACGTCACCGTCTTCGGCCACGCGGACGTTACCGTAGTAGGTGATGTCGGGCGAGGCCAGAATCTTGCGGAACTGCTTGCGTAGTCCTTCTTTGATGCTGTATTTGTCGTAGTAGATGCCGTACTCGGCCAGGCCGCCGGGCTTGATGTCGCGGTTGAGCAGCACGACGCGCGCGCCTTGTTCGACCAGGCTTCTGGCCCCAAACAGGCCGGCCGGTCCTGCACCGACGATCGCTACAACGGGTTTCGCGTGTTCTTCGGTCATGATGTCCTCCTCGGCTGGGTATTATACAGACCTGACAGGTTGTGCGAATTATGTTCGCATGACACCTGTCAGGTCTGTATAAATTTACGCTATTATAGCATACTTGGCGGCACACACCGTGGTGACGACTTCAGTCGTTACTACCTCATCAATCCTCTAATGTGCGTTTCGCGCCGGTGACCGTATTCTTAAGCAGCATCGCAATGGTCATCGGGCCGACGCCGCCGGGGACGGGGGTGAGCCATCCGGCGACCTCTTTGACGGACTCGAAGTCCACGTCGCCGACGAGGCGGTAGCCGCGCTTGCGCGTGGCGTCGTCCACGCGGTTGATGCCCACGTCGATGACGACCGCGCCGGGCTTCACCCAGTCCGCCTTCACCATCTCCGCGCGGCCCACCGCAGCGATCAGAATGTCGGCGCGGCGGGTGATGGCAGGCAGGTCGCGGCTGCGCGAGTGGCAGATGGTGACGGTGGCGTTGCGCTTGAGCAGCAGCATCGACACCGGCAAGCCGACGATGTTGCTGCGGCCCAAGACCACCGCCTCTTTGCCCTCAATGGGCAACTCCATGCGGTCGAGCATCTCGATGATGCCAGCAGGGGTGCAGGGGGCAAACAACGGCTCGCGACCTTTCATCGCCAACCGCCCGATGTTGATGGGGTGGAAACCGTCCACATCTTTCTCAAGGCTGATGACGCTGAGGATAGCTTCTTCATCCAGGTGATCGGGTAAAGGCAATTGCACGAGGATGCCGTTGATGGCCTGATCGGTATTGAGCTTCTGCACGAGGCCTTCGACCTCTTCCTGCGTGGCTTCGCCGGAGAGATCGTATCCCACCGAGTGAATGCCCAATTCCTTACAGCGCTTCTGCTTCATACGCACGTAGCTTTGTGACGCGGGATTGTCGCCCACGAGCACCGTCGCCAGGCCCGGCGTCACGCCCCGCTCCTTCAGCGCCGTCACCTCGAGGGTCAATTCATCGTGAATCGCTTTGGCGATTGCGTTACCGTCAATGAGTTGTGCTGTCATCTGTTACGCTCCTTGTGTACAGGAAGCAGGA
>JBNGDO010000161.1:3533-6475 GCA_049975385.1 Anaerolineae bacterium | reverse complement strand
GCTGTCATAGTATGCTCCTTGTAGAAATGGGTAATCGGTGATTGGTAATCGGTAATTGGGCAATCGGCACTTGTCAAAAATATGTTACTGATTACTTCTTCCTAATTACCGATTACCAGTTACCCTTTACGATAAACCGACGATCTTGCCGTCAACGAGATCGACGTCCATAAAGGAGGGCTTGCTGGGCAGGCCGGGCATGGTGCGCATCTCTCCCGCCAGGGGATAGAGGAAGCCGGCCCCCATGCTCGCACGGATGTCGCGGATGGGGAAGGTAAAGCCCGTGGGCACGCCTTTCAACGCCGGATCGTGGCTGAGCGACAGGTGCGTCTTCGCCATACAGATCGGCGTTTGATCGTAGCCTAGATCGGTGTAGAGCTTGATCTTGTCCTCGGCCTCCGGGCTGTAATCGACGCCGTCCGCTCCGTAGACCTCGCGCGCCAGAATCTCGATCTTCTCCTTGATGGGTTGCCCGGCTTCGTAGAGGAAGTGGAAATCGGATGGTTCGGCCGCCGCCTTGACCACCGCCTCGGCGAGTCTCAACGCACCCTGTCCGCCCTCGGCCCAGTGGTGGGTGACGACGGCGTCGAATGCGCCCGCGCGCAGCGCCGCCTCGCGCACGATCCCCCACTCGGCCTCGGTGTCGGTGTGGAAGGCGTTGATGGCGACGACGACGGGGATGCCGAACTTGCGCGCGATCTTGATGTGCGCTTCCAGGTTGGCGACGCCGCGCCGCACCAGTTCCAGGTTCTCCTCGGTGTACGCCTTGTCCAGCGCTCGCCCGGCGACGACCCGTGGCCCGCCGCCGTGCATTTTGAGCGCGCGTACCGTCGCCACCATGACGACCGCGTCGGGGATCAGGCCCGAAGCGCGGCACTTGATGTCGAAGAACTTCTCCATACCGATGTCGGCCCCGAAGCCCGATTCGGTGACGAGGAAATCGCCCAGTTTCACACCGATTTGGTCAGCGATAACGGACGAGTTGCCGTGTGCGATGTTGGCGAACGGCCCGGCGTGGACGAAGGCGGGCTGCCCTTCGAGCGTTTGCAGCAGGTTGGGCATGATCGCATCCTTCATCAGGACGGTCATCGCGCCTGCCGCGCCCAGGTCTTCGGCGGTGATGGGGCGCTTCTTTCTATCGGTCCCGATAACGATGCGGCCGATGCGCTCGCGCATATCCTCCAGACTGGTGGTGAGCGCGAGGATTGCCATCAACTCGCTGGCCACGGTGATGTCGAAGCCTGACTGGCGCATCGGGCCGTCTCCGATGTTGCCCAGGCCAATGAGGATGTTGCGCAGTGCGCGGTCGTTCATATCCACCACGCGGTTCCAGGTGATAGAGTAGGGATCGATGTTGAGCCGGGTCAGCCCGATTTTCTCGAAGTAGCGGTCGCTCCAGCGGCTTTCGTGGTAGATGCGCGCGTCGATGGCGGCAGCGCAGAGATTGTGCGCCATACTCACGGCGTGGATGTCGCCGGTGAGGTGCAGGTTGAAGTCTTCCATTGGGATGATCTGGCTGTAGCCCCCGCCGGCCGCCCCGCCTTTGATCCCGAAGGTTGGGCCCATCGACGGCTGTCGGATGGCGGCGATGCTGTTGTAACCGAGCGCGCCGAGCGCCTGCGTCAGGCCGACGGTGGTGGTCGTTTTCCCCTCGCCGAGCGGTGTGGGGGTGATGGCGGTCACGTCGATGTACTTCGCGTTGGGCCGCGCCGCAAATTTCTCGCGCACGTCCAGGTGAACTTTGGCCTTGTACTTGCCGTATAGTTCCAGATCGTCTTCCATCAAATCGAGCGCCGCGGCGATCTCGTGGATCGGACAAATCGCGGCGGCCTGGGCAATCTCAATGTCCGCAGGGACCGGTTTGTGCTCAGTCATGGAAATCCTCCTCTTTTTTAGCAAGGTTGCTGAAATGAACAACTTTCACATCATGGTAGTCAGGGAGGGGGGGCGCGGGCAAGTGGCAAAACTCACATTCGACAAATCAAGCCGTCACACGCACACTTTCAACCTTGCGAAGGTGTAGGCGAACACAGTTGGCACACCTTCGCAAGGCTACGCAAGCTAACCGGCGGCGTTATAACCCGCCGTGCCGCCCGCGACGTTGTAGACCTCGACGAACCCGCGCTGTTTGAGGATGCTCGCTGCCATACTGCCGCGTGGACCGGCGCTACAGAGCACGACTGTCGGTTTGGCGGGGTCCAGCTCCGTATAGCGCGTGCGCAGGTCGGGCGCGGGGATGTTGACCGGGCCTGCGATGTGCCCGGCAGCGAATTCGCCCGGCGCGCGCACGTCCACCACGACGAGGCCTGCGGTGAGCATATGTGAACCGTCGGGATCAGCGGTGATTCTGGCGCGCGCTTCCTTGCCGGAAAGGAGAGAGACCGCGCCCGTGGCGTATCCCGCCGTCACCCAGGCAGGCATACCGCCTTTCAAATAGCCGGCGATACGGTCCAGCCCCACCCGCCGTGCCCAGACGGTGGCTTGCTTGACGTCGGCTTCGCTGTCGGCGACCAGCAAGAGGTCTTGATCGGTGGGCAAGACCCACCCCGCGAAGATGGGGAAGTTGCCGTTGAGGTCGAGGCTCCAGGCCCCCGGAACGTGCATCCCGGCGAACCCCGCGTAGGTGCGGGCATCCACCACGACGACGTCCGGCTGCGCCCTCCGCGCGGCGAACTGCGCGGGCGCGAGCGGTTGCGGCGCGGGCAGCTCGGCGATGCGCGCCGGGCCGCGCCGGTTGTCGTCGCTGCACCGGCTGAAATGATCGGGCGCGGGCGGCATATCGGAGGTGAGGGAGTGGATGAACTCGCCTTTGTCCGCAATCTGCAACGTGGGATTGTAGCGCCGCTCGTAGCCGATGGTCGAGAGTCGCTTGGCACCGATGGCGCGCCCGCACAGCGAACCGGCCCCGTGCGCGGGGTAGACCTCGCAGAAGTCGGGGAGCT
>JBNGDO010000161.1:0-3433 GCA_049975385.1 Anaerolineae bacterium | reverse complement strand
CCGCACAGCGAACCGGCCCCGTGCGCGGGGTAGACCTCGCAGAAGTCGGGGAGCTCGAGCAGCTTGTCATGCAGGCTGTGATAGAGTTGCCCTGCCAGCCTATCGGCGATGTCCGGGAACAGATATCAGGGCGTCCCACGTCGCCGACGAAGAGCGTATCGCCCACGAAGACGCCGATGGGATCCGCGCCGCGCGATAGGTCGGTGACGACGTAGGCGATGTGTTCCGGTGTGTGACCGGGCGTTTCCAGGACGCGCAGTTCCATATCCTCCAGCGTGATCGTATCGCCCTCGGTCACCGGAACGTGCGCGAAGGCGCAGTTTCCTGCGCGCGGCGCGTAGATCGTCGCGCCGGTCGCATGGGCCAGGTCCATGTGCCCGGAGATGAAATCGGCGTGGAGGTGAGTATGCAGGACGTGCGTGATCGTCACGCCCAGGGCGCGGGTGGCGTCGAGGTAGATATCCACATCGCGTTGTGGGTCTACAACGGCACAGCTTTGGCTTCCCACGAGGATGTACGAACTATGGGCAATTTTAGGGGTAAAGAATTGCTGAATGAGCATGACGTTCTCCTTTGTTTGATGTTAGTGTCCCAAAGCCTCAACCACGCCGCGGGCCAGACGTTCCAGCGTCAGCGGTTTTTGCAGCCAGACGATCCCGGCCTCATTCAGATCGCCCGCCTGCGGGTCGGGTGGATGTCCCGACAGGATCAAGATAGGCTTGTCCAGCCCGCGCTCGCGCAGAGCTTGCACCAAATCGCGCCCACCCATCTCCGGCATGATCCAGTCACTCACCACCAGCGCGATGTTGTCTCGATGGCGCTCGTACAGCCCCAGGGCATCTTTGCCCTGGCGGGCTTCCAAGACGCGATAGTTCAACTGCGTCAAGCTCTCCACCACTGTGGCGCGGACTTCGGGATTGTCTTCGATGACGAGCAAGGTTTCCTGGTGCCCTAGGCGTATCTCACTTGTCTCGCGACGGGCATCCGTATGGCCGGTCAACGTCAACGCGGACAGGTAAATGAAAATGTAGTTCCTTTCCCAATCTGCGTCTGCACGTCGATTGTCCCTTGATGCAGCGCTACGATACCGAAGACTTGGGCCAACCCCAGACCAGTGCCCTGGTCCGGCGCTTTGGTTGTATAAAACGGTTCATAGATGTGCGGCAGGACGTCGTCGGGGATGCCGGTTCCCGTGTCGGACACCTTGATGCGAACCCAGTCTCCGGGGAAGAGTTCCGGCAGCGGCAGAGCTTCGCCGGTACGCAGGTGGATGCGATCTAGGCAGACGGTCAGCGTGCCGCCTTCCGGCATGGCGTCGCGCGCGTTGACCACCAGGTTCATCAGCATCTGCCGGATGCGCGTGGGATCGGCGTTGACGACGTAATCGTCAGTATCCTCTTGCAGATCGATGTGGATGCTCTCCGGTAGCGTGCGTGCCCACAACGTCCCCTGTTCTTTCAGCAGCGGCACCAAATCCAACGGGCGCAGATCAAGCGGCGTGCTGCGGCTGAAATCCAAAATCTGGTTGATCAACTCAGCAGCACGCTGGCCTTGCTGATACACGATCGTTAGCCGGTCCCGGAGATTGCTGGGCAACTCTGATGAGCGCAGCGCCATCTGGCTGTAGAGCAGCATCACGGCCAGGATGTTGTTGAAATCGTGGGCGATGCCGGCGGCCAACTGCCCCACCATCGCCAACTGCTGTTGACGCTGAACGTGGGCTTCGATCTTGCGCTGCTGGGTGACGTCGCGGACGACGAGCAGCCAGTGTGGCGCATCGGAGTTCGCCTGAATAGGACGCGCGATCACTTCCAGGGTTTGCCCTTGCGCTTCGATTTCTCGCCACGGGCGGTCCTCAGACCAGGTCAAGAATTCGTCGAGTGGGTGTCCGCCCAAAGATTCTAAAACGTCGCCCTCTTGAATGCCGGTCAAAGCCTGCAAGTCTTCCTGTCCTGCCGGGTTGATGAGGCGCACCCGGTTTTGGGCATCCAACACAAGTACGCCATCCGGCACCGTGTCGATGATGCGTTGGATCTGTTGTACCTGCTTCTGCACTTCCTCCAGCAGGCGCTCGCGCTCTTTTTCGCCCTGCACCCAGGCAGTGATGTCCTCCGCCGTCCCCTCGTAATACAGGACTTTTCCCTCGGTATCACACACAGTGCGCGCGCTCTCGCGAACGATCAGGCTCGAACCATCCTTTCTCGTCCATGTAGCCTCAAGCCCGATGATGCGGCCCTCGTTTTCTACTCGTTGTCTGAAGGCTGCGCGGGGGTAGTCGGGGAAATAGGCATCGCTGTTCAGGTTGAGCTGTGTTAATTCTTCAAAGGACGAATAACCCAGCATGCGGATGAACGCAGGATTGGCCGTCAAGAAACAGCCATCCGGAGTGGTTTGGTAAATGCCAATAGGAGAGTTCTCGAAGATATCCCTGAATCGTTCCTCGGTGAGTTCAGCGACGCGCTGCTCCAGCGTTGTGGCGAACTGCGCTAACTCATCTTGTGCGCGTTTGAGTGTACAGAGATGACCCACCGTGGCGGCGTACAGGCGTGCAATTTCACAATCATGGTCGTTAAACGGGCGCTGGTGGATGAAATTGTCCATGCTCAAGAAGCCGATCACCGTTTCGCCATCCCACAGCCCCACCGCGATCCGGTCGCCTACCCCTACTTGTTTGCCATTTCCCCGATATACAGGAGACTCTTTATAGAGCTTGAACGGCATCTCACCGGAAACAACCGCATGCAAGCCGGAGGAGGCAACGATGGCGTGGCGCGCCGCCCGCTCGTCCGTTGTATGGCCCTCGTTGTCGGTGCCATACGTCCCGACCATCGTGCTATGATCCTCGGTGACGAAAAACAGTGCAACACGGTCAAAGCCCAGTTGTTGGCGCCCGGCTTCTACGGCACGACGGCAGAGTTCGTCGAGCGTTTTGGCCTTCGAGAGATCATTAGATACAGCCGTGAGCAGTGCCAGGCGCTCGGAAAATGATGGCTCTTCGTCATATTGGGTAGGGTGACTACCAACGCTATTCTCTACCACATTTCCACCATTCGGGCCTAACCTCCGAAATCTTGCACAACAAGCAAGAAAACAGGTGTCGTAGGCCCTCTTAGCTCCAGTTTATCCGGGTTAGGCTCCCACTTTTTTTCTATTGTATGTGGGGAGAAAGATTAAACAAGTGACAAAGTACCTCACAATAAAGCAGGCCGTGTCTATCGAACACGGCCTGCGCACACCAAATGCCTTCTGGTTTGGGTCATGGTGTGTTCAAAATAATGCGCGCATCTACAACTTTCAATCCCTGCTTTTCTGCATAAACCAGCACAGGATTGGCGTCCGATTCGGCGATTTCGTCGCCCAGGTCCATAATCATCTGCGAATAACGGCTCAGCGCCTCAGCGAGCGCGACACGGTCGCGTGGTGCTTCGCCGCG
>JBNGDO010000160.1:0-11129 GCA_049975385.1 Anaerolineae bacterium | reverse complement strand
ACTGAAGAGCCGGTTCCCCTCACGCCCGCACCGACGGACACACGGGAACCGGAGGCGTCACTCACGCCCGCGCTCCCTTATCCGCCCCCGCGACTGCTCTTCCGCGCGCCGGAGACCAACGAAGCGCAGGCGCTCGACGCGCCTATCGAACTCGTCTTCGACCAGCCGATGGACGCTGAGAGCGTGGCAGAAGCTTTCGCTATCGCGCCTTCCGTCGATGGCGCGCTGGAGTGGGCCGACAGCCGCACGCTCGTCTTCACCCCGGCGGAGCCGCTGGCGCGCGGCGCGAGCTATCGCGTCACCCTGGATGCGAACGCGCGCAACGCCGAGGGGACAATGCTGGCCGATCCTGTCGCGTTCCAGTTCCAGACGGTGGGGCATCTGGTGGTCAGCGAGGTGCAGCCCGCGCCGGACAGCGAGAACGTCGCGCCGGATACGAGCGTCACCGTCGTTTTCAATCGCCCGGTCGTGCCGCTGACTGCCATCGACGACCAGGCGAGTCTGCCCAATCCGTTGACCTTCACGCCGCCGGTGCAGGGGACGGGCGAGTGGCTCAACACCTCGATCTACCGCTTTCATCCTGAAGGCGGTTTCCTCCCGGCGACGCAGTACACGGCGCGTGTGGCGGGCCTGAGCGATACGTTCGGCGCGCCCCTTGCGGAAGACTACACGTGGACGTTCACCACGCAGCGCCCGCTGGCCCTCAAGCGAACGCCGGGCACGAATGACGAACACGTCGCCCCCACTGCGGTCATCAGCGTCACCTTCAACCAGCCGATGGATCACGCCTCAGTCGAAGCCGCGTTCACGTTGAACATCAACAGGCAGCAGGTCGCGGGGACGTTCCGCTGGGCCGGCGGCGAAACTGCCGTCGCCGAAGAGACGATGGTCTTCGTCCCCGCCGGCGCACTGCCGCGTAATGTTGAGCCTTACGCAGTCCTTGCCAACACGGCGCGCGCTCGCAACAGCGAGGTGACTTTACCACAGCGATATGCGTGGCGTTTCTACACCGTCAGAGACCCCGGCGTGATTTCGACCTCCCCCGTGTACGGCGAAACGAACGTCAGTCCCTACAGTGACATCATCATCGATTTTGCCAGCCCGATGCAGCGCGAAGGCTTTATGGACTACGTGCGCATCATCCCGGAGCCTACGCAGGTGTATACATACTGGCGGGATTCTGACACGCAGGTGCGCCTTTCCTTGAAGCTCGATCCGGCGACGACGTACAACCTTACGCTGGACGGCGAAGCGCCCGACAAATACGGAGCGCCCTTGGGCGCTCCGCTGCGGCTGCGCTTCACAACTGGCGACCTGTCGCCCTACGTCACGCTCAACACCGTCGCCAGCCTGAGCACCTTCAACGCCTACACGGATACGGCCATCTACGTGGGGCATCGCAACGTCTCCCGGCTGGACGCGCAGCTTTATCGCCTCAGCGTGGAAGACTTCATCCGCTTTTACGACCACCAGGACTACAACTACCGCAACGACTTTGTGCCCCGCGCCGCCGACCTGGTGCGCAGTTGGGCCATGCCGGTGGACTCGCCCCGTAACACGAGCGGTTTGGTCCGCGTGGATATGGTCGACGCGAACGCAGAGCAGCTCCCGCCGGGAATCTATCTTCTCAGGATGAGTGCGCCGGAGGTGCTGCGCTACGACAACGACGCGCGGCCCGCGCAGCACGTTTTCATCCGCTCGCGCCTCAATCTCACCCTCAAGCAGACGCTCACCGAGGCGCTGGTGTGGGCCACCGATTTGGCGACGGGCGCGCCGGTTCCCAACCTGCCCATCCGCTTCAACGGCCCGGAACTCGGTTGGCACGGCGCGGGACAGACAGATAGCGATGGTGTTTACATGAGTCCCGCGCGGGATGAAACGGAATTGTGGAACAGTTACTTTGCCTTTTCCGGCCAGCCCGGCGACGCGAAGTTCGCCGTGGCCTTCAACGATTGGGACAGCGGTATCCGCCCCTGGGACTTCGACGTGAGCACCGATTACGGCTCCGGTCGTTACGCGGGCTACCTGTACACCGACCGGCCCATCTACCGCCCGGGCCAGACCGTTTACTTCAAAGGCATCGTCCGCGCCGACGATGACGCCAACTACACGATCCCGCCGGATCTCCGTGAATTGACCGTGCGGGTCGATGATCCGGAGGGGAAAGAACTCTACAACGAGCAATTGACGTTGAGCGATATGGGCACACTCTTTGGCGAACTGCCGCTGGACGCAGAAGCGCCGTTGGGAACGTACTACGTCCAGATGCAAGATCCGGATCGCGATTTTTACGCCAGCGCGAGCTTTATGCTGGCCGAGTACCGCAAGCCGGAGTTCCAGGTAGTAGTGACGACCGACCGGGACGCCTATCTCAATGGCGAAACCATTCACGCCGCCGTTGAGGCCAGCTACTACTTCGGCGGGGCGGTCGCTAACGCGCGCGTGAACTGGAACGTCCTCAGCGCCGAGTACGGCTTCAGTTATCAATGCCCGCGCGGCGAAAAATGTCCCACCTACAGTTGGACCGACTACGATTGGGAGCGCGAGCGGGGCGGGTACGGCAGTTACGGGCGGCTTATCGCCAGCGGCGAGACCGTCACCGACGAACAGGGCCGCGTCGTGATCGACATCCCTGCGGATATTGCCGAGGAACTCACCAGCCGCCGGTTCACCATCGAGACGAACGTGACGGACGTCAACGATCAATACGTAAGCAACCGCACGACGACGATCGTCCACAAGGGCGAGTTCTACATTGGCCTGGCCCCGCAAGGACGCATCGCCAAGGCGGGGGAGGACAAAGACATCGACGTCCTCACCGTGGATTGGGATAGCGCGCCGGTTGCCGCCGGGGAGCTGGAAGTCGTGTTCATGGAACATCGCTGGTACAACGTCCGCCAGCAGGCTGAAAACGGCAACTTCTACTGGACGTGGGCCGTGGAAGATATTCCCATCTACACAACGACCGTGACCACGCAGGCCGATGGCAAGGCGACGGCGACCTTCACGCCGCCCTCGTCGGGCAGTTACAAAATCCGCGCGACCGGCGAGGACACGCGCGGCAATGTCATCCGCAGCAGCACCTACGTCTGGGTGTGGGGCGGCGGCCGCGCCTACTGGCGGCAGGAGAGCAACAACCGTATCGACCTCATCACCGACAAGGACAGCTACGCGGTGGGCGACGTGGCCGAAATCCTCATCCCCTCGCCGTACAGCGGCACGGTGAACGCCCTGGTGACCATCGAGCGCGGGCACATCCTCGAAACCGCCGTCATCGAGCTGTACAGCAACAGCGAAGTCCTGCGCGTGCCCATCACCGAGGAACACATCCCCAACATCTTCGTCTCCGTCGTCATCGTGGAGGGATCCGCGCAGTCGCCGGATGCGCTGGCGACGTTCAAAATGGGGACGGTGCTGCTGCCGGTTTCCACCGAGGAGAAGGAGCTGACGATCACGCTCACGCCCGACCGCACCATCGACGGCGGCGAGTACTACCGGCCCCGCGAGACGGCGGTTTACGACGTGCTGGTGACGGATCACGCCGGGCAGCCGGTGGAGGCGGAACTTTCGCTGCGGATGGCCGATCTGGCCGTGCTGGCGCTCGCCGACGAAGCCGCCGCAGACGGCGGTGGCCCGACGCTGCTGGAACGCTTCTGGAGCCAGCGCGGATTGGGCGTGCGCACGTCGGCGGCGCTGGCGGTGGCTATGGAGGCCTACAACCGCGAACTCGCGCCGGAGGCCAAAGGCGGCGGGGGCGGCGACGGCGAAGGCTTCATCCGTACCGAATTCGCCGATACCGCGTTCTGGGACCCGGTCGTGCGCACCGGCACGGACGGGCGCGCGCGGGTGGAGGTGAAGCTGCCCGACAACCTGACGACGTGGCGGATGCAGGCGCGGGGCATCACCGCCGAGACGCTCGTGGGCCGCAGCGACGTGGACGTGCTCAGCACGCTCGATCTGCTCGTGCGCCCTGTGCTGCCGCGCTTCTTCGTCGTGGGCGACCGGGCGGAAATTGCGACCATTGTCCACAACAACACCGGCGCGGCGGTCTCTGCCGACGTGACGCTGACCGTCGAGGGGCTGGAAGTGGCAGGCCTGACACAGCAGACCGTGAACATCTCGGCAGGCGACAAGGTCAAGGTCGTGTGGCCGGTCACGGTGCTGCCTGAGGAGCAGGTCGTCGTGCGTATGGAAGCTTACGGCGACGGTTACTACGACGGGCGTGAGGACACCTTGCCCGTCTACCGCTATGCGACGCCGGAGATCGTGGGCACAGCCGGGCGGCTCGCCGGACCGGAGCTGCGCCAGGAGATCGTCCAACTGCCGCGTGACTTCGATCCCACACAGGGCGAGCTGACCGTGCAACTGGATGGCTCACTCACGGCGGCGACGGCGGACGCACTCGATTACCTCGAGCACTATCCTTACGAGTGCGTGGAGCAGACCGTCAGCCGTTTCCTGCCCAACGTGCTCACCTACCAGGCGTTGCAGGAGATGAACCTCGCGAAGCCCGAACTCAAAGCACAACTCACCGAGCAAGTCGGCGTGGCGCTGCAACGCCTCTACGCGCAGCAGAAGTACGACGGCGGGTGGGGCTGGTGGCTCTCCGACGACAGCAATCTCTATCTCACCGCTTACGTGCTCCAGGGGCTATTGGAAGCACACCGCGCCGGGTTCACCGTAGAGACTGATGTGCTCCACAAGGGGGCGGGCTTCCTGCGCACCAGCCTCGTCTCCGTGAGCGATAAGACGACGCACTGGCAAGCCAACCGTCTGGCGTACCAGCTCTACGTTTTGGGCGAGTACGTCAACCTGGTGCAGGGCGCTGAAAAGGGCGGTGAGTTGGGCCGCGCCGTGCAACTGTTCGAGAACCGGCATCTGCTCGATCATTACGGGCGCGCGACGCTGGCCGTTGCTTTCCGGCTGCTCGATCCGGAGGAGAAGAGCCGCGTCGACACGCTGCTCTCCGACCTCAACGGGGCCGCCATCTACAGCGCCACGGGTACGCACTGGGAAGAGGCAGCACCCGACTACTGGAATATGAACACCGACATTCGCACCACCGCCACGGTCCTCTGGGCGCTGGCCCGCCATAATCCCGAAAGCGACTTATTGCCCAACGTCGTCCGCTGGCTGATGACGGTTCGCACAGAGGGGCACTGGGGCACGACGCAGTCCACGGCGTGGTCGCTTATGGGCCTGATCGCCTACATGCGCGCCACCGGCGAGTTGCAGGGCGACTTCAGCTACACGGTCACCTTGAACGGCGAGGTGCTGCTGGAAAGCGACTTCAACGCGGAGAACATCGACGAAAGCCAGAGCCTGACCGTCGCCATTGCACAGCTTTTGGTGGATGAAGGTAACCGCTTGCTCATCGAGCGCGCCCGCCCAGGCGGGACTCCCGCATCGGGCGGGCAAACGGGCGAAGGCCAGCTCTACTACACCGCGCATCTGCGCTACTTCCTGCCCGTCGATGAGGTCAAGGCGCTGGATCGCGGGATCATCATCGCGCGGCAGTACAGTCCAATAGACGATCCGGAAGTTTACGTGGATGGCGCTAACGTCGGCGACGTGATCCGCGTGAAACTCACCGTCATCGCGCCCACCGACCTGTACTACGTCGTCGTCGAAGACCCGTTGCCCGCGGGCTGCGAGGCGGTGGACGCCAACCTCAACACCACGAGCGTCGTCGGCGAGCGACCCGGCATCCGCAACCTCACGCTGGAGGAAGAAGATAGCTGGTATCGCCGGTACGGCTGGGGCTGGTGGTGGTTCTCCCATACGGAGATCCGCGACGAGAAAGTCGCCCTCTTCGCCACCTACCTGCCGCGCGGCACCTACGAGTATAGCTACATCATGCGCGCCAGTGTCCCGGGGACGTACAACGTGATTCCGGCGACGGCGTACCAGATGTACTTCCCGGAGGTGTTTGGACGGAGCGACGGGGAGCGGTTTGTGGTGGGGGAGTGAATTTAGCAAAAAAATCGCCCGCCAGACATATCTAGCGGGCGATTTTCATTACACTTTCTAGTGAATTTCGCTACGCCCATTTTCCTATTGCTTTTTCTAACATTACGTGTTAAAATATGTATGGAATTCAGTGATGGGGTGAATCAGTGAATTACACACTTCGTCATCTTCTGTTCGGGAGCATCCCTTGAGATTTGCATTCAAGAGTACAAAGCTGGCAGCACTCTATACAGAGGAAGTCGGTGCACGCAAATACAGCCCTAAAGTGGTGGATGCGTTTTTTGAAGTGATGGCGATCATAAGCGCGGCGAAAGATGAGCGTGATTTGCGGGCGTTTAGAAGTCTGCACTACGAGAAGTTGAAAGGTAATCGCAGTCACCAGCACTCTCTGGTACTTCATGGAGGGTTTCGGTTGATTGTTGAGCGAGAAATTGACAAACAGGGACGCTACTTGTTGCTCATTGATATTGAGGATTATCATTAGAAAGCGAGTGAGATGATGAATACGAATTTGATTCCAGCAAGAGCGCCATCGCCAGGGCGCATTATCCGCCGCGAACTGGAAGCGCGTGGGTGGACGCAAAAGGATTTAGCGACCATTATGGACCGGCCTGAGCAATCAATCAGTCAGATTGTCAAAGCTCGCAAGAAGATTACCTCAGAGACGGCGCTGCAATTGGCCGCTGCTTTCGGTACCTCTGCGGATTTCTGGTTGAATCTTGAATCTAGTTACCAAATCTACCAGGCCAGGAAGACGCATAACGCTTCAAAGATCGAACGAAGAAGCCGTTTGTACAGTCTTGCTCCGGTGACCGAGTTACTTAGACGGGGGTGGATTGCGGCGGGGGATTCTTTGGATGATTTGGAAACCGCCGTGTGCCAGTTCCTAGGGATTGAAGATCCAACACAGACGCCACATTTAGCCGTGAACTTTCACCATTCAGATAGTTATACGCCGGAACTGGCGGCACAGATCGCTTGGGTCAAACGGGTGGAACAGCTTGCCGAAATGCAAGTGGTCGAAGACTTTGACCGTAGCCGACTGGAAGAGGCACTTCCAGAACTGCTAGCTTTTGCTGCTAACGTTGAGGATTTGCAAAAGATCCCAGATTTCTTAAAGAGGTTGGGGGTGCATTTTTTGATCGTTCCGCATTTGCCCAATACCTACCTGGATGGAGCGACCTTTATGTTGGGAGATCATCCGGTCGTGGCGTTGACGCTACGCCATAACCGGATTGACAACTTCTGGTTCATCTTGATGCATGAGTTGGCCCACATTATATCTGGGCATACTGGTATATATCTCGATAATCTCGAAAAGGAAGCCGTGGATAGCGATGAAATCGAGGCAAATCGGTTAGCACAGGCATGGCTGGTTGATACAACGATGCTGAAACGGTTTGTCGCTGAAAATGCGCCTCGTTTCTCGCGTGAGAAGATTGTAGCGTTTGCTGAAACTCAGAACCGTCATCCTGGTATCGTCGTTGGGCAGTTACACTACGCCAAGGCAGTTCCGTACCGTAATTTTCGTCCATTTCTGGTCAAGGTATCTTCGTATTTCCAGTTTTGACTTCGGGTGATTGTATTCAGGTTGAGTTCTAGAAAACCCTCTCCCCCATCAATCGATGGGGGAATTTAATTTGGTGAGTCGTGCCATAATGGCGATGTTCCGGGGACAAAAATCGGCTCCACGCCGTGTGATGGCGACCTGAGGGTGGCGCGATCCTATATCCCCGAACGGTCTTGTAAAGCCGCTATCACTAACGGCTTTTTTGCTCCTCAATGGTCACATCTGCCGGACGGCAGCAAATTCCTCGAATAGCCGGTCGAGGGCGGCATTGTCGCTGATGGCGAGGACGTTGCGGCGAACGGAATCTTTGCCGACGTCGAGGCGGTAATAGTGTTCCTGGCCATCCGGACCGGTGCGCTTGCGGATCAATTGTATACGATCGAATTGGTGCCAGTGTTTTTCGGCAAATGCGGCCAATCCTCTCGCTTTTGCCGCGTTATCGGCCAAGCTGGGGTCGTGAGGTTCCAGGATGTCGAACAGGAAGCCATCAGCATCTCTGCGCACGATGAGGAGATCAGGGAACATCGATTTATAGGCTCCACCATCAAGGTAAGGGATTTCGAGCGACCAGGGTTGGCGGTCGACGTTGCGCAACCAGGTTACGACGTTGGTGTCAAGGAGTTCTTCTTGCAGCACGCCCTTCTCCCACGTTCCAAGGTCAGCATGGAAGGTGTCATCCTCCTCAAGATAGAGATGTCTATCGAACTGCGGATCATCGGGTTTGCGCCGGAAGCCGATGCTTTCCGGTAGCCGCCACGGAATAGCCTCAGGATCTGCGGTCGCCAGGCGCAGCCTGTCGTAATGATTACGGCGCTGTTCTCTGAGGGCGGCGAGTTTGCGTTTGTGTTGCTGGTAGAGATGGTCGAATTCATCTTTCGCGGATTGTTCAAGCGTTTGCATCGCCTCACGATCCTGAGAGAGGATGATGACTTCGACTTTGACATCTTCAGCGGTTCGTTCCGCATTGGCTCGCCAATAGGCCATATGCAGCCCGTTCCCCAACCGGCGACCGGCCTGGGCAAAATGACTGTCAATATCCGCCAATGCCGCATCGATGGCGTAAGCGGCCTGGGGTTCTTCAACGATGGTGCCCTTTAAGGCGATTGTTTTCAGTTCGACGCCGGTGATTTGTTTGGCGAGGTCCGCGAACTCGGCAGAATTTCGCAGACGCTGCACTTCTTCCCCCATCCAGGTGACGATTGTTTGCGTCGCGGTTGTTTGTGCTGTTTCGTCGATGCGATCGTGGGTTAGCCCGCGACCGAGGCCCATCAGACGGCGCAGCCCGCTCTGGCTGCGCACGGCGTTGACGCGGTAGGTCTCCAGGTTGTCCATTGCCTCGAAGATGGCCTCCGTGCCTTTTCGCCGCTGTAGGATCACCAGTTCTCTCTCAGTGCCGATCTTGGACGGCGGTACGTCCTCTTCGTTCTTCAGGTCATTGATGACGGTCTTGACGGTTTCCTCGTCGTAGTGGGGGAGGTAGAGGTGGACGTCGTTCAGCGCGGCGTCTTTCTCCACGCGACGGGCCAGCGGGGTGCGTACCATCCGGCCCAGGAGCTGGGCGATGTAGGTGTGGTCTTGGGCGCGGCGGAAGGACATCATCACTTCGGCGCGAGGACAGTCCCAGCCGGTCGAAAGGCTCATCTTGAAGAGGACGACGTTGACCTTGGGGTCTTCTTCGATGCGGGAGGCTTCGATGTAGCGCACGCGGTGGCCGCCAGCTTCGATCTCGCCTCTGCCGTGGAAGGCGTGGGCCACTTCGCCTTCTTGCAATGGCCGTCCCAGGGCGTTTTCCAGGGTGGCGAGCGCCACAGGCAAGTCCGTGCGTGTCAGGGTGCTTTCGGTGCCGTCTTCGACCTGGACGACGAGAATGGGGCGGACGGGCGCGAGTGCTTCGGACCGGCAGTAAGCGGTCCAGCTTTCGCTCATTTTCTGCCAGCGATGGGCGGCTTCGGCCAACAGCGTCATCTCCGACTGCCCGCCGGCGTCGGGGAAGTGGATGAGGATGCGCTCTTTGAGCAGCCCAGATTCACGCACGTCGTCTGAAGGGACGGGGACTTTGTGCACGGTGTGGGGCGTGCCAGACAGCAGCCTCTCGAAGCGCTGGGGCGTGGCTGTCATTCCGATGACGAGTGGCATACGACACAACCCGTCTTCTTCACTGCCAAAAAGGAATTTCTGCAAGATAGTCTGGGCGGCCTGCACTTGCCGGTCGGTGCGCTGCATACCCCGGTGGGCCTCGTCGATGACGACGTAGAAGCGGTCGGGCAGCGCTTGCGCGGTGTTGGTGAGCGTTTCCCAAAGCGTGTACTGGCGGGTATCGCCTGTGCGGGTCAGCAATTTGTCGGTGCCCAGTTTCTGGGTGTTGATGAAGTAGATGTGCCCCCCGGCCAGGTGTTCCGCATCGAAGTCAGATTCGATGGTGACGAGTTGGCGCACGCGGATGCGGTCGGATTTTCCCTCGATTTTGAGCCGCGTCTGCTCGTTTAGCTCCGGCATATCGGAGATCCAGAGGATGACGGCGTCGGGCTGGGGGGCGAAATCCGGCGTGCCGAAGAAGATGTTTTCGAAGAGGGCGGCCATCACGATGGTTTTGCCGGAGCCGGTGGGCGCGGAGAAGGAGATGGCCTGGGGCACACCGGCCGTGGCCAAGAGTCGCGCTGCGGTTAGCCGCTGGCGCAGGTCGAAGAGGGCCTCTTGCTGGAAATCGAAGAGCGGTACTTTCATGCTGCGGCCCCCCGGTTGATGGCGAAGTTTTCGAGGTAGTCGCGATAAAGCTGGATGATGTGGGGCGCGTCCAGTTGGGCGGCCATTTCCTGGTAAGCGTCCTGGGAATCGGTGATGAGAAAGACGTGGGTGAGATCGTCCCGCATAGCCACAGCGGCTTTGAACTCGGCGAAGCGGGTTTCATCGACGAGGACGGCGAAGGGGTTATGCGCCGGCACGAGCATAGCAGGGATGGCTTCGCCGGGCGGCAACGTAGGCCGCGGGCCGACCGCCCCGGCGCGCAGCCAGAGCAGGGGCAGGATGGCGCGGAATTGCAGGCCCAGGGCGACCTGGTCCTTTTCCAGGAAGTCGAGTTTGAAGTATTCGAGGTTGGCGGGGAAGCCCTCGCGCATCGGGCGTTTCTCTTCTTCCTGCACTTCGATGGGGCCAAGCATCTCGGTGATCTGCGCTTTGAGCGCCTGGAACAAACGGTTGCTGCGGGTGACGATGTAGACGTGGGTGATGTGGTCCATTTCTTCGAGAGCTTCGAGGAAGGCGTCGGCCTGGGTATCATCGAAGAGGATGGCGGCGGTGTGCCGTTCGTCCTCGGAGACGAAGAAAGCCGTATCGGGCTTGATGTGGCTCATCGGGATGGCTTCGATAAGGCTGACGATTTCCTTTTTGCGGGCTGCGGTATTGAGCGCATCGGGATCGACGTAGCCTAAGCGCTGGAAGGTGCGGGTCTTTTCTTTGGTTACGGTATTGCCGGTGAGGTAGTCTCCATCGAGTTCCGTGCCGTCGTCGCGCTGTCCCAAAATCGTGTACTTGGACCTCGGCCAGGTGACGGATTGGCAAATGCCGTGGCGTTCCCATTCTGGATCGCCGG
>JBNGDO010000159.1:0-11195 GCA_049975385.1 Anaerolineae bacterium | reverse complement strand
TATGAGCGATAGTGGTGGTTTTACAACAATGGCCGGCGCAAAGGCCGAGGGGGCAGCGCCCCAGGTTGGCGTCGGGATGTTGGGCTACGCCTTTATGGGCAAAGCCCACAGCAATGCTTACAAGAAAATTCCCTATATGATGTACCCGCCGCCCGCCGAGCCGGTTTTGGCAGCCATCTGCGGGCGCAATGAAGACGCCGTCGCCGAAGCAGCCAGACGCTATGGGTACGCGAAGTATTACACCGACTGGCGCGAGATGCTCGAAGATGAAAGCGTGCACCTCTTCGACAACGGCGCGCCCAACAACATGCACGCCGAGCCGAGCATCGCGGCAGCGCAGGCTGGTAAACACCTCCTCTGCGAGAAACCCCTGGGGCGCAACCCGGAAGAATCCAAGGCGATGTGGGAGGCAGCGGAGAAAGCGGGCGTCAAGCACATGGTGGCCTTCAACTACCGTTTCGTCCCCGCCATCCGTCAGGCACGCGAGTTGATCGAGAGCGGCGCATTGGGCCGCATCTATCACTACCGCGCCATCTACCTGCAAGAGTGGATCATGCCGCACTACGACACGCCGATGATCTGGCGCTTGAACAAAGCAGAGGCCGGCGCCGGCGCCCTTGGCGACCTGGGCGCGCACATCATCGACCTGGGCCGCTTCCTGGTGGGCGAGATCGACAGCGTGAGCGCGATGACGCGCACGTTCATCCCGGAGCGCCCGCTGCCCGACGGCTCGACGGCAAAAGTCGACGTCGACGATGCCTTCGTCGCAACGGTCAGCTTTGCGAACGGCGCGCTCGGCACGCTGGAAGCCACGCGCTTCGCAGCCGGGCGCAAGAATCACGAGGTCCTCGAGATCAACGGCGAGAAGGGCAGTATCGTTTTCAATCTAGAGCGTCTCAACGAGCTAGAGGTTTATTGGGTGGGTGAAGGCCGCAAGGAAACGCAAGGCTTCACCAACGTTCTGGTCAGCGAGCCGTATCATCCCTGGTGGTCGAACTGGTGGCCACAGGGACACATGATCGGCTGGGAGCACAGCTTTGTTCACGAGCTAACGCACCTGCTCGACTGCATCGTGAACGACAAGGATGTTGCCCCTTACGGCGCGACCTTCGAAGATGGCTACCGGGCCGACTGTGTGTGCGCCGCAATTATGGAATCGGCACAGAGCAAACGGCAAATCGACGTAGTTTACCAGTTCTGATAGCTGGCGGAGTCAGTGTACGCCCTCCCCACTATCCCAAAAAGGAGGTGATGCATAGAGACAGCAGACTGATTCAAGATACACACTATCAAATCACTTCAAGTTCCATATCTGTATGAGGAGGATAACTCATGAGTAAGATAGCACGTTTTTGGATTTCGGTGATGGTGTTGTTGAGTGTAGCCATCATCCCGGCAATGGCGGCTGCGCCTGCAGCGCAGACAATCGCCGCGCCAAACCAGGAGTTCAGCATCACCCTCCTGCACACCAACGACGTCCATGCGCGCGTGGATGAGTACAATCGCAATGGCGCACGCTGCACCGAGGACGACCAGACTGCCGGATTGTGCATCGCCGGTTTCTCGCGCTTGCAGACGTTGGTCGAAGAAATACGCGGCGAAGTGGATAACGTGCTGCTCCTGGATGCGGGTGACCAATTCCAGGGCACGCTTTTCTACAATCTCTTCAAGGCCGACGTCATCACCGACACGATGAACGCCTTGGGTTACGACGCAATGACCATCGGCAACCATGAATTCGACGACGGCCCAGAAGAACTGGCACGCCTGATCGACGGTGCGAATTTCCCGATCGTCAGCTCTAACCTGGATGTCAGTGGTGACGCGGTGCTGGCGGGCAAGGTACCCACTTATACGATCCTCACGGAGAATGACGAGCAGATCGGCATCGTCGGTGTGACCACGCCGGAAACGGAGAATATCTCCAGCCCTGGCGACGACGTCATCTTCGAGGACACGGTGACCAGTCTACAGGCGGCGGTGGATGCCCTCACAGCGCAAGGCGTTGACAAGATCGTCGCGCTGACGCATCAGGGCTACGATGCCGACCTGGCACTGGCCGCGGCCGTCACCGGCGTGGACGTTGTCATCGGCGGGCACAGCCACACCTTCATCTACACGCCCACCACGCCGCTCTATTTCTACGAGCCACAATACCCACAATACAGTGAGCTAGTGCCAGCCGGACCTTACCCCACGGTCATCGAGAGCCCGACTTCCGAGCCGGTCCTCGTGGTGACGGCGTTCCAGTGGGGGACGTTCCTAGGCCGGTTGGACGTTACGTTTGACACCGACGGTATCGTCACCGAATACGCTGGCAACCCCATCTACCTCGACCGCGATATCGAAAAGTCTGCCACGATGGAGACGATTTTGGATACATACCGGCCGGCAATTCAGGAATTGATCACCACAGAAGTCGGAACAACTACCGTGGACCTGCCTATCTCGGTGGGCGGTGCGCGCGTTTGCCGCATAGGCGAATGTCTCATGGGCAACCTGGTCGCCGACGCGATGATGTGGAAAGCCAATGAAGTTGAGGGCGGCTACCAGATCGCCTTCCAGAATGGCGGCGGACTACGCGCCCCCATTATGGCCGGAGCGGTCACTATGGGTGACGTACTGGAGACGCTGCCTTTCGGCAATGCTATCGCCACCTTTGAACTGACCGGCACGCACGTGATCGAGGCGCTGGAAAACGGCGTGAGCCAATATCCGGCCCAATCTGGTCGCTTCCCGCAGGTCTCCGGTATGCGCTATACTTTCGATGCATCTCAGCCTGCCGGCTCCCGCATCACGTCTGTGGAAGTCATGAGTGGCACAGCGTATGTCCCGCTTGACGAGAATGCTGTATACAAAGTCGTGACCAATGACTTTATGCGCAAGGGCGGAGACGGATACGTGGTCTTCCGCGACTACGCCATCGATCCCTACGACTTTGGGCCGGCCCTGGATGCAGCTCTGGCCGAGTACTTCGGAAACTTCTCGCCCGTCACCCCCGTAATCGAAGGTCGCATCACAATCTTGGAACCGGATCTCTCCACTACCGAAAAGACAGTAGTTGATGCCAACGGAGACGGCGTAGCTTCTGCTGGTGAAATTCTGACCTACACCATCAACGTTGTCAATACCAGCGAGGAAAGCGCCGCGTTCTGGCTCACCGACACATTGCCGTCCGGAGTCACTTACGTCCCAGACAGCCTGTACTACAACGGCTTCCCAGAGACCACAGAGATCACCATCACCGGCGGCGTCTTGGTTGCTAAAACAGACCAATTCCCGCTGCGGCCCGACGGCGGATCCTTCACTATCAATATGCCCGGCATGATTAGGTTCAATGTAACAGTAGATACACCGCTACCTGCCGGCAATGAGATTGTGAATCAGATCATCTTACGGGATCAGGTGAGATTCTACAACATCGCCCCGGCCACCATCCCACTCGACAAAACCTACATCTTCCTTCCGCTGGTGATGCGCGCTCACACAGCACCCTAGCGTACGTTCATAACGACAAAGACGGTAGACAGGAAAACCTGTCTACCGTCTTTTGTTTGTGTGCTACTATTGTCAATCTATACCAGGACGTGACACCCGTCTAACGTCTACCTTCCGCCAACCCCGTCCCCACAAGGTAACGATAGCTCTTCGCCACAGCTTCCATCATATCGGTCGCGCAGCGGTCGAGTTCGACGATGAGCCACTCGGTATGTAGCCTCCCGGCTTCGACAATGGCGGGGAAATCCATCACACCATCGCCAACAGCCGTCATCGGCTCGCCCTTAATGCAAGGGCCGTCTTTGATGTGCAGGAACGGCGCACGCGCGCCCATCTCGCGCACCACCTGCGCCGGATCGACGCCCGCGGTCTTGATCCAGTAGGTGTCCAGCTCGAAGAAGATCGTGGGATCAAGTAGTTCCAGCATCACGTGATAGACATAGCGCCCTTCGACCTGGATATACTCCCACCAGTGGTTGTGGATGCCAAACGTCATCCCGTTCTCCTGCGCGACCTGGTTGGCCTCGTTGAAGAGGTCGCAGGTGGCCTTGATCTTGTCCATCGTCTCGAAGTCCGCCGGCCCCTTGCCGGTGATGATGCGCGGGCAGTCGATGGCACGCATGGCGTCGAGGACTTCGTTCTGCGTGTCGCCCAAGGGCAGGCCGGTATGCGCGCTCGGCGCAACCAGCCCCAGTTCCTTGAACAGCTTACCCGCCGCTTCCGCCGTCGTCCCGGGAAAGCCAGCCGGTTCCATGCCGATGTAGCCCATCGCCGCGACCTTGCGGACGGCGTCCTCGAAGCCGTGTTGTTGCGCATATTCGCGCACGGAATACAGTTGCAAACCGATTGGTGATGTCATGCTTTCTCCTTGTAATTGGTAATCAGTAATCGGGGACTAGGGATTGGGAACCGGGGATCGAGGTAAACCGAATCCCTGATTCCTAATCCCTGGTTACAGAATGATTTCGCGCCCTTCCGCCGCCGAGCGGTAACAGGCGTCGATGATGCGCGTGCGGGCCAGGCCTTCACGTCCATCGAGGCTGCTCCAATCGCCGCTGCGCAACACGTCCACGAAGCGGCGGATCGAGGCCAGGTGGCCTTCGCCCTTGCTGAGATGCGGCTGGATGTCGCTCGGGATGCCCGCCACATCAGTGTAGAACATCAACGTGTCGCCCTGCACGTAGTTGACGACGCGGATTTCCGCCCCCCCTTCCGTGCCGTAGAGCGTCACGCCGAACTCGTCGTTGTTGGCGCGATACGTAGCCCAACTCGTCTCCAACAGCAGCGCCGCGTTCCTCTCCAGGCGGATGAAAGCGCTCGCCAGGTCCTCGACCTCGTAGCCATCGCCGACCAACTGCTTCTGCATCCTGCCGCCACCGCGCCCGCGCGGGCCAAGCTCGGCGTAGACCGCAGCACTGACGGCCAATGCTTGCGGCTCGCCCATCAAGTAAAGCGCCATATCGAGCATGTGGACACCCAGGTCGATCAACGGGCCACCGCCGGCCATGGCCTTCTTGGTGAACCAACTGCCCAGGCCAGGGATGCCGTTGCGGCGCAGCCACCAGGCCTTGGCGTGGTAGATGCGCCCCAAACCGCCCTGGTCGATGTAGGCCTTGAGTGCCTGCACGTCGCCGCGCTGCCGGTGATTGAAGGTGACGTCGAGCGCGCGTCCGGTCCGGGCCGCCGTTGCGACCATCGCTTCGGCGTCGGCGAGGGTGCTGGCGAGTGGCTTCTCGCAGAGCACGTGCTTACCGCTCTCCAGCGCCGCGATGGCGACGGGGGCGTGTAAGAAATTAGGCGTACAGACGTTGACGACGTCCAGGTCGTTGCGGGCGACGAGCGGTTTGTAATCCGCGTAGAGATTGGGGATTTTGTTCGCCGCGCCGAATTCCTCGAGCCTCACCGGGTCGGTATCCGCCACAGCGACGACCTCCACGCCGGGAATCTGCTGGTACGCGCGCAGGTGATGCCGTCCGATGCCCAGGCCGACGATGCCTACGCGCAGGGTATTTACAGTGTCAGACATAAACTTCAACTCCTTCAAGAAAATTAGTAATCGGTAACCAGGGATTAGGGATTGGGCGGACCCAATCCCTAATCCCGAATCCCTGATTACCCTATGCTTCGATCTCGAACTTTTCGAGCGCCTGGGGGTGATGCGGGGCCTTCGCCAGGTCACGGAAGCCCACGACGTTGACGGGAGCGCACCAACGGACGGCGTTGGTGATGACTTGCTGCACCTCCTTCTGGTAGTAGATGGGGAAGGTCTCGTGGCCGGGCTGGAAGTAGAAGACCTTGCCGCGCCCACGATACCAGCACGCGCCGCTGCGAAACACCTCGCCACCCTGGAACCAACTGATGAAGATCAGCTCGTCGGGCTGCGGGACGTCGAAGAACTCGCCGTACATCTCGGTGTGCGGGATCTCGAAGTACTCGCCCAAACCTTCGACGATGGGATGACCGGGCGAGGTCACCCACAGGCGGTGCCGCTCGCCGACCTCACGCCACGTGAGCGAGCAGTTCGTGCCCATCATGCGCTTGAAAATCTTGGAGAAGTGACCGGAATGCAGGACGATCAGCCCCATCCCACCGAGGACGCGCTGCTGCACCTTGTCTACGATCTCGTCCTTGACCTCGCCATGCGCCATGTGGCCCCACCAGATGAGGACGTCGGTGTTCGACAGCACCTCATCGGTCAAGCCGTGCTCCGGCTCATCGAGGGTGGCCGTCCCCACATCGTACCCCGCTTCCTTCAAAAAATCAGCGATGGCCTGGTGAATCCCATCGGGATACACCTCTTTGACAGCCTGATGGGTCTTCTCGTGACGGAACTCGTTCCAAACTGTAACACGGATACTCATTGCTTTAACTCCTTTAATTTTAGATTTGCCAGCTACACACGTGTGAAGTGTAATGCGTGATGTGTGATGCGTAAAGTGTCACGCATCACGCATCACGCAGTAAACAAACAGAACTCACTTAAGCCCACAAGCCATTCACACAAACAGCGGTGCCATCTCCTGCGCGGCGACCAGGGCTTCCATCTCTGCATCGGTGGGACGCTGTGTGAAGCGGGTGGCAGCATCCAAAACCTTCGGCAGCAGGTGGATGTCGCTGAGGGTATTCAGGAAAAACTCGGGGCGGCCGAGTATCCAATGCACAGCTTTGTCGATGGCCTCCTGCTCCTCCAGTGGTTGGTACCAGGTCGCGCGCGTGTGTGGCTGATCTCCCCAGGGACGGCGGCACAGCGATTTGATCACCTGCACGGCCACATTGCGCTCGCGGCACAGCGCCACGAGGGCCTCGAATTCCGCCGCATATTGCGGGTTCTGCTTGAGAGGATAGTTATAGGGGAGCAAAACGGAATCGAAGTCAAAGCGATCCAGGCTGCGCATGTGCATTTTGGCGACGGTGAGGCCGTGCCCCGTGACGCCCAGATAACGCACCAACCCTTGCGAGCGCGCCTCGATGAAGGCTTCCAGCGCGCCGCCCGGCCCCATCGCCACCTCCCACTGCTCCGGATCCACCAGAATGTGCATTTGCCAGAGATCGACCGAATCGACGCGCATCCGTTCCAGCGAACGCTGGAGTTCGTCCAACGCCTCCTGATAGGTGCGTTTTTCCGTCTTCGTCGCCAGGAAGAAATCCTTGCGATGCGCCGGCATCCACGGGCCGATGCGCAACTCCGCATCCCCATAAGATGCCGCGACGTCGATGTGATTGACGCCATACTTCAACAACACATCGAGCGTTGCATCAGCCTCGGCCTGCGTGACGCGACCAAGCGCCGCTGCCCCGAACAGCGTCCGGGTGCTCTCATGCCCAGTCCGACCAAAAGTTGCTTTTGCGATCATCGTTAACCTCCTAGAACTGTTTACTGGTTACTGTTTACTCGTTACTGGTTACTCGTTACTCGTTACTTCAACGGGCGAAGGCGGTGAACGGGTTGGTACACGTGATTTGGCGGATGGTCGGCTCGTCTACGCCGCACGCGCGGAGTTTGGGCAGGAAATGCTCGCTGATGTAGGTGAAAGGACGCGGCGACCCGCCGCCGGGCTGCGCCGGATCGTACCAGCCCCGGTCGTGACTCAGCATCAACTTATCGCCAAATCCGGCGTCCAGCACGCGCAGGATGCGCTCGATATAGGCCTCGTCTTCATCGGGATTGCCAATGCCGTCGTACTCCAGCCACGCGCCGCGCCGCGCCATTTCGAGATGCAGGTCGAAGTCCGGTTCGGCCTGCGTGTGAATCCAGATGAAACGTTCGGGCGTGTACCCAGCATCCTCGATGATGTCGAGCTGGTCACGCACGACACGTCCCCGGATCGTGTGGCTGCCGATCATCGCGTTCGTTGCGACACCTGCAGCCGCTGCGGCACGGAGGATCTTTGCCTCACAGCCGGTGATCCCGTCGTCACCAGCACTGAGCTTGATCCACGCGGCTCGCACGCCGGTATCCTCGATCTCGCCCTGCAACTCCGACAGCATCCAATCGCGCAACTTATCCTCGCTGGCAGCGTGTGCCCAGGCGGGAATCCACGGCTCGCGGTAGATGCCGGTGGGGACAACGACGGGAAAATCCGTGGCCCTCGAAACCGTGCGCACCAGATCAACGCGCCGCCCCACTCCGACGGGACTGCACTCCACAAGGGCCGTCACGCCCACCGCGCGCGCCTTCTCGATCTCCGGCGCCATCAACGCGATCACGTCCGCCGCGTCCACCGCTACATCCCCGGCCTGTTCAGGCGGGCGCACATCCACGAAAATATGCTCATGAGGCAAGAGCATGCCCAGCTCACCGGCAGATTTCGGGCCGAGCGTCGTCAACAAGTGTACCATCTGGATTACACCTCCCGTTTTTCGGAGCGCTGCACGAAGCGCACGATCACGCCAAACATCGCCAGATTCAAGAGCAGGCTTGCCAGGATCATAAACACCGTCACCCGCGGGCCGGTGGACTCGAACCATTGCCCGATCAACCAGGGGATAACCATCCCGCCGCTGCTCGCACCGACGAAGAACCAGGCCGTGGTCTTGCCGGTGGTCGTCATATGACGCCCGGCAAAAGAGATCATCGTCGGAAAGAGCGATGCCATCGAAAACCCCGCACCGAACGTGCCGATCCACAGCGCGGCCGGCGCGCCGGGCCACGCGATGATAACGAGCACACTGAGCAAGCAGCCCACCAGATCACCCAAAAGCAGCGTCCGCGGGCGCAATCGCGCCGCCAACGGAATAGACAACAACCGGCCCAAGGTCAACGCGCCCCAGAACACTGAGGTCAGATAAGCCGCTGTAGCCGCATCGCCCAGGCCAGCCGCCTTGGCGTAGGTCGCAATCCACCCGCCGAAGCTGGTTTCCGATCCCACGTACAGGAAGAAAAACAAGGCAATCAACACCACCAACCGAGCAGATGTGCGCCGCGCTCCGGCCACAGGAGGCGCGTCTGGCGCGTTATCCGCTTCCGCAGATGAAGAGGGACTTGGCAAACGCAGCACCGCCACGGCGACAGGGGCGATCAGCAGGGCGAGAATCCAGTAGGCCCAGGTAACACCCCCACTAGCAGCCAGGACGCGCGCGATGATAAGCGGTGACAGGAACGCTCCAACGCCGAAGAAAAAGTGCAGCGCGTTCATATAAGGGCCGACCTTCTCACCGTGCAACCAGACCAACAACGTATTGCCGCCCACATCCAGCGCGCCTTCGAACATGCCTAACAACAGCAACAAGCCGATCAACATCCAGAGAACCCGGATAAGTGGAATGAGGGCCATGCTCAGGGCAATCAACAGCAGCATCGTCCCCATCACCGGATTGCCCGACCGGCGATCATACAGGCGCCCACCGAGAAACGAGCCGAGTAGATAACCTAGCGCCGTAGCGGTGAAACCATAGCTGATCTGGGACAGGGGCGCGCGCGTGTTGCGCGCCAGGTCGGTGAGTGTCGGCCCCAACGCAGCCGTCGCCAACCCTAAGGCGACGAAGGCCGCGCAATAACCGATCGTGACGTAGATACGTGCCCGGTGTGAGGAAATAGCAGATAGAGTGGTAACAGTTTTAGATGTTGTCATTGTGCTCCTAGGAATTAGAAATGCGAGATGAGAGATGAGAAACGAGAGATAAGTTAGGCTACACGCTCAGGTACATCCTGCACCTTGCATCTTGTACCTTGCATCCCGCCTCTTGCCTCTTGCTTTCAGGTGATAAGCTCCCGTGGCAGGAAATCCACACGGTTCATATACCCCACCCAAGTACGATCTTCCCTGAAATCGATCCGCGTAATGCCCGTGTTGTTCAACGAGAACCAATAATCACGCTCTTCCGGCAGATTCAGCATCGTCGCCAGGATGTGGTTGTAAAAGCCGCCGTGGCTGATCAATGCCACGCGATCGTCGGTCTCTTTGTGACGTGCCAACAACATCGCCACCAGACGTTCCGCTCGCCCTTGTCGTTCCTCTCTTTCCTCAAAAGGACGGTTCCACCAGCCATTATCATCCACATCGCCGGGCAACACAAGATGGGGGTAATGCTCCTCGAAATAAGCGCGCGTCCTGCCCGGTTGACCGTTCCTCTCGCCCGTCTCCTGGTCTTGCAGATAAATGCCGCCCGTCTCGTGTGCATCGCGCAGACCGATCAACGGCAGATTCAGCGCCGTCGCCACCGCGGTTCCGGTCGCCACAGCGCGCACCATCAGGCTGCAGTAGATGTGCGTGATGTCGAAACCCGTCCCGTTCCACCAATCCAGCGTCGCGTTCTGCGCCGCATCATCCTGCACTGGGATACGCTGCGATAGGTACCCCGCCAACAACGCAGCCTGCTGCTGCCCCACGGACGTTAGTTCCGGATCCTCGTGACGTCCCTCGCTCGATCCCGTGTTAGCCCATAAGTGATTGTTCTTCGATTGTCCATGACGAATGAAATAGAACTGCATTATACTCCCCGTAGATAAAGTGAATGAGCGATTCAAGTAATCAGTAACAAGTAACGAGTAATCAGTTACCAGTAACGAGTAAGCAGTCACCAGTTACCAGTTACCAGTTACCAGTCACCACATCCCCACGATGGACACGGTTGCCCAATCACGGTATTCGGCGATACGCTTGCGACTGCCCGGCGAGGTGTCTGGTGGCAAATCGTCGAAGGCGAAGAAGCCGTATCGCTCGATCTCATTGCTATGCTTCCCCTTCACCGTAACCTCATCACACACGAATACAACCACGTGATCGCTCTTGTACTCGTAGAAGTTCGTGTAGACGCCCAATAGCCGCACCTCGCCCAACGTCGCGCCGACCTCTTCGGCAGCTTCGCGGCGGATGGCCTGTTCCAACGTCTCCCCGCGCTTCACACCGCCGCCCGGCAGGTACCACTGCGATTGATAGGTGTGGCAAACCAACAACACCGTCTTATCCCGCACTGCGAGCAATCGCACCCCCAGCGTTACAGGGCGCGTCAGTCGCCACCACAACAATTCCACTCGATATAGCCACCGCAGCAGGTACATTTCGACACGCTCGCTTTCTCAAAGTTGGCACCATCTGCCAAAAACCAACCAAACTTTAACGCAATCCGCCGAATGTGCAAGCGCGAGCCGAGCCGGAGTCAGACTACAAAAGTCTCACGAGTTGCCTGATTCGACAAAAACCTGCGCCAAACACGAGACTTGCACCAGTAAACTTGGGCTGAGACTTTTGTAGTCT
>JBNGDO010000158.1:0-11199 GCA_049975385.1 Anaerolineae bacterium | reverse complement strand
GAGTGAGGCAGGTTCAATAAGAATCGGGGGGTGTCTATCCATTAGACCCCCCCCGACTATGCCAAGGTGGTTATTTTTGCAGAACACAAACTATCGCCTGATCTCTCAGTCTCCTAGCCGATATCCGGTAGCTTCCCACGCTTCGCGCATGGCCGGATTGCGCCGGAGATAAGCATCGACCTCGGCCTTCGGCACGGTGTTCAATGGGCACGAGAAGTTGATACAGCGCCCACAACTGACCACGCGGAGGTTGTACGCCGCGCTGGTTGCAGTGACTAGGCCCGCCGCCGCCCACAGGTATTCCCCACCAAGCAGCGTCAATACCAGCGGAAAGCCCATCCAGATCAACGCACCGATAATGAATTGAACCTGCTCGGCCTTGCTCATCGGGCCAGGACGGTATTTCCAGAACTTGATTACGCCGTAGTTTGCGTGGCAGTGGAGCACGCGCACTTCCTCCGCCCACATCGGGCAGTGACTGCACAGCACCCGCGCTTCCCAGCCGAAGAAAAAGAGCAGCGAATAGACGACCCACAGCAGTAGATACCAGCCATGCCCGGCCTGGATGGCTCCGATGATCCCTGTGACCATGAAGGGCAATGCCACCATGAAGAACCTAACCGCGTCGCGTGCGTCGTAGTGACACATCAACTGGCCTTCGAGAGCGCAACTCCCACACTCCTCTTGCCCTCGAAAATTGCACGGCATCGAATCAACTGACTCTACGGACATTCTACCCTCCTAAAGTGGTGAATAGTGAATGCGCGACAGAGTTGCGCTCAGGTTACATGCCTCGCAGCTTGCTGTGATAATGGGGCCAGAACTTGCCCTAAGGTTCATATCTATGACTGACCAGTCACATTTGACGCCTGATGTTTGGCGATCGCATTTTTCCTACGGGACAATGGGTGTTGGCGCAGGCACGGCAGACGAAGAGGAGAATTTGCACGAAGGCGATGGCGCTCAATACCCAGAAAACTATGCCCGCTGCCACGCTCCGCCAAAGCCAAAGCTGCGGCAATCCTAGGATCAGCAATCCGGCAACAATCACTCCGGAAAGCTCGATAGCAGAATAGGGTCCTGGTTTACGTGCAAACTGCCCGGCAAGATTGCCGGGCAGTACATGCGCACAGCAGCCTTACAAGGGCACTTGGCGCAATAGGCGTAGAGAATGACACTCCCCCCTGCAACACAGAGCAGAATGTATCCTAACGCCCATCCCCAGGTAACCTCTGCCAGCACCAGAGCCGCGATGGTCACCGCCACCGCCACTAACGTAAGACTTATGACGCCATGAAATCGCGTGGACATCATGATTCCACTGCCTCCTGCGATCGTATAAATAACTAACCAGTCGGTTATTATTCTGCGTGCTTTCGAGGAATTGTCAAAGTCTGTGCTATATCGTTTCTATTTTTTCTTCCGCCGGCGTCTCGATCGGCGGCTTCTTCTACCAGAGCGTCGTCGCTTGCGCTTTTTTTGTGAAGATGCTTTCGCTTTTTGCCTCTTATTCTCCAGATCATTGAGTCTTCTGAACACGGGTTTCTCAGGGGTGATAAAGTCCAAATATGCGCGCAGATAGTGCTTAAAGCTCGTTGGCTTAGTCCACATCCGCGCGACAAACTTGTCGAATGCCGCTCTATGCTCCTGATTTTTAAGCTTCGGGTAGTCCTCAATAAGTCGTTGATATTCGGCAGAGTCAGCCATGGGCATATCCCCTCAAAGTCAATTTGCGTGCATACTCAACGAAAATGCACTTCCAATCAACACTATCTGCGACGACGACGCGCGCGACGTTGGCGACGACGCGCTCTTTGAATGCCCTTGCGCTCTGCTATACGGTCACGTTCTCCTTTGGTTATAAAGTAACGCCGTTTCCGCAGCTCAGTCTTAATGCGGTCTCGATTCACCTTCTTGCGGAACCGCTTCAACAAACTATCAAAAGATTCATTCTCACCTCGAACTACGTAGGTCATTCATACCTCCTTAAACAATCTAAATGGTGCACTACAACAAAAAAACCTGGTGCCATACCGCTACCGGTACAAACCAGGTTCATCGTTGCCCTAATGCCCTAAACACAGATAGCGACCAAGACACAGCCCCTATCCGATATTCACTTGCGTAGAGACGAACGTACAGCCTCTTCAGATAGCCAACTACCCTATGTGGCAGCGCAACTACCTTGGTCTCATCCTCCAAAAACCGATCGCGATAGATTAAGACTCTATCCGAAAATCCTTCTTACAAGCATTCCTGACAAATCGATAGAGATTTTCGGACAGGTGCCAAGAAATCAGAAAGACCCGAATGGTCAAATAACTCTATTAGAGGAAGACAGGATGCAAGATGCTCAAGCATTTTCACGAGAAAACCTTTCGCAGCAAAGACCAGAATCGGACCAGAACCAGTACGGCTTACGGATCATGACCATATCATGTTTTCTACAAACTGTCAAATTTGCCCGAAGATCGGGGGCGGTTTTGGCCTTTGAGTACCTGGCTTGTTGAGGCCGAATCGGGCCAAAACTGCCACAAAACCGCAATTATCAGACGTTGATTTGACTATTCCGCCAAAATGAAACGCGTCCCGAAAATCAAATCCGGTAAAAATGTAGCCCAACCAAGGTTGACAAAAACAAGAAACGATAGACAGTATGTGGGCAATCCAAAACACCTTGCGCGACAAGGTCTACGCCGAATAACGGAATTTTACCACAGAGGACGCCGAAAACTCTGTGCTCTGCGATAAGAATCATCAATTTTCAGGAGACTTACAATGGGAAAAGCTACCGATGTTTTTTCACAAAACCAACGCCTGGGCCGGGGTGTCAACGTCATCGGCTACGATCCTCTGTGGCGTTCGCGTGCAGAGGCACGGATGCAGGCCAGGCACTTCCGGCTGATCAAGGAGGCCGGTTTCGATCACGTCCGCATCAACCTGCACCCATTCAAGTTTATGGGCGATGCACCCGGCTACGCGATCGATCCTGCGTGGCTGGAGAAGCTCGATTGGGCAGTGGCCCAGGCGTTGGACAACGACCTTCTTGCTATCCTGGATATGCACGAGTTCAACGCAATGGGACGAGACTTCGCGGGCCTGAAGGCCAAATACCTGGCGGTATGGCAACAACTAGCCGCGCGCTATCAGGACGCGCCAGACACGGTACTCTTCGAGCTATTGAACGAGCCGAACGGTGCATTGACGGTGGCGCTGTGGAATGAATTCCTGATGGAACCATACACCATCGTCCGTCGCACTAATCCCAACCGCACGCTCATTATCGGTCCGGCGTTCTGGAACGGCATCGATCACATCGAAGAGCTGAAGCTACCGGAAGCGGATCGCAACATCATCGTCACCGTCCACTATTACCATCCAATGCCGTTCACCCACCAGGGCGCGCCTTGGTCTGAGTATCGAGACCGCAGCAACGTGATGTGGGTTGGCACGGCAGAAGAGCAACAGGCGATCATCCGTGACCTGGGCAAAGTGCAGACGTGGGCAGAGCAACAGCAGCGGCCCATCCTCCTGGGCGAATTTGGCGCGTATGACAAGGCAGACATAGTATCGCGCGTACTCTACACGGGCTTCGTCGCCCGGCAGGCGGAGAACCTGGGATGGAGTTGGTCGTATTGGCAGTTTGACTCGGACTTCATCGTCTACAACATCGATCAGGACGCGTGGGTCATGCCCATCCTCAATGCGTTGATCCGGCCTGAGGGCGCGGATGCGTGTGACCTTTGACACTTTTCGAAAGCTGACATAAAAGTTAGCCGTTTTCAAGGAAATTTCACATTAACTGGCGTTCGCCAGCGGTTGGATGAAAATGTGACGTTATGGAACGCGGACATCTTGTCCGCATCCGAAAGCGGACGGGACGTCCGCGATCCGAAGTTGTTTTCACAGGAGAAGACATGACCACAAACTCTGAGAAATCGGCCTTTGTGACTGTCAAAGGAAAACACATCATCGGCCCTGACGGGCAACCGCTGCTACTGAAAGGGATCGGCATCGGGAACTGGCTGCTGCCCGAAGGCTATATGTGGGGCTTCCGCCGGGCCAACTCACCGCGGCTGATCAACGAAGTGATCAGCCAACTGATTGGTGAGGAGGGCGCACGCACGTTTTGGCGAACGTTCTACCAGCGCTTTATTGCACAAGAAGATGTGCATTTCCTCAAACAGGCCGGATTCAACCACGTGCGCGCGTCCTTCAACTGGCGCTTGTTCGCAACCGAGGACGAGCCGCGCCGTCTCTCCGGCGTTGGCTACGAGTGCCTGGAGCGCCTGGTGGCATGGTGCAAGGCCGAAGGACTGTACGTCATCTTGGATATGCACGGCGCGCCCGGCGGGCAAACCGGCGACAACATCGACGACAGTTGGGGCTTTCCCTTTCTCTACGAGTGCCCGGAAAGCCAGGCATTGACGATTAAGCTGTGGGCGTCCCTGGCCGAGCGATACGGCGATGAGCCAACCGTCATCGGCTACGATCTGCTCAACGAACCGATCGCCAGCTATTTCGACCGCGAGACCTTGAATCCGTTGCTGGAACCGCTCTACAAACGCATCGTCGAGGCCATCCGCGCCCACGATCCCAACCACATCATCTTCCTCGGCGGCGCGCGGTGGAACACCGACTTCAGCGTGTTCGGTCCGCCGTTTGACGACAAGCTGGCCTACACGTTCCACCGCTACTGGGATCCAGTCACCCCGGCGCTGATTGCACCCTACCTTGAATTCAGCGAGCGGTACAACGTCCCCTTGTGGATGGGGGAATCGGGCGAGAACACCTACGAATGGATCGCGGCGTTCCGGGAACTGCTCGAAGCCAACGACATCGGCTGGTGCTTCTGGACGTACAAGCGGCTGGACACGGAGCGCAGCGTCGTTTCAATCGCAAAGACGCCGGAATGGGACGCCATCGTGGCGTTTGCCGAACATCCCCGCGCGACGTTCAAGGAGATACGTGAGCAGCGCCCGCCACGCGACGTGGTGGATCAGGCGCTGCGCGACTACCTTGATCATATCCGCTTCGAAGCCTGCCGGGCCAATCCAGGCTACCTGGCCGCGTTGGGGTTGTAGAGCGAATTGGCAAGAGACCGATCCGGAAAAGATCGAGCCTGGCAGCGCGATATGGTGGCATTGAGATTAGCTATGCAAAAGAAAAGGCGGCGAACCTAAAGTCCGCCGCCGAAAGTATTACAGCTAAGAAATCAGGGCACAACCAGGCTCTCGCTGGTCTCGACGTTGGCAGCGGCATTGTAGGTGAAGTCGCTGTGGGTCACGTTGGTGACCTCAGAGATGAAGGTGCCCGCGAGCTTAGTCTTGAGGCTAAACGTTATCGTGCCATCGCTGGCCGTCGCGCCGGAGCCTGTGGCCACGCCGCCGTCGGGCAAAGCCATATCAACGTCCACAACAGCATCAACAACCGGGCTGCCGTTCTCATCCACGATGGTGACCTGGGTGTAGACGTAGTAGTTGCGGCCGGCCGTGCTGTACCACATATCGATGGACGCCACGTGAATCTCGCCATCGGGATCAGGCGTGGGTGTGACGGTAGGCTCAGGCGTCTCAGTGGGCGTAGCTGTAGGTGTAGGGGTAGGTGTGGGGTTGGGGTCACCGCCGTAGACGACGTAGTTGGCGCTGTAGCCGACTTTCGACTTGCCGTAAGCGATGCGCATATAGCCATCCTCACCCCAGTTGGGACCCCAGGAGTTGCGCAAAATCCACGCACCGTCGCTGTCATCCCAGCCTACCAGCACAATGGCATGGTTGACCTGGTTGCAGGGCCTGCGGGGGTCGAACACCCCGCTGGTATAGCTCTGGAAGTCGGTGTTCACACAAACCGCCGCCGAAACGGGGCCGTAATCCGCAATGGCCTGCTTGATGGCGTCAACCGTGGGGACGCTGCTTTCGCCACCGATGAAGGCCCAGCTATCGATGGTCTCGTTGTGCGTGTAAGGACCGTTGCAGGGGATATCGCTCGCGACGTAAGGCTCCGCACTCTCGTAGACTGCACCTGCTGCGGGCTCACCCGGTGGGATCTTCCACTCGTGGTAGTCGTGCGCCCACCAGCCGCCGTTGCAGCCCCAGCCATCGGTGTTGCAGGAGACGAGGTATTGCTCGGAGAGGTCCTTGGATTGACTGTCTTTGATCAAGATAGCGGATTCCAGAGCACCTACCGTGCCGAAGGCCCAGCAACTCCCACAGCTTCCTTGATCGCGCACGGGGGTGCATCCACCGTTGTCACACCAGTTGTAGGAACTGGGCAGCGCGGTGATGGAACTATCGGAGACATAAGCATCATCGGCCAGCGCTTCTTCGGAAGCCGCACTGCTCAGCCCGGCACCCGAGACGCCGGTTACCTGCACGTCTACAGAAAAGGTATCGAGCACTTCATCTTCCCAAGGACGGCGATAAACGAGGGTGACGTTGCCGCGCCCTTTGGCAATGCCGGCAAAGCGCATTGTCTGCATACCAGAACCACCGAGCTTCTGCTCGCCGGCAGCCGGCGTCCATTCCGGCGCACCCACCTGGCGCAGAACCCCGTTACCAGGAGTGGCCAAATACCAGCCATAACCGGTGCCGGGGCTGCTTTCCAGGCTGATCACCAGCTCATCGTTGCCGCCTACGGTAACGGCCTTGCCGCTATCTTGGCGCGTGAGCTTGATTTCCTTAGGCCCGGGGGGAGCGGCCGAGGTGGGGAGCCCCCCAACAAGTAAGGTCAGAACTACAATAAGTACAACCCAATAACGCTGCTTCATAGTAATCCTCCTTGGGATTGGGTGTGGATGGAGTCGCTCAACCATAAACAAGTGATAGACCTCTGCTTCCAGAGCGACATTCAACCTTTTTATTATATTGTAGGTTTTGGGAATGTCAATAACAAATTTTGTTATAAATTGGTTAAAAACTAAGAACCTATCCGAGAATTCGTCGTGGACGCACCAGAAACGCTCGCTAGCATAATTTTCGGATAGAGTCTAATTCTGGGTTGACATAACACAGCGGAAACCGGTGACGTTGCTGCTGCGGTCGGGGAGACCCCAGTTACGTGTAGTGGCCCGCGAGAAAGCGGGGTTGGTGTCCCATCCACCGCCCCGGGTTACACGCTGCCGCCCGGCCTCCGGGCCGGTGGGGTTGCTTTGACGCTCAGCAGGGTAAGGAGCATACCAATCGGCGGTCCATTCCCAGACGTTGCCGGCCATATCGAGCGCGTCGCACCAGCTTGACCCTGCCGGGAATGTCCCCACCGGGGCGGTCTGGGCGAAGCCATCGTTGTTATCTGGATCGCTCCGCTCAAGCTCGCACGCGGCGTCGCAGTAGTTGAGGCGGCCGCCGTCGAAGGCTTCGCCCCAGGGATAGCGTGCTCCTTCGGCCCCGCGCGCCGCGTACTCCCACTCTGCCTCGGTCGGCAGCCGCCCGCCGGCCCAGGTGCAGTACGCCTCGGCCTGGAGCCAGGATATACAGACGACGGGCTGTTCGGGGGCGTTGAACCTCGTGTCTGAAGCACAGGTACTCGGTGCACATTGCCCTTCATCAACGCAGCTTTGGTACTGAGCATTGCTGACTTCGGTTTGATCCAGCCAGAAACTTTCCATAACAACGGTGTGGGCGGGGCGCTCATCGCTGAAGAGGTCGGCCGTACAGTCTTCGCGATACATCTGGCACGTTGATAGCGCGGCCTCGGTTTCTTCGGCATCGCTGCCCATCACGAAGGTGCCCGCTGGCACATAAACCATGGTCATCGTGTCGGTGGGGCGCTGCCAGGTGTCTCCCAGGGCTGCGCGGCGGGGTGCACCGTCACCTGTGCAAGCACTCAGGCCAAGTCCGAACACGAGGGCAAGCAGTAAGAAAGTACGGCGTATATGGAAAAGGTATAAATTGTGCATCATCAATTCCTTGTGCGATAGAGTTGTTCCAGGTAGTGTAATCAAGATGCGCAAGTAGACAAATGCATCCAGAATAAGTAATGTAGCTTTTTTTGCCGAGCTTAAGGTCCCGCTGGGAATTGAGCTGCGCCATTCACCGTCCCATCCTCGACGTGCGGGATGCCGCTGTCCACCAGTTGGTTGCCATACCAGTCTGTCACACGGAAGGTGTAAGGGCCCGGCCCCATCCCACTGGCTTGCACAAAGTAGTTGTAGGAAGTACGGGGTACGTTGACCCATTGGCTATCGCCGTTCAGGTATTCCAACGTGGCAACTGGATTACGATGATTCCGCACTTGCACCGCCGTCCACCATTGAGTGCTCCCATCCTTGAAGTGATAGGCAATCGGGCCGTTCAGGGGCGGGCTGACCACCTGCCACGTGATGTCTACCCGCCCCAAGTAGAGTTCAGCGATCTGGGCGAAGGCCTCACGGCTCAAGTCCAGGTGACCGGTATTGCATCCGGGGCATAGGTCGACGATACGCACCATCACTGCACCATCGGGGCCATTCACCTTGACGTAAGCGCCGCAGACGGCCGCATTATCGTATTCATCCGCGTTCATCGCGGCCACCATCAGATCATCAGGCGACGGGCCAAACATACACGCGCCATCGCCGGTAGCATCGTAATAGGTAGCAATACCGTCGTGTATGGGATTGGCGTTAGGCTTGAGGATCAACGGCAGCCAGAGGAAATGGTCGTATTCCTGACTACGAACCTGCGATAAGGGAGACCATGCCATCGCTGTCAATACAAGCAACACCACAAGTCGTGATTTCCAAATACGTTTTGTATTGCCGCCTACGACCATCTGAAATCACCTTTCTCAATTCAATCGCTCACATCAAGATTTCAAGACGCCGTCCAGGAAATCCAACACCTTTGCCACGTTCTCCGGCGCGGCGAAGGCGGGATCGCCGTGCCGGGCCTCCGGGAAGAGATCGAGCGTGACGCGATCCTCGCCAAGAATCGCGCGCGCTGTGGCGGCGAAGGTGGCCGATTGCTGGTAGGGGACGGTGTCGTCACGCAGGCCGTGCTGGATGAGCATCGACGGCGCGCCGGGCCGGATGTACGTCTCGGGATTGGCAGCGCGCACCAGGTCGGGGACGTCTGTGATCTTCCGGCCCAGGAGCAGGGATTCTGGGGAATCCGCCGCGCTGTGATCCTCTTTATCGCCCGGGATAAGCCCTGATTCGGCCAATTGCGCGTCCATTAGCAGAAAATCCGTCGGCGGGAACCAGGCCACCACCGCCTGCACCGCGCTGGATTGGTCGGAATTTCCCAGGTCCAGATCATCCAGTTCCGGCACGCCCGCCGTGACGCCCGCCATCAATGCCAGGTAGCCGCCCGCCGACCCACCCCACACGGCGATTTTGGCGGGGTCGAACATGTAGGCGTCGGCGTTGGCACGGATCCAGCGGATGGCGGCTTTCACATCGTGCACGAGCGCCGGGAACTTCGCCTCTGCACTCATACGGTAGTTGACGCCGGCGACGGCGTAGCCCCGCTCCAGCCCTGCGAGCACCGGCGTGATCTGCACATCGCGCTTGTCGCCGCCCATGAACGCCCCGCCGTGGATCGACACGATGATGGGGAATGGGCCGTCGCCTTCCGCAGGCCAGTAGATGTCGAGCTTTTGCGCGGGGGAGAGGTGGGCGTAGGGCACGTCGAAGCGCATGTGCCTACACCGCCCTGGCGATCGCGGCGATGATGACGATGCCTAGCGCCAGCAGCCCCACGCCGAACGCGATGACGCCGGCGGTGAGCCAGCGGGATTTACGGTTGAGCAGATCCTCGAAGGCGCGGGCTTCCTCGTCCAGGCGGTGCGGAGAGAAGGCGATGCGCCGCGGCAAAACGACGACCAGCGCGCAGGCCAGCGCGACGAGCAGCGCGACGACGCACGCAATACCCAGGGGACGGGTGAGCGGCAGCCACAAATAGTCCGGGAGGGGATTGCCGGCGAGGGCCAGGATGCCGAAGAGGACGCCTAACAGTGCCGTCACCAGTTCCACAATGACGCGCGCGCCGGATTCCAGCGTATCCGGCGCGGCGAGTACCTGCGCCTCGAACCATTCCCGCCTGGCCTTGAGGGCCGGCGACTCCGGCCTGCCCTTGATTCTAGGAATATCGCTCATCGCGTTTCCTCCGGGGGCGAAAAGACATTGTACGTATCACAGTTTGGGCACTGCGCGCGATATTCCGGGGTTGTCCCGATGCCCTTGTAGGTGATGAGTTCGACCTGATCCAGTTTTTCAAGATCAACAACCCAGGTATGGCCACAAAGGCAACATTCAATCTCGACGTATTTGGCAGACATAGGGCCTCCGGCGAATTACGAATTACGAATCACAGCTTTGCTGGATGGCGGCGAAGTGTTCCGCGTAGCGCGCGGGGACGGGAGGAAGGGGCTGTTCCCGCAGCAGCGCCACCACAGCGTAAAGATAGCGCGCCAGCTCGTCCCAGGGGCTGCCCGGCGACTCGCCCTCGGCGGCCTGGGCGGCGACGCGCTCGACGTTGTCGATGAGCGGCGCGCGCTCGATTTCGCCGCGCAGGGCGGCGACCGCGCCGTCGCGGGCCTGATCCGCCAGGGAGTCGATCTTTTGGCGCAGGGCGGACGCCTGCGCCGCGGCCTCGTACTGCGCGCGTTCTTCGTCGCTCATCGCCGCCCAGCGTTGGGCGAACTGTTGGGCGACGGCCTGGAACTGCGCGCGTTCCTCCGGGGAAAGCTGTGCCAACTGCGCCTCTATGGCCGCCTGGGCATCCGCCGGGGCGGACGTGGGCGGACGCTCTTGCGCGAGCGCCGCGCGTTCTTCCGGCGAGAGTTCTGCCAGCGCGCGTGCCTGGGCCAGCGTCTCGCGGTCCGATGCCAGATCCTCGTGCCCGGTGCGCTCATCGAGGGCGACGACTTCTTCAAGGGCGGTGACCGCGTCATCGAAGCGCTCCGCCCGCTGGTAATAGCCCGCGAGATTATAGAGCAGGATGCTGAGCTGCACCAGCCCCTCGCGGGGTTCTCCGTCCTGCGCGAGCGCATCCCGCAGCAGGGCGACGGCCTGCTCCTGCGCGGCGACGGCCTCCGGCGCGCGCCCGGCTTGCGCCGAGGCGCGCGCATCAGCGCTGGCGCGCTGCCAGGGACTCGCGGCTGGCAAGTCGCCGCCTGCCAGATTGGCGATCATCCCCCGCACCTGCCCCGCTTCCGGCATGCCCAGGCGCTCGAAAATCACCAGCCCCTCGCGGTAGCGCGCCAGCGCGGTTTGGGTGTCGC
>JBNGDO010000157.1:0-11295 GCA_049975385.1 Anaerolineae bacterium | reverse complement strand
GCCCACTCGGTACGAACTCCGTCGTCGCCGGGATCGATCAAAACTGGGCCGTGAGCACGGCGCGCAATACGGAGGTGGTCTCGGATTCGACCAATGTGCTCGCGCTCGAGTGTGCACTGCGACGCCGCGAGCTTCTGCGCGCCGACCCGAAATCATCCGTTCAGGTTCACCTTGCCGCCAGTCACCGGCTCCTGCGCGCCCAACGCTACGAAGGGGCAGGGCTGCTCTCGCATTTCAGTGCGTTTGCGCTGTGTAGTGCAGGGCGAGATCGAGGCAACCTGCAGTTCGAGCTATCGGCATTGGGATTGCATATCCGATTCTACCTCAGCGCCCTGCAAGCCTTCCTCGGTCCGAGTGTGTCCTTGCATCTTTCAGTCACAGACCTGACGCCGAATACCCACGTCGAACGGATCGAGGCTCAGCTTCTCTCGGCGATTCGAGCGGAATTTGAGGGTGTAGATTGTGCCTTCGACGAACAGCGCACGAGTGGTCGAGGGTACTACCGCGATCTGTGTTTTCATATCCATGCCACAACCCCATCAGGCCAGCGATCAGAGCTCGTTGACGGTGGTTGCGTCGATTGGACGCAGCAGCTTTTAAGCAATGCGAAGGAACGACTCGTCACCAGCGGCATTGGGAGTGAGAGGCTTTGTATGGAGTTTTGTGATGACGTCTAGCGATAGCACAAGATCAACGCCTTAACAACGAGCAAGATAGAAAAACCTTTGCAATTGCGCAGCCTAATCAGACAAAACAAGGAGAAAATGACCATGACCCAACGCAAAAAAGTCGTCGTTACCGGAGCCTCCGGCCTGATCGCCGGACTGATGCTGCCCGCGCTGCGCGAGCGCTACGATCTGACGCTGCTGGACATCCGCAGCGCCGACCGTGACGGCAACGAAGTCGAGGGCGTTCAGATCGCTGATTTGCTGAACCGCGACCGCGACACCTACCGGCACTACTTCCGTGGCGCCGATGCCATCGTCCATTCCGGTTTCGTGCGCGTTGACGATCCCGCGCAGCGCTTCTACGCCGAACATTCCAACGTCGAGATGGCATACAACGTTTACCAGACGGCGTGGGAGGAAAAGGTTGGGCGTGTGGTCTGCATCAGCTCCAACCACGCCGCCGACTACTACGAGCGGCTGATCCTCAAAAATGAGTGGGACTTCGTCGATCCCGACGACCGTGCGCTCTCGGACAACTACTACGGCTGGGCCAAGGAGGCCTACGAGCACCTGGGCTTTGTCTTCGCCGTGGGCGCGGTCAACGGCAGCCCGCTGGAGAACGTGCAGATTCGCATCGGCGGGCCGCGGGAAACTGATGTCGAACGCTGTCCCAAGGGCGATATGACGTGCGTGCGGCGGGCGCTCGCGGTCTACATTAGCCGCCGGGACCTCGACCAGCTCATCATCAAGAGCATCGAAGCGCCCGACATCCGCGACGCACGCGGCGTGCCCTTCCAGATCTTCTACGGCATCAGCGACAACGCCCGCGCCTTCTGGAGCATCACCAACGCACGCCGCATCATCGGCTACGCGCCGGAAGACGACAGCGAAATCCGTTTCCGCGACCAAATCGCCGCCCACGTCAACGCAGCCAATGTGAAACATGGTGGCGAAGTACACGCAAGGTGAAGAGTGGCTGTAACCAAAACGAGCGTCGGATAATCCGACGCTCGCATCTTCTGTAAAACTGTGATTATGCTTTCTCCGCAACCATCGCCCGCGCGGCTTCGCGGATCACCGTGAGCTTGTACGGGCGGCTCCAGCGATTGACTGGCAGCAGGTCCCACACACGCGCGCGTATATGCTGGATCCAGCGCTCCATGCTGAGCAGGCACGTAATCATCCCATTGCCGCTGCCGCCCGCCGCCACAACAGCGATCACGGGTTTGCCCGCGAGACAGCTTTCCCCGCCACGCGTGGCCTCACAACGGCGCAGCCGGTCGGTGAGCGCCTTGGCCGATTCGCTCATCTCGCCCCAGTAGACGGGCGTGACCAAAATCAGCGCATCGGCGTTACAGATACGGGCGTGCAGCGCCTGGAAATCATCCAACACCTGGCATTCGTGTCTCGTCTGGCACGTCCCCCACCCGTGACCGCACGCCTCACACATACCAACGTTCAAATCGTTGAGGCGGATTTCGTCCGCCGTGCCACCGGCTTCCCGCACCCCCTCGGCAGCCGCCGCCGCGCATGCCGCTGTTAAGCCGTCGATGTTTGGGCTGGAATGGATCACTAAAACGTTCATCGTCATCTCCTCACTTGGGGGTTGGGAATCAGTAATCAGGGATTAGTAATCGGGGATCAGTAATCGGTAATTAGTGAAGTTGGTACATCTTACCAATCCCTAATTACCAGTTACCAGTTACCAATCCCCATCCCCATCCCTATCCCTGATCACACAACACAAAAGCCTTCCGCAGCGCCTCGATCAAATCCCCTTTGGGCTTGAACTCGTGACCGACGTAGTACGAGTAGTCCGTCCCGGCAATCGCGCGGCAGATACCGGCGTAGTTCATCTCCTGCGTGTCGTCCATGTCGTTGCGTCCGGGGTTGCCCGCCGTGTGGAAGTGCCCGATCCACTTGATGTTGTCGCGGATGGTGCGGATGATGTCGCCTTCCATGATCTGCATGTGGTAGATGTCGTAGAGCAGTTTGACGCGCGGGCTATTGACGCGCTCGCACACTGCCACACCCCAGGCTGTGTGGTCGCACTGGTAGCCGGGATGATCGACCTTCGAGTTCAGCAATTCCATGTTCAGGTTGATGCCCTTCTCCTCCGCGTAGGGCGCGATGCGCTTGAACCCATCCGCGACAGCCTCGATGGCCTCGATCTCCGTCTGGAAGGGCTGGCGATCGCCGCTGAAGCAAATCAGACCGGGGATGCCATGCTTCGCCGCGATGTCGATGGACTCCCGCAATTCGGCCTCGATGCGGTCGTGATTTGAGCGTTTGTTCAGCCCGTCGGGCAGGGAGCCGTGGCCCGTCATGCTGGCGACCGCGAGGCCATACCGGCGCGCAGTCTCCACGACTTCCGCTAAATTTGGGCCGCGATCCCACAGTTCGACAGCAGCGTAGCCGATCTCCGCACCAGTTCTGAAGAGATCATCCAGGCTCATATCGGCGGGCTTGAACATCGGGTAACACAGGGATTGTTTGATGCGCATAATTAACCTCCGTAGGCAGAGAGTCTCACATGGTCAGGGCGCGCCGGTATGATCCGTCATCGAAACAGGTGGCTTGGGCTTTTCTGTCGACCGGCGTCGACGAGCTGCCCAGGAAAGTCCCACGCCTAACACAAGTTCCCCAACAAGGACCAGCCAGCGAAGCCAGGCTCCACCAGCGAATTGTTGTAATAACAACAGAATCAGGTCCATCACAAAAATTGCGAGCATTATCCCACCTGAGGTCTTGAAAAAGCGCCTCAGCATGTCATGCTTCTCGATGCCGGCGCGCAAGTATCCCTCGGTCGCGTAAATGAAGACCAGCACGCCTATCCCGACAAACAGGAAGAAAGCTTTGTCAAGAAAGCGCGTTTGCCATCCACGGACGAAAGAATCTCCGGCATAGTACGCCGCAGCGGTGAGAAAGGTCTCCCGGCTCAAGATCAGGAACCAGAAACCCAGGGCGATAAGCACCGTCCACAGCAAATAAAAAAACACATAGTCAAACCAGCGTTTCTTTGCCATCTTTTCCTCTTCTATTCAACTCCGTCAATTTCAAAAGTAACGATCCAAGCATCCTGGCGAAGGTTTCTCAAACCTTCTCAGCCTGATCGATGTCCTGCGCAGCAAGTACAATGATATGCACCACGCTCTCGAGCGAAAGCCGCGCTGTGTCGATGGACAGGTGGTAGTACTTGGTATTTCGCCAATCGGCGTTGTTGTGCCAATGGCGGATGTACTGGCGCTTTCGCTCATCAGATTGCGTGACACGATACTCGGCTTCTTCCTGTGATAAATGTTCGCGCTCCATCAAGCGCTGCGCGCGCACTTCCGGCGGTGCATAGAGGCGGACATGCAGTGCTGTGGGCCAATCGTTCAGGACCATCTGCCCACCGCGCCCCACGATGATGGCATTGCCTTCACGGGCAAAGCGCTCCATCGTGTCGCGTACGACCTGCTCGTACGTTTGATCCTCAATGGGAGACTTTTTCTCGAAAGCAGAAGCTTGCTTGCGATATAGCGACGTCATCTCATCGCTGACCAGCCTGGCTCGTTGCGTAACACTGCGCTCCTGCTCCAGAATCGTCTCAGTATCAACGCCTGCCTCCTGCGCAACCTGCATCAACATATCCTTATCCACGCGACAGTATCCCAACTGATCGCACAGTAATTCTACGACTTGATCGCCGTAACTGCCTAACTCACGTGAAATAGTAATCACTGCCATGCTGCCCCTCCTTCATTAACTGTTAGCGATCAGCTAACAGCCTTCAGTCCTCAACTTGCTGCTGTCTTCCCATCTACCGTATACGGTCTACTGCCTACTGACTACTGTTGTACTGCTACTGGCAGTTTTGTCAACTTCAGCATTTGACAAAACGTCTCCCCGTGTTACCATAACGCCCATCACATAGATTGTTGAAAAGCAATAACTCAGGCCAGAAACCCTTGCGAAGGTGTGCGAACCTTTGGTTCGCACACCTTCGCAAGGATATGAAAATGCGATACGAGAACGTGAAACGTGATGGATCCCCAGGCACAGTTTCACGTTTTCCGTTTGAATTTGGCAGCCAAGGTACACGAATGGTCAATGAAAAAATTCCCGTAATCATCCTCTGTGGCGGCAAAGGCACGCGTATGGGCGACCGCACCGTTCCTAAGCCCCTCGTCGAAGTCGGCGAGCGCCCGGTATTGTGGCACGTGATGAAAATCTACGCGGCGCAGGGATTTACCGACTTCATCCTGGCGCTCGGGTATCAAGGCGAACTCATCAAGCGCTATTTCCTGGAATACGATTGGCAGAGTCGCGATTTCACGCTCGCGCTCGGTGACGGTACACCGCGCTACCACACCCCTAACGATACGGCCGGCTGGCGCATCACCTTCGCCGAGACCGGGCCGGAGACGATGACCGGCGCGCGCGTGCGCAAAGCCGCGCGCTACGTGAAGCACGCGCGCTTCTTCGTCACTTACGCCGACGGCGTTGCCGACATCGACCTGCGCGCGCTGCTGGCTTATCACCGCCGGCAAGGCCTGCTCGCCACAATGACCGGCGTGCGCGCGTTCTCGCGCTTCGGCATTCTCAAAACAGATGGGCAGGGGAAAGTCACCGGCTTCCAGGAGAAACCTCTGGTCGACACGCTCATCAACGGTGGATTCTTCATCTTCGAGCGCGACGCGTTGCGATATCTTGACGGCGGTGACGATCTTATCCTGGAACGCGAACCTTTCGCCAATCTGGCTGCTGACAGGCAATTGGCTGTCTACGAACATCATGGCTTCTGGCGTGCGATGGACACCTTCAAAGAGGCGCAAGAGCTTACCGCGTTATGGGAAGAAGGCGCGCCGTGGAAAATCTGGTGAGTGGGGATTGGTAACTGGTAACTGGGGATTGGTAACTAGGGATTGGTGATTAGGAATTAATAGAGACAACTACTCCCTACTCCCTGATTACCGATTACCAATTACTGATTACCAATCCCCTTATTGAGGAGGCAACGCAATGAACGCATCTTTCTGGCGCGACCGGCCGGTACTGGTCACAGGCTGCACCGGGTTGCTCGGTTCTTGGCTCACGCAGACACTCGTGGAGGCCAAAGCCGAAGTCGTCGGGCTGATCCGCGATGACGTGCCGCAATCGCAGCTCGTGCGATCCGGCACCCTCCACAGCATTCGCGTCGCGCGCGGCGACGTCACCGACTACGCCACGATGGAGCGCGTCCTCAACGAGTACGAAGTCGACACCGTCTTCCACCTGGCAGCACAGACCATTGTGGGGATCGCCAACCGCGCGCCGCTTTCCACCTTCGAGACCAACATCCGGGGGACGTGGACCACGCTCGAGGCAACGCGGCGTTCGCCCACGGTCACACGTATCCTTATCGCCTCGAGTGATAAAGCCTACGGGACACAGCCCGTCCTGCCGTACACGGAAGACATGCCGTTGCAAGGGGAACACCCCTACGACGTCTCCAAAAGCGCTGCCGATCTCATCGCGCAGACGTATGCCAAGACGTACGGCATGCCCATCGCCATCACCCGCTGCGCCAACCTCTATGGTGGCGGCGACCTCAACTGGAACCGCCTCATCCCCGGTACAATCCGCAGCGCCCTGCAAGGCCAGGCACCGATCATCCGTTCCGATGGCACGTTCGTCCGCGATTACCTCTACGTTCGCGATGCCGTCCGCGCGTATCTGATGCTTGCTCAAGAACTCGACAATCCCGAGATTCACGGACAGGCGTTCAATTGCAGCACCGACGCCCCCCTGAGTGTCTTGGAAATGACGCACCTCATCTTGAAACTGTCGCCCCACCCCACACTCGAACCCATCGTGCTAGACGAGGTGAAAAACGAGATCAAGGACCAATACTTGAACAGTGCGAAGCTCCACGATGCCCTTGGCTGGCGACCGGCATGGTCGCGCGAAGCAGCCATGGTGGAGACAATGGCGTGGTATGCCCAATACCTGGGTTACAAGTTACAGGTTGAAAGTTAAAAGTTATGCCTGAAGCCATAAGACAACTTTCAACCTTCAACTTTGAACTTTCAACTCCGGTCTTCTTGACCGGTGCCACGGGCTTCATTGGACGACGCCTGGCAAAACGCCTGGTGGCTGCCGGCGCCGATGTGACTGCACTCGTCCTGCCCGGTGAGACGGCGCTGCTACCAGATGGCGTGCGCGCGTTGACCGGCGATGTCACCCTCCCGGAAACAGTAACCGAGGCGATGACTACGGCACAGCCGGCCCTGATCATCCATCTCGCCGCGGTGGGGATCACCAATCCCGATTTACCCTTCACCGCCGCCTGCGACGTCAACGTGGGGGGCGTCATCAACATTTTAAATGCGGCCCGGCACGCAGAGATGGTGCGCCGCATCGTGCTGGTTGGTTCATCCTACGAGTACGGCGCGCGCCGCACCGATGACGGGCTGGATCCTTTCAACGCCTACAGCGCCTCGAAGGTCGCAGCATGGGCCTTCGCCCGCGCTGCCTACAACGCCTGGGGCGCACCCGTCGTCTGGATGCGTCTATTTCAAGTTTACGGGCCAGGGCAGCGGGAGAAAGCCCTGATCCCCGCAGCCATTCAGGCGGCTCTGAACGGTGAGGATTTCCGCATGACGGCCGGCGAGCAGCAGCGCGACTTCATCTTTGTTGAAGACGTTGTCGAAGGGCTGTTAGCAGCGGCGACCGCACCCGGCATCGAAGGACGCGCACTGGATATAGGAACCGGTCAGCTTCACCGCATCCGCGCCGTCGTCGAGCGCATCTGGACACTGAGCGGCGCGCGCAGAAAAATACTCGCCGGAGCACTGCCCTACCGTCCCGGCGAAGTCCCCGCTATCCCCGCCGACGTGGATCGCACGCGACGACTCACAGGATGGAAGTCGCAGGTGGAATTGGAGGCTGGGTTGCAAAAAACGATCGAAGCGATGCGTGATGCGTGAAACGTGATGCGTGAGATGTGTATCACGTTTTGCGTTCAATTCTGGAGGTATGTTTATGGCAGATGAGCAGACAACGCGGCAGCTTGCCGAGGCGCGGGCAGAGGCGTTACGCCGGGAAATACTCGCCAAAGTGGCCGAGTACTATGACGTGGCACACCGTCCCGTGGATTTTGTCCCCGGCGAGACGTTCGTCAACTACGGCGGGCGCGTCTACGATGAACGCGAATTGCAGAGCGCGGTCGAAGCCATCCTCGATTTCTGGCTCACCGACGGGCCGCGCGTGGAGACGTTCTCCGCGCGCCTGGGCCAATACGTGGGTCTAAAGCGCGTCCTCACAGTCAACTCAGGATCGTCGGCCAACCTGGTGGCGATGACGACGCTGCGCTCGCAACAACTTGACCGCCCCTTAAAAACCGGTGATGAAGTCATCACCCCTGCAGCCACCTTCCCCACGACCGTCGCCCCCATCGTGCAGAACCAGTTGATGCCCGTTTTCATCGATTGCAAAGTGGGGACGTACAACATCGACGTAGATCTGTTGGAGGCCGCACTCTCGGAGAAAACGCGCGCCGTCTTCGTCCCCCACATCCTCGGCAATCCGGTGGAGATGGATCGCGTGATGGAATTCGCAGAGGCCCACAACCTCTACGTCATCGAGGATACGTGCGACGCGCTCGGCAGTCGCTACGACGGCGTGTCCTGCGGCGCGTTCGGCCACCTTTCCACCTTCAGCTTCTATCCGGCACATCACATCACCACCGGCGAAGGCGGCGCGGTTGGGACGAACGACAAGAAACTGTACCACATCGCCCACTCTATCCGCGATTGGGGCCGCGATTGCTGGTGCGACCACAAAAGCCATCGCGACGGCGAGTGTCGCAAACGCTTTGACTGGGAAATCCCCGGCCTCGGCGAGCCTTACGATCATCGCTATTACTTCACCGAGATCGGCTACAACCTCAAGATGACCGATATCCAGGCCGCCATCGGCCTGCCGCAGCTTGATAAGCTACCGGACTTCGTGGCAGCGCGCCAACGCAACTTCAAGGTGCTCTACGAAGGATTGGCCCGCTACGCTGATCATCTGGTCCTGCCGGTATGGAGTCCCAAAGCCGGACCGGCATGGTTCGCATTCACCATTGCGGTACGAGAGAGCGCGCCCTTCACCCGGCGCGATCTCAATGATTTCCTGCGTGAACACAAAGTCGAGACCCGTTACCTGTTTGCCGGCAACATCCTGCATCAGCCCGGGTACCGTGACATCCCCCGCCGGGTCGCCACCCCGCTACCGCAGACCGAGCGCGTGCTCAAGAGCGCCTTCTTTATCGGCGTGTATCCAGGCATGGACGACGCACGGCTGGCGTATATCCTGCAAGTCTTTGAGGATTTCTTCAAAATTCGGGGTTTAGACTAAACCCCGTTCAAATCTATACGTTAGAAGAGGAGAGTTTCACACATGGTCTCAAAATCGGATAATCAGCCGCTATGGCGAAAAACTTGCTTGTTATGTAGTATTCTGGTTACGTTGGCCCTCAATCTGGCGGGATGCGGCCCTTCTGAGGCGGAACTCGCCGCGACAGCAACCCAGGTGGCGCATGACATTTTCGCAACATTGACGGCGGAAGCTCCCACCTTCACACCGACGGCCACCGCGACGCCCACTTCCACCAACACACCCACATCGACGCCGACTGCGACCCCGACAGCCACCACGACGCCGACTAACACACCAACGCCGACTCTTACCCCATCTCCGACCAACACGCCGACTGAGACGCCAATTCCCACCGACACACCCACACCAACGCAAACGCCTACTCCCAGGCCAACGTCACCACCAGAGCCTACCGCAACCACTGCCGCTGAGTCCTCCGACGATGATTACGTCACCATCTATTACCAGTCCAATCCCAATGAGGTTTTGGGCGTATTCCCTGTACAACCGTTCGATGGGAAAGCGCTGTACGACAACATGGTGAGAATGCAGCAATCTATCAACGCGATGCGAAACGCGCTCGACGGCGCGGTTAACGGGGATGCGGCCTCCTGCGCCACCTACACACAATCCTATGAGGCTATCCTCAATTCAGGCGTCTTCTACGATGACGTCCCGGAGGACTGGAAAGACATCGATCTAGCCTATGTGTTGTCGTTCATCTATTCGCTAGATCGAACCCGACCGGCATATTTGTCGTGCGTCAATTCCGGGATAGTGGACACGTTCAATATGAGTCTGGCGATGTCGGCAATGGATGATACCCTAAGCCTGCTAAATCCGGCGACAGCGGCAGCAGCGGCCAAGCAGTAAACTTCAACCTGTAAAGAGATAACGACGGATGAAACTTTCGATCATCATTTGCGCCTATAACGAGCGCCGCACGATCCTCGACGCTATCGAGCAGGCGCACGCCGTGGAGCTTCCGCCCGGATGGGATAAGGAAGTTATTGCGGTCGACAATTATTCGACTGATGGAACGCGCGAGATGCTCCAGGAAGTAGATATACCGGGCGTGCGAGTCATCCTGCATCCCCGCAATATGGGCAAGAGTGCTTCGATCCTCACCGGCTTCCGCGAGGCCAGCGGCGACTACGCCATCATCTTCGACGCCGACCTCGAATACGAAGCCGCCGACATCCCGCGCATGGTCGCGGCGGTGGCCCCGGGCGAAACGGTGGCCGTGTTCGGTTCGCGCACGCTCGGCGGGCGCAAGATCTACCTCTATGCGCAGAATTACTGGGCCGTGCGTGGTCTGACCGCCATCGCCAATATGCTCTTCAGCGGGCATATGACTGATATCGCCACCGGCCCCAAGCTCGTGCGCGTGGATATGGTACATGCGCTGAATCTGAGCAGCCACGAGTTCGACCTGGACTTCGAGTTGCCGTGCAAGTTGCTCAAAAACGGGCACAAGATTGAGGAAGTCGCCATCAACTATCACCCACGCTCGGTGGCGCAGGGCAAGGGATTGGCGGGATGGAAGGCCATCCGCACCGGTCTGCGCGTGTTGTGGATTTACCTGAGAGTGCTGTTAGGAGGATAAGATGAATATCGTTATTACGGGTTCTATCGCCTTTGACTATTTGATGTCGTTTCCGGGCGACTTTATGGAACACGTCAAACCGGACAAGCTCAACAAGCTGAGCCTCAGCTTCCTGGTAGACGGGATGCGCAAGCAATACGGAGGCTGCGCGCCGAACATCGCCTTCACGCTGGCGCTGCTCGGTGAACGTCCCGTGGTGATGGGGACGGCGGGGCAGGACTTCGGCGACTACCGCACGTGGCTCGAAGCGCATGGTGTGGATACCTCCGGCGTGCGCGTCATCCCCGACGTGTTCACCGCATCGTTCTTCGTCAACACCGATATAAACCAGAACCAGATTGCCAGCTTCTACACCGGCGCGATGGCCTATGCCCGTGAGCTCTCGTTCCACAATGTGACAGAGCCGGTCGATCTGACCATCGTCTCGCCCAACGATCCGCTGGCGATGCAGAAGTACCCGGCAGAATGCAAGGCGCTCGGCATCCCCTACATCTACGATCCGAGCCAGCAGGTCGTGCGTCTAGATGGTATTGCGCTGTGGGAAGGCGTCGATGGTGCGGATATCCTCATCGTCAACGATTACGAATACGAGCTGCTCAAGGACCGCACCCATATGAGCGAGGCCGACATTCGCGC
>JBNGDO010000156.1:0-11298 GCA_049975385.1 Anaerolineae bacterium | reverse complement strand
ATATAATTACCTCGCTCCGGTGATTATTTACATATTTTGGGGGGAAGGAGTTTTGAGTTATGGCACGCAGTCGATGTTTTGTATGTTTCTTAGCCTTATGTGGGTTTTCTGTGTTATTAGGCATAGTCTTCAGCGCCAATCGGCCTGCCGGGGCGCTTTCCGACAATCTTTTGATCAATGGCAACTTTGATGAACTAGCCTTTTACTGGGCTTATCCCAATCATTATATCGCCGGTGGATGGGAGCGGTGGTGGATTCACGGTACAATTATGCCTGAATTCGATGACATTAGGGGTGGTCGGGCGAATACTTACGTGGATGGGAGCCATGCGCAGGTCTATTTCAAGTGGGGTAACACTTACACCGCTGGCATTTTTCAGGTCGTGGACGGCCTCACTCCTTGCCGTCCTTACGAACTCACGATGCACGCACGTACACACACTCTGGAAGGTGCATTTCCCCACACGCGCATTGGACTCGATCCCGTAGGAGCGCAACTCACCTCGGCTGGTGCTGTTCACGACTCAACACCGCTTCATCGCGCAGTCTGGTCTCGCGAACAAACGGCGCTTTTTACGTGGGAAGAGCTTTCTGTAACGGCGGAACCTCTCAGGAACAGCCTGACGGCAATACTCTATGCTGCGCCGGTTCCGGGCAGTAGTGCAGTCCACTACTATGATACGTACTGGGACGCTGGTGCACTGCGCGAAAGCATGTATCCGGACGGACGATTGCCGGGTCCGGTACAACCGTCAGGTGGCTTTATTTATAGTGTTAGCCCTATGACCTCTTCCTCCAGTCTTACGGTTACCTGGAACGTGGACGACATCAGTGGAACCCAGGTTTGGTACAAAGTTGTCCCGCCGCCTACGCCGCCGGCACCCATCACTTCCACGTTCCAGATTAGCTTTTCTACCTATTTGCCGCTGGTATCACGGGGCATTCCGTTCGACTTCCCGCAGCAAACGGCTCTGGAGTACACGACCGGCGTCACGCATTCGGCGACGATTGCCGATGTACCCTCCGGGTATTCGGTCTATTACATCGTTGTCGCGCGGCGCTCGCGGAACGGTGCTTGCGTCACGGAATATGCCGGTCCCTATAGCGTCAAAATGCCCTAATGGATACAGGCCTTTCGATTATCATCCCTTGTTATAACGAGGCGGAGAACGTTGCCCGGATGGCGGAGACGTTGTTTCCTGTCGTGGATGCGTTGTCCCAGACCCAGACCGTCGAGATCGTTTTGGTGGACGACGGCAGCCGCGACGATACGCTTGCCCGCCTCGAGGCTTTGACCGCCCAGCGTCCAGGCGTGCGCGTCGTGCGCCACGAACAGAATCGCGGCCTGGGTGCGGCGATGCGCACCGGCTATCAAAATGCTCACGGCGAGGTGTTTGTGACGACCGACAGCGATGGAACGTATCCTTTCACTGAGATCCCCAAGATGCTGGCACTGCTCACACCGGATGTGGATATCGTCGTGGCTTCGCCGTATCATCCGCAGGGCGGGGTGGAGGGCGTGCCGCGTTACCGGCTCATCTTGAGCCAGGGCGCGTCATTGCTCTACCGTGTGCTGCTCAAGTGGGATGTGCACACGTACACGGCCATGTTCCGCGCGGTGCGGCGTGAGGCGGCGCGACGCACGCCTTCGGAAGCGACCGGGTTTCTCATGCCCGCCGAGTTCCTGGCAAACGCGCTCTTGTTGGGCTATCGCGTCGCCGAATTCCCCACCGTGCTGCACGTCCGCCGCTACGGGCAATCGAAGGCGCGGATAGCGCGCATTATCCTGGCGCATCTGCGCTTCCAGATGCGGCTGATCAGCTATCGTTTCACCGGACGCAGGCCGCGTCCAGAGGAGGAGTGAGTGCCACGTCCTAAGATCATCACCGTCGTGGGCACGCGCCCGGAACTGATCAAGTTCTCGCCCGTGATCCCGCTGCTGGCCGAAGCGTTCGAGCACCGGCTGGTTCATTCCGGGCAGCATTACAGTTACGCAATGGACGCGCTATTCTTCGAAGAGCTGCGCCTGCCCGTCCCTGACTACCGCTTGGAAGTCGGCTCCGCTTCGCACGCTGTGCAGACGGCTCGCATCCTGGAACGCATCGAGCCGGTGTTGCTCGACGAAGCGCCCTCTGCCGTGCTCGCTTTGGGGGATACCAACACCGTCCTCGCGGCGATGCTCGCGGCGGTCAAGCTGCACATTCCCGCTGTTCACCTGGAGGCCGGTTGCCGTTCTTTCAACCGCGCTATGCCCGAAGAGATTAACCGGGTTGTGGCGGATCACGTCGCTGCGTGGTGTTTCGCACCTGGCGACAGGGAACGCGCCCACTTGCAGGCCGAGGGTATCGCCGAATCCCGTATTCGCGTCGTCGGATCGACGGCTATCGATGCGTGCCTGCGCAATGCGCCGCTAGCCGCCGATCGTATACTTGTGCAGCAGCTTGGGCTTGAAGCGGATGCGTATGTCTTGCTCACCCTCCATCGCGCCGAGAACACTGTCCCGGAGACGCTGCGGGGTATTCTGGAAGCCATCAATGCGCTGGCGGAGACATGGCCTTTTGTTTTCCCCATCCATCCCCGTACTCGCGCCGTGTGGGAAGCGCTCATGCCGCCGTTGGCGCTGCATCCGCAGATTCACGTGATCGATCCGGTAGGTTATCTCGACATTTTGCACTTGGCGCAACACGCCCGCGCTGTGATGACCGATTCCGGCGGTCTGCAAGAGGAAGCCGCGACGTTAGGGACGCCGCTGCTGATCGCGCGACAGGAGACGGAGTGGGCGTATCTAGTCGACGCCGGGGCCGCGGTCGTCGTTGGCAACACCCGCGAGGCATTGCTGGCGACTGTGCCTGTCTTGCTGCAACAGGGGCGCGCCGCTTTCAAGCCGGTCGATGTGACTCCGCAACGTGGCGCGGCAGGACGCATCGTTGACGCGCTCAAATGGATTGACGATGGCGCAATTCAGGTACCGTGACGCCTTCGCGCGTGTGCGACAGTTCCTCACCTCGGATACTTTTCATCGTTGTGCGCGTGTGCTGCTCCTGCTCTTGTTCTTCGTGCAGACACTCAACGCGGCGCGCCAGCTTTCGCTGACCAGCGATGAGGGGCCGCAATTGACCAGCGCCTACGCTTATCTGACCACCGGCGATCTGCTGCTTGTTGAGTACGACGCGCATCCCCCATTTGGCAAAGTCTGGAATGTGCTGCCGCTGTTGTTCGTGCCTGACTTGGGTTCGCCCGCCGAGGCCCCTTCGTGGCGCTCCCCCGATCCGATCAGCCTGTTGTGGGTGACACAGGAGTTTTTCTATCCCTACCAACCACTGGATCGCCTCGTTATCGCCGCGCGGGTGATGCCGGCGTTGCTCGGTGTGTTGTTGTTGGTTGTGATCTATCGTTGGGCGACAGATTTGTGCGGACGGTGGGTGGGATTGTTCGCGCTCTTTTTGGCGGCCTTCGATCCCAACTTGCTGGCGCATAGCAGTCTGGCGACCAACGATCTCGCTGTCACCCTCGCGTGTACGGCAACGCTCTTCGTTTTCGGACGCTTCCTGCGCCGTCCCACGCTGCGCCTGGCATTGGCTACGGGGACCGTGTTAGGGCTTGCGCAGAGTGTTAAGCTCAATGCCGTTTTGCTGTTGTTTATTGTGGGATTGTTCCTGCTGGTACGCGCGTGGCAGGTATGGCGCGGTCAACCACGTCATAGGCTGTGGCGTTTCGCTCTCCAGGGCGGCGTCATTTTCGGCATGGCTTTCCTCACGCTCTGGGCTACGTATGGCTTTGAGGTGCGTCACGTCTCCGCTTTACCCTTTCCTCTGCCGGCCGGGATGCACCTGCGTTTATGGGAACGTGTGCTCGAAGTGACCGGCGGCGGGCATCCGGCTTTCCTGATGGGTGAGTTTTCCACTGAGGGGTGGTGGTATTATTTTCCCATTACCTTTGCGCTCAAAACGCCGCTGCCCACGTTGATCTTTTTGTTGGTGGGCGCGGTGCGGCGCATCTTTGTGCGCCATCGCCTCGCGCTGGATGACCTGGTGTTGTGGTGCTTTGTTTTGCTCTATGGCGCGCTTATCGTTTACAGCCGGCTGAACATCGGCTATCGTCACATGTTGCCGATTTTGCCGTTGCTTTATATAGGAGTATGGAGTAGGGAGTATGGAGTACGGAGTGGGAAGCGTGAATGGCAAATGGCAAATGGCAAATGGCGCATGGCAAATCATGCATCACGCATTACGTATCACGAATCATCTCTTACTTCTTGCTCCTTACTTTTTACTCCTTACTTCTTACTTCTTACTGCTTACTCCCTGCTACTCTCCTGGCTCGCTTTGGGTACAGTGCGCATTGCGCCGCATTACCTTGCATACTTCAATGAACTTGTCGGCGGGCCGGACGAGGGGTATCGTTATCTGGTGGATTCCAATCTGGATTGGGGGCAAGCCTTCAAAGCGTTGGCGCGCTATCAGGAGGAGCAGGAGACGGGGCCGATTTTCCTTTCCACTTACATCGAGTATGGTGCGGCGCTGCGGAGTTACGGCTTGGATTATGTTCCCTTGCCGCCGCTTAATGCTGCACCAGGCGTTTTGCCGCGCCGTTTCGATCCTGCGCCGGGCGTTTACGCCATCGGCGCTTCCACGCTTCAGGGGATCGTCGCTGCCGACCCGGAGATGTACGATTGGTTTCGCCAGCGCGAACCCGACGCCAGATTGGGGCACGCGCTGTTCGTCTATTATGTGAAGGAACCGGAAACGCCTGCCGGATGGATTGCGCAGTGTACTATTCCGGTTGCACCCCTGCCGCCGGAGGTCATTGCCGAGGGCTTTGGACGCGACGATCTGCGCCAGGTTGTGTTTGACTGTACGCAAAGCTGGTACGTGCCTGACGGTGGGGCGATTCCCGGCTGGTACGCGCTTTTCCGCGAAACAGCGCACGATGATGACGCCTTCATTGACGCGCACTTGCGTCTATCGCGTCTGAGTTTCGAGCAGACGTATAGCGGTCTACAGCCCCCTTTTGCCATCTACGAAAGCGTTGCGACTGTGGCTATACCAGAGTCGCCGGTTGTGGGTGATGTTCTCGTTGGCGACCTGCGTTTCTTGGGGCACACAACGCGCCAATCCGGTGCAGACATTGAGGTGTGGACCTATTGGCAGGTCATATCTGTTCCAGCGACGCCAGTCTCTCTGATGTTACACCTGGTCGGGCCGGATGGTGCGCCGGTCGTCGTAGGGGACGGTTTGGGCGTTCCACTGGAGCAGTGGCTGCCCGGCGATGTACTCATCCAACGCCACCGCTTGCCGTTGCCGTCCGATGCACCTAGCGGAGAATATGTGCCACAAACCGGCGTCTACGCATTGGAAACCCTGGAGCGTTTCCCGGTGATGGTAAACGGGCAAAGCGCCGGTGATGTGCTGACTTTGTCGCTGGTGACATTTGGCCGGTAATTGTGTATCAAACAAAGAGCCCCCAGAAACGGCGTACCGTTCTGGGGGCATGAAGTTTATAACAATCGTGTTATGGCGTCGTGGTGAACTGCTGGGGCGCGGAGACCCAGGTTGTGCAGGCGCCGCCATTGAGGCCACGTGAGACGGCGATGTAGTCATACGTTCGTCCCGAGAGCAAGCCATACAGGGTCACCGAGTGTTCGGTTGCCGGCGTCTTGTCGATGGGCGAAGCTGTCCATGTCGGAGGCGTACCGCCCGTCACCATCGGTAGATATATCTTGTACGGATAATCCGGTGGCGTTCCATTGCCTGCCGGGCGCAGGGCGTAATAAACCTGGCTGACGGCGGTTCCCAGAGCTTCTGTTGACCAGTTGATCTGGGCTGAATTCTGTCCAGCAGCCGCGTTGGCGTTGTTAATTGTGGGTGTAGGTAAGTTTGTCGGATCATGGAGCATCGCGGGTGTCGCTTCCTGGAATGTGCCGCTGTCCCACACAATCGCGTGCTTGGTGCCGCCGTAGGCCAGCGCCCGCGTGTAAGCTGTGACTTTGTCGGACTGCGCCTCCGCCGTCACCTGCAAGAGACCGAAATTAGGATACTTGAAGTCCTGCGGCGCGCTCCAGACGATGCTGGCAGGGTAATACCCGGGCAATGCCGGATCCGAAGCCGGATCGGTGTGCCAGCCGGTGGCATCGAGACCCACCCGCAACTCAGCGGCGGGATTGGGCAGGGCATCGTCAGGGCGCGAGAGGCCATAGATCTGGAATTGATAGTGCAGACAGGGTGTTACATCGTAGATAACCTGATACAGGCCGCCTTCTTGTACATCACCGCTGTAGCTGCGCAACGCCACCGATTCCACGCCGGCCTGAACGATGCCGCTTTCTGGGAATGACTTCACCAGGGGGGTGTTTCGCATATACCACAAACGCCAATCCTGCAAGCGCTGCCCGTCATCGTCATCCGGCACCCACGAGCCGACGAGCCACGTACCGTATCGGTCGTTGAACTCATACCAGCGATGGTTGTCGAACCCGGCGTTTTGCAAGGTTGGCGTTGCCGCCACGACTGTGGCCTTTGTTTCCCTACCCAATTGCGCGATCACGCCAGTAACACGTCCTAGCCCCAACAGTAAAATCAACAGGGCCAGACAGATTACCAAACTGCGTCCGAATGTTTTCATCGGTCCTCCATTTCTCGTAAAGTGATAGTGCGGGAACAGTATACCCAATAAACGCAGGTGCGCCAATGGGTGCGGTTCAGAATGTGAGCAAGTACGCAATTGAGGGACCTTCGCTAGAAGACAGGGTTGCAAACTTCCTCATCGAGCGCATCAACAAGGGTAGTTATATGTGAATTGAGGGACCTTCGCTAGAAGACAGGGTTGCAAACCGTCCATTCTGAACCGCACCTGGGCAGTTTTGGCCTTTGAAAACCTGGCATATTGAAGCCGAATAGGCCAAAACTGCACTTATCAGGTATTGATCCGACGATTTCCCAGAGCACCCTGCACTAATTTGTCAGGATGCTATCAGAGATTATAATGCAGCGATATGGAAATGGGACGTTCGTCTGGCTGGCGCTATGGGGCGCTGCTGTTACTGTGTCTGCTGTTCGCACAAGCCGCCCTGTCGATGCGGGCGACTTCGCTTACCATTGACGAGGGCTTGCACATCGCCAGCGGGTACACCATCCTCCGCACGGGAGATTATCGCCTGGTGGAGGAACACCCTCCCCTGATCAAGCTGTGGTTAGCCTTGCCGCTTCTGCCTTTGCGCGATCTGGCCGATCCGACCACCTTATCCGCCTGGGAAGAAGCCGCGCATCCCACCACCGAGAGCCTGCCGCTTCTCACTATGGCGCAGCAATTGCTGTATCCGCATGTGCCTTTCGATCGGTGGCTCTTGCCGGCCCGGATGATGTCGGCGTTGTTGGCTGTGTTGCTAGGGGCGGTGGTGTGGCGCTGGGCCGTGGACCTGCGGTGGGGCTTCGCCGGATTCCTCGCATTAGCACTGCTGACCTTTGATCCGAATGTCATCGCGCACGCGGCGGTTGCGGGCACGGACCTGGGCGCGACGTTTTATATGAGCCTGTCACTTTTTTTTCTGACCCGGTTTACACGCCGCCAGACTAACGCGCGGTTGCTTTTGGCGGGGATCACTTTGGGGCTGGCGCAGGGTGCGAAATTGTCGGCAGTGTTGCTCATCCCTGCCAGCATCGTGGTCTTGTGGTTTGCTTTGTCCGAAAATAGGCTGCGTAACATCGTCCTTTACCTGGCATACGCCGGGCTGACGTTGTGGGCGCTGTATGGCTTTGAAATCGGCGCTGTGCCAGGCCTGCCGTTTCCCGTACCGGCGTCCAGTCACGCTATCCCCTTGTTGCGCTTGCAGCAACATACTATCGAGGGGCACGCCGCTTCCCTGTTAGGGCAGAACAGTCATCACGGATGGTGGTATTATTTTCCTGTGGCTTTTGCTCTCAAGACCCCTCTCCCAATATTGCTATTCTGTGTCCTGGCGTTTCTGGTAGGGGTGTGGCGCACGCGGAATAGAGAAGCCAGCATCCGGTCGCGTCGTTGGCTTCCTCCTGCACTCTTTTCCATACTTTACGTCATTGCCAGTCTTGCCAGTTCCCTCAACATTGGCTACCGGCACCTTTTGCCAATCTTGCCATTACTCTACGTCGGTATTGCGAGCTCCGTAGTACAAGTGCCAGATCATGCATCACGCGTCACGCATCACGTCATCCGTATCACGCAGTACGCTCTGCTTCTCTGGCTTGCTCTGGGAACGCTGGATATCGCGCCGCATTACCTGGCCTTCTTCAACGAGCTTGCAGGCGGTGCTGATAACGGGTGGCGCTATCTGGCCGATTCCAATACGGATTGGGGACAGGGCTACAAGGCGCTGGCGCGTTTTCAGGAAGAGCGTGGCCTGGGAAAGGTGCGACTCTCGGCTTTCATTTTCTACGATCCGGCGGCCTATGGCGTCGAGTACGAAGCATTGACGCCACTGCGCGGCGATACGCCGGCGGTCTTTCCCTCGCGGCTCAACCCGTCACCCGGCGATTACGTCATCAGCGCCACCACGCTCGATGGCATCCCGTTGGTGGACCCGGAGATGTACGACTGGTTCCGCAAACGTGAGCCCGATGCGCGTATCGGGCACGTTTTGTTCTATTATCACGTCCCAGCTCCTGCGGATCCCGGCGAATGGCTGGCACAGTGTGTCATCCCTGTAGCGCCGCTCTCCTCTGCAGCCGCTGTTGAGGGTTTGGGCCGTCCCGAGCTACACATGCGTTATTTCGATTGTACGCAGACCTGGCTCTATCCCGGCGATGGGGAGCGCGCTGGATGGTACGCGCACTACCGGGGTGAAGAAGCTGTGAGCGCTTTTACGCGGGCGCATCTTGCGCTCGCGCGCCTGTCCTACGAGCAGCGTATTCCACGTGACCTCCCGCCTTTTGCCTTGTACGAATGGGAGCCGCAGCCTTCGTCTACGTTGTTACAGGCCATGCGAAGTGGAACCGTTGGCTTTCTGCCAGAAGGATATCCTCCAACTGATGCTGAGTTTATCTATATACTACCCCTTACGCTCGAAGGGCCGCTCGCATTCCTGGGCTACCGGTTTGAAGACATCTCGACCGACGCTCTCCCCGTGCTGTGGACGTATTGGAAAGTGACGGCATCCAACGCGCGCCCTTTCTCCATCATGGCGCATTTGTTGGACGATGCAGGACAGTTTCTGGCTGCGGGAGATGGACTGGGCGTCGCGCCCGATAGTTTGGTGCCAGGTGACATAATCGTGCAACGACATATGTTTACGCCTGAAACGCTTCCCGATGAGGGAACACTTTGGTTTCAAGTTGGCGTCTATTGGTTGGATACGATGGAGCGCTGGCCGGTTGTTATCGATAGTGATACGCGCATCACGCAATGGCTGCTCCAGCCATTTGAGTAAATTCTGTGGTTAGGAGGGTGTTTTGAACAAAGGTCTTCGCTATCTGGGTTTTATCATTGGATTCGTACTGTTATTTCTCGTGGTACGCAATGCGCACTTCGGCGCTGCGCATGGTATGCCGTCCCCCTCCGTTGCTGCGGCAGTTGATGAAGTCTATGTGCCTGCCGGCACATTTGGCATGGGATGCGCGCAAGATTATACGGGCATACACTGCGATGGCGACGCGTCGCCTATCCATCTGGTCTATCTGGATGCTTTTTATATCGACAAGCTACAAGTCACGAACGTGCAATACGCGGCTTGCGAGGCGGCTGGTTTCTGTCCGCACCCACTTACTGACGCTTCGGTATCCCGTCCCGATTATTACACCAATCCCAGGTACGCTTCATATCCTGTAATCAACGTGCGGTGGAGTTTTGCTAACGCTTACTGTACCTGGGTAGGAAAACGCCTGCCTACGGAGGCGGAATGGGAGAAGGCTGCGCGGGGAACCGATTTGCGCCCTTTCCCTTGGGGGCATGAAGCGCCAACCTGTGACCGCACCAACACCGCTATTCTGCGCCCTGGCAGTATCCTGCCCGATCCCTGCGTGGGGGACACTGTTGCTGTGGGATTGTATCCTCAAAACGCCAGCCCCTACGGTGTGTTGGATATGGTGGGAAATGTAAGGGAGTTTGTCAATGATTTCTACCAGAAATCCTACTACGCTACCTCTCCCTACTACAACCCCACCGGGCCGGAGACGGACCTGGGCAAATACCATCTGGCGCGTGGCGGTGGCTGGTACGATCACTTGATCCTCTCAACGAACTGGGTGCGTCACGACGAAGCTTCCGCGGAAGTTTTCGAGCACATCGGTTTCCGTTGCGCGCGCAGCACGACCGATGAACCACCGTCCAGACCTACACCGACGCTTACTCCGGTGCCTTCGGATAGCGGGTACTTCGGCGAAGACGGTGGGGTGCTGTGGATAGCCTACCCCGAACACCTGACGGCCGTGCATGTTCCTCCCGGAGCCTTGACCGACACTATGTTTTTGGAGATTGCACCCAGCGTCACTTACACGGAACCTCAACCGGTGGGCAATCTCCTTGGAATGGATCACTTCTTTATTGTCGAGGGCATCCAACCGATCAAGTCTGTAGAGGTGCTACTGGGTTTCAAGAACTCTGGCAGCATGATTGCGGGTACCGAGGGCCTTTACCGGCTGGATGCCAGCACTTGGGTCACGGGCGGCATTACGACCACGGAACGTAGTTCTAGGCACATCCTGGCGTGGATTGACCAACCGGGACTGTATGGGGTTTTGGGACAAACCAACCGGACCTATCTTCCTATGGTTCTCAGACATTAACGATGAAGCGATACCTGCGTTTGCGCCATCCCTTGTTAGTCCTGCTCGGGGCTTTCGTGGGACTGGTTCTGCTGCATACCTGGGCGACACCGCTCTATGAAGCTCCCGACGAGGTGTGGCACGACGCTTACGTGCGCTGGCTGGCGCAGGGTAACGGGTTGCCCTCGCTGGATGACAATGCCAGCGGCGCAAACCAGGAAGCCGCGCAGCCGCCGCTTTATTATGCGGTGGCAGCGTTGCTGCGTTATCCCTTCGACGCCGGTGACTGGCACACCCGTTTGTGGCACAATCCTCACTTTGGCTATCAGGCGCTCGACAACGCACTGGATAACAAGAATATGCTCATTCACACGGATGCGGAGCGCTTCCCGTGGAGCGGCTCAGTCCTGGCCATCCACGTAACGCGTTTGACCTCGCTCTTGTTTGGCATCCTCACCGTGGTTGCGGCGTGGGGGCTCGGGTACGAGCTTTTCCAGACCCGCAAGGGCGCGCTGCTGACCGCTGCGCTGGTCGCGTTCCAGCCACAATTCGTCTTTATGTGCGGCGT
>JBNGDO010000155.1:0-11723 GCA_049975385.1 Anaerolineae bacterium | reverse complement strand
GGGCAAAGCCCCGCCACAAAAATACCCACTATATCTCCGGCCTTTAGGCCGCATTTGTGTCACGCCAAAACTTGAGGCACGTCGTACCAGGAGAATGATGAGACCCTGTGAACGTGGGCCTTGATTGTCGGTGCGTTCGCGCTATAATATCGGAGTTGCAAACATACCGTCTTCAAACACATTGTGCTTATGGACCAGAGTGAGACAAAACCGAAAATCCTTTACGTTGACGATGCGCCTTCGTCCAGACGGCTCGTGGAACGTCTGCTGTCCGCGCATTATGCATTTTTCGAGGCGCCGGACGGCCTGACCGGCATCGATCAGGCCATAGCGATCCGGCCCGATTTGATTCTGGTAGACCTGAATCTTCCCCAGTTCACCGGTTACGAAGTTGCAGCCCGCGTGAAGGTTCTGCTCCCCAATGTCCCCGTCGTCGCGTTGACGGCGGACATGGCCGAGCACGTGCGCGAGCACGCGCTGGCCTCCGGCTGTGACGGCTACATCGCCAAGCCGATCAATGCAGACACCTTCGAAGAGCAAATCGCACGCTTCCTGGGTGGACGCCGCGAAACGCTGGAGGATGACAGTTTCCGCAGCGCCTACCAGCAGACGTTGGTGGCGCGTATGGAGGAGAAGGTCCGCGAGTTGACCCGCGCGCTGAAGAGCAATGCGGAGCTGAATGAACAGCGCGATCAGTTGCTACAGGAAACGCAGCGCCGGGCGCGATTGCTGGAGGCTACGGCGCAGGTCGGGCGCACCGTCACCTCCATTCTCGACGCCGACGCTCTGCTCAAGGAGACCGTTAACATCCTCTGCGATGTCTATGGCTTCTACTATGCCGGTATCTTTCTGGTCGATGCCGCCGGCGATTGGGCGATTTTGCGGGCCGGGCGTGGCGCTGCCGGCGCCGATATGGTTGCCGAGGGATACAAACTCAAGATCGGTGGCCAGTCGATGGTGGGGATGGCCATTGCCGAGCGCCGGGCGTTATTCGCGTTGGATGTGGAAAAGGAACCCCTTCACCTCAAGCATCCGCGTTTGCCATTGACCCGCGCTGAAATGGTGTTGCCGTTGCTCGTGGGCGCCGGGGCGCAGGCGCGTGTCATCGGCGCGGTATCGGTGCAGAGCCAGGAAGAGACGACGTTCGCCGGCGAAGATATGACGACGCTGCAAACCATGGCTGACCAGTTGGCCATCGCCATCGATAACGCGCGTTTGCTCGAGGATTTGGAGTCCACCCACGCCGAGTTGGTACGCACGAAGACGTTCGAAGCGATAGCGACTGCGACAGGCGAGGCCATCCACTGGGTGGGGAACAAGGCCGCGCCGATTCCGGGCAGCATCGCCCGGGTGCGCGAAGACCTGGTGAAATATCTGCTGATGGCGCGCGCATTGCTAGACGAAGTACCGCCGGAACTGCAAGAGCACAAGTTCGCGCAGATGATACTCGCGGCCGAGACAGTGCTCGCAGATCAGAGTACCGGTTTGGATCTGGCGGAACTGCGTGAAGAAGTGGCCCGCCAGCCACTCCGGCGGTTGCAGCGTACGTTGAACCTTGAATCCATCTTCGAGGACCTGGACATCGTTGAACAGAGCGCGCGCGCGATTCTGAATATCAAAGAAGATTTGATCGGGCCGGCGCGTCAGAAACACCTAGAGCCGGTGCGCCTTCCCGATTTGTTGCGGGAGACGGTGCGCTCGATGGGGATCCCCAAGGAAGTCGTGCGCTTCCTGCTGGTGGAGGATGTGCTGCCCGTCCTGGCCGATCCCGAACAATTGGCGCACGTCTTTGTCAACCTGATTAAAAACGCGATGGAAGCGATGTATCAGGTGGAAGACAAGAAACTCTTCATTTGGGTGCGCTCGGCAGATGACCCGAGCTTTGTGGTCACAGACGTGACGGACAACGGGAGTGGGATTCCGCCGGAAATTATCGACAAAATTTGGGTCACATTCTACACGACCAAAGGTGAACGGGGCGGCACAGGTCTTGGCCTCTCCGCGTGTGTCAAAATCATCAATCAATTGGGCGGCAAAATCACGGTCGAGAGTGTGGTGGGCGAAGGGACAACGTTCAGCGTGTATCTGCCGGTGATGAAGGCTTAGGGGGCGCAGTCTTTGCCATATCTAATGAAAGGAACGATGTATGAAAGATGAAGTGAAAGTCTTACTCGTCGATGATGAAAAGTTCGTGTTGCGGAGTATTGAGAAAACGCTGTTACGCGCCGGCTTCGATGTGGAGGCGGTTGGTGACGTGACGGCGGGACTGGCGCTGTTCGAGGAAACGATGGCGAGTGATAGTCCTTTCGATATCGCTGTTCTGGATCTGAACATGCCGAACTTTGCGGGGTATGAGGATCCCACCGCGGGTTTGCAGTTGTTGAGCAAGCTCCTGGAGGTACAGCCTGGTTTCCCCGTGATCGTGCTGACAGCCTTCGATGAGGTTGAGCGGGCCAAAGATGCCGTCCGGCGTGGCGCGCGTGCCTATTTCGTCAAGGGGCGTGAGGCGGATCTGATCACGTTGGTTGAACGCATCATCAAGGATTGACCTCTCCCCTATCTCGTGTGAAGGAGTAAATTATGGATAAATCAGTGTTAGCCGAACGTCGCGCTGCTTTGTTGCACGCCGGAGCGCAAGTGAGTCGTAGTATTACGTCTATTCTTGACCCAGATGCGTTGTTGCATCGGACTGTTGACATTATTTGTGTAGCGTTCGACTTTTATTATGCCGGCGTTTTTTTACTCGATGAGACTGGGGAATGGGCTGTCTTGCGCGCCGGACGTGGCGAGGCTGGCGCAGCGATGGTGACCGAGGCGCACAAGTTGCGGGTAGGCGGGCAGTCGATGATCGGCGCTGCGACCGGACGTAACCAGGCATTGATCGCGCTAGACGTCGGCGATGAGCCGGTGCATTTCAAGAACCGGTATCTGCCCTTGACGCGTTCCGAAATGGCTCTGCCGTTAGCGGTTGGCGCAGGCGCGGATGCGCGCGTCATTGGGGCATTAACTGTGCAGAGCGTGGAGGAGGCCGCATTCTCCGAAGACGACATCATGGCGCTGCAGGCGATGGCCGACCAGTTGGCGGTGGCGATTCAAAATGCGCAATTGTATTCGGAAAATGCGCGATTGTTGGCACAGGCGACGCGTCGCGCGCGGCTGCTGATGGCGGCGGCCGATGTGGGCAAGGGCGTCACGTCGATTTTGGATTTGGATGAGTTGCTGTACAAGATGGTGGATATTATCTGCGACGCTTATGGTTTCTATTATGCCGGTGTTTTTCTCCTCGATGAGACCGGGGAATGGGCTGTCTTGCACGCAGGGCGGGGTGAAGCCGGCGCGGCGATGGTGGCCGAGGGCCACAAGCTGCGAGTCGGCGGGCATTCGATGATCGGGGCTGCGATCGCCGAGCGCCAGGCGCGTATTGCATTGGACGTGGGGGAAGAAGCCGTTTTCTTTAAGAATCCCCATTTGCCGATGACGCGCTCAGAGATGGCGCTTCCACTGGTGGCGGGCGCGGGCGCGCAGGCGCGTGTGATCGGTGCGGTAACGGTGCAGAGCGAGGAGGAAGCGGCCTTCAGCAAGGAGGACATCAGTTCACTACAGGCGATGGCCGATCAATTGGCGGTGGCGTTGCACAATGCGCACCTGCTGCGCGAATTGGAGGCAGCGCACGCGGAGCTGGTGCGCACCAAGACTTTCGAGGCCGTGGCGACGGCAACAACTGAAGCCATTCATTGGATTGGCAACAAGGCCCTGCCGATTGCGGTGAGCGTGCAGCGACTGCGCGAAGATTTGATGCGCCTGTCCAGGGCCGATGCCGAGCTTGTCGAGTCGATGCACGAGGACCTGACGTTGATCGAGGCCAGCGCGCGGCTGATCGCGAAGGTCAAGGAGTACCTCATCGGCCCGGCGCGCGAGTATATCCCGGCACCGGCGATGATTGAGGATGTGGTGAAGGACACCGTGCAGGTGATGGGGATTGCCCCTGAGGTGATCCATTTCTCCGTCGCGCCCGACCTGCCCCTGGGTGTCGCCGATACCACACAGTTGAGCCGCGCGTTCCACTACGTGCTGCAGAACGCGCTGGAAGCCACGGAAGCTCTCGACGCGCCGCGTATCGATGTGGAGATCGACCTGGTTGAAGAGAAAGGGGCAAAAAATGCGAACGGTTTGCGTTACGTGGTGACGCGTATCGGCGACAACGGCCCCGGCGTAGCCGAGGCCAATTTGGACAAGATATGGATCTCTTTCTACACCACCAGAGGGGCGAAACATGCCGGGTTAGGGCTGCCGGCCTGCCTGCAAATCCTCAAGCAGATTGACGGTAAGATAGTAGCACGCAAGCGTCCGGAAGGGGGAATGGTCTTCGAACTGTACGTGCCTGCGTACAGCGGCAGCGCGGCGAACGGCACGGCCGAACTGCCATCGGGTAAGCGTTTTTTGCTCGTCGATGATGATGATGTGTGGAGCCGCTTTGTCGAGCGGACGTTGACCGGGGCACAGAACACGGTCACCCGCATAACGGATGCCGGGGCTGACTGGGCCACCTTTGACGACACTTTCTTGGACGTCGCGGAGTACGACGAGATCATCGTGGATAATGTATTGGCTATGGTGGAGAGTGTAACGGTGTTGCAGCAGATCGCCAAAGCGGGAGCTGCGGCAAAGACGCTGGTGGTGGCTTCCAGCATGCGCGTCGAGCAGTTGACGGATTTGCTACGTTATGGCGTGCGCGATGTGTTGCTCAAACCGTATACCCCCGCAGCGTTGGCAAAAAAGCTGGGCAATCCGTAGTCTTGCGAAGGTTTTGCATGAAGACCGGGGTCGTAACACAACCCCGGTTTTTTTATAACGTCTCGAATTCTGCTAATGCGCCAGGATAAGGTGCCAGGGCCTGGCGTATCGTGTCCATCAACCAGGGACGTTCCTCCGGTGGGATAAAGGCAGCGTCGGCAGAATAGCGCAGCATATGGTAGATCATGCGTTCCTCGACGCCGAGGGCGGCGACGGAGACAACGTATTCGTCGGTGAGCGTGGTGTCGCTGATGCTCGGATCGTCGGTGTTGAGGGTGACGCGTAGCCGTAAGTTGTAGAGATCGAGCAAAGGATGCTGCCCCATGCCATGCACGGCCCCAGTCTGCAGATTGCTCGTAGGGCAGACTTCCAACGCTACTTTTCTGTCGTAGAGCAGTTGGACGACGGTAGAATCCTCAATGGAGCGAATGCCGTGGCCGATGCGTTGAGCGTCGAGGTGTTTGACTGCGGTGTAGACGCTCTGTGCTCCGGCCCATTCTCCGGCATGGATGGTGATGTTCACGCCGGCCTTACGGGCGCGCCGGAAAGGCTCCAGGAAGCGCTCGGCAGGAAAGTTGACCTCATCGCCGACCAGATCGATCCCTCGCACCAGGTCTCCAAAATGCGCGATGCTGAGTTCAGTGATCTCGTAGGCAGTTTTGAGCGATTCCCTGCGGGGGACAGTTAAAATCAGGCAGGTGCGCGTGCCGGTTTCAGCTTGCGTGCTGCGCGTCGTCTCCTTGACCCACTCGACTGCGTCATTCATCGAGAAGTTTTGTGCGTTTGCCAGCGCTTCGGGATTGAAGCGTAGTTCCAGGTAGCGGATGTTGTCGTTTGCGGCATCGAGGATAGCTTCGCGCACCACGCGCTGTACGACTTCTTTGGATGTGTAGAAATTCCGCAGCAGTTCAAACTTTCCCAGGAAACTTTGGTAATCTGGTGGATCATCGATAACTTGAACGTAGGGGCGTAGTTGCTCGACCTCGTAACTCGGTAAGTCGATGCCATGTTCCAGCGCAATCTCGGCCAGGGTATTCAGCCGCAGCGAACCTTCGAGATGCCGGTGCAGGTCGATTTTGGGAAGGTTATTCGCCCATTCCCACAATGTGCCTGCGGTCTGAGGCGGCGTGGTAGCGCCAGCGGCCTCGGTAGCGCCAGCGGCCTCGGTAGCGCCAGCGGCCTCGGTAGCGCTAGCGGCTCCTGCCTGCGGCATTTCTAATAAGTCGTGAACCATAATTCAACGCTCCATCTCGGTTGCTATGAAGGCGCTGTCTCGAGCGTTTCCAATGCGTTATGAGCCTATCCGAGAATCCGTCATTGACGCACCACATACGTGTGCAAGCACAATTTCCGGATAGAGTCTATGCCTATATTATATCAGATGAAGAGAATTACCAGCCTGATTCCGGCGGCACACACCTAGCGTCGTCGGAATAGCCAACCCCAATAAATGATGGCGCTCGCGAGATTGATGCCGATTCCCAGTGCCAGGGGAAGATAAAAAGTCATCAGAGTGAATTCGACGTTGAGCACCCCAGCCGGTTGTTGCGCCAGGGCAGCGTTACACTGAAAGATATAGCTCAACGTAGCGATGATGAGCAAAGCGTTACCGAGATCGAAACCACGATAATAGGCCCGCATCTTGGTCACTTCGCTCATCCTGCGACTCAGGACCCGTAGCAGCCAACTGGTGTAAAGGATGCCGATCAACAGTCCTGTGCCGAGATGGGAGGTGAGAACTTCAGTATCGGTCATGACCTCGCTCTCCCATCATTCTTTCATAGAGCAGGTTACCCAGTCCGATCAACAGCAACCCAGAAAATAACAACAGGATGTCGGAGATCGGATCTCCGGCGAAATCGGGCTGGGCTTTGAGGGTGGGGATGCGTCTCAGGTAACGCACTGCACCGACGCCGGTGAACAGGATCGGAATCAGGTAAAGCTGGTACCACGTTTGCTGCTGAGATGTGCGCTCGAAGAAATGCGCAATCGTCAGTAGAATGATCTGGAGAGCTATAATCCCTATCCAGATGAAACTGCCCAGAATGATTCGTAGGGGGATGGTGGACACTGGCTCTATCTTCTCACAAAGGCTCTCATAAATGACTCTGTCATCCGTTTGGGCGTGCCGCTCAACAACCCTTCTCGTCCCTCGAATGGTTGCAACACCTTAATGCCGTGACTATTGATTTCGTACTGGCGGATTGTGCTGTCGTGCGCACTGCCGCGCATTTTCAGGATGATGATAGCGCGCTGTACCACACTTTCGATTTCGACGTAACGCAGCATGATGTACGTGTCGGCCAGGAATTGGATGCTGGCATCGAGCTGGCCTTCGATGCCCTCGCCGAAAAGGTGGGAGCTTTCGCGTGTCAGGATAAGCGTCAAATCCTGGCGTTTCAGCGCGTTGAGATAACTGTACATCAGCTTGCGCAACTCCATGGGATCCTGGCGCAGCCCCTCGAAGTGCGTGACGCTGTCGATGAGCATGTGTTGCGCGCCCATTTCGGCGATCAGATTTTGGATGGTTCCGCCGACGTGTTCCAGGTCTGCTTTGGTCACTTCTGGACTGCTCATAATGATCTTGAGCCGGTTCTGGCGCTCCAGTTCCCGAAAATCCCAGCCGAAAGATGCTGCGTCGCGGTAATACTGCCCGGGGAATTCCTCGAAGGTAAGGATGATGCCCGGTTCACCGCGGAGCGCGCTTTCGTAGATGTATTGCATCCCCAGGGTGCTCTTGCCGGTTCCCGGTGCACCTTCGACCAGGTTGGCCGTGCGGGGCAGAAATCCGCCGTTCAACATCGCATCCAATCCTGGTATGCCCGTGGTGACTCTCGTTTGGTTTTGCATGGTCATCCTCCTCAGTGCCGGACCATATGATAGATGACTTTGCGCCGGAATTCTCGCTCTTGCGTCGCTTCGACGAACTGCTGTAACCGTGTTCTGAGTGCTGGATCGGCCTTCAGCATGTAGACCCGCATGTTCTCCACCGGCATTTCTACGAGCAGCCCTTGACTCGCGAGGTCTTGCAGCTCGGTCTGCACATCTTCGGCGGTGCGCCCGGCATACCGCGCGATGTTTTCGCTGGTGTCCATTGTGTGGGGGTTCTCGTGGAAGAACCGCAGCAGATCCCATTTGACAAACGAGTCCACGTAAGTTGTCAGGAAATCGAACAACTCCGGATCCATATCTTTTACGACACGCGCGGTCAAGTCCTCTCTTCTCATTGTGCCTCTCAACCTTGTTGCAGTATCCTTGCTTGATTATCCTGGCAAAAGCGTATGAACGCGATTATTCCTTGACGTAGCGGACGACGTTCGCCCGTCGATCTGCTCTCAGATGGCAGTCTTTGTACTTTCTGCCGCTGCCGCAGAAACAAGGATCGTTGCGGCCGAGTTTTCGCCCCCCCGTACTGGCCCGCGCGGGCGTAGGCTTGGACGCGGCATTTTGGCTGCCACCGCTGGTGCGGAGTACGGGTCGCCGCGGCTGACCTGCCATACGGCGCTGTGTGCGGGACTGTTGCGGTATCAAGAACAGCGAGCGCACGATTTGTGTCTGCACCGAGCGCAACATCTCTTGGTAGGTTTCGTAAGCCTCTTTCTGATAAGCGACGATGGGCTTCTGCTGCCCGATAGCGCGCAACCCGATACCTTCGCGGAGCATGTCCAGGTCCGTAAGGTGCCGGACCCAGTGGCCATCCAACTGTTGGAGCATCAACTGCCGGTCACGAAAAACGCGCGCGACGTCGACGACAATCTGCTTGACCTGATCCTCGATCTCCGTGGGCATACGGCGGATGGGCTGATCGTACCACTGTTCGACGACGTCCCGTCCGATGCGCGCGTCGACCGTCTCGACAATCATGGCCAAATCCGGTCGTGGTGCCTCCGACATAGCTTTCAGCGAGACTTCCTCCTGGCGCATCGTGCGGTAGAAATCCTCGCCAAGTCTCTGGTTGAGCAGCCAGTAAACGCGGTCGGCCTCTTTGACGCACGTTTCGATGATCTCGTCCGGGGTCAGGTTGTGGAATTTGTGAACCGTGTCATTGTATAGCGCCGGAACCGCATGGCGCAGTTCGGCGACCATACTTTCGATGTCCCATTCGTCCTCGTACCCCTGCGTCTTGGATTCGACGATGTGGCGGATTTCGGACGTCACCATCTCCAGCAGGTCATCGTGCAGGTCTTCACGGCTGAGAATCTTAGCGCGCTCTTTGTAGACGACCTCGCGCTGTTTGTTGACGACGTCGTCGTATTCGAGGACGTGCTTGCGGATGTCGAAGTTATAGCCTTCGACGCGTTCCTGAATCGACTCGATGGCCCTGGCGATAGCGCCGAACTCCAGCGGGGCATCCTCCAGGCCGGCGCGGTCCATCCAAGGCGCTAAGCGTTCGCCGCCGAACCGGCTCAGCAATTCGTCTTCCAGCGAGATGTAGAAACGGCTGGAACCGGGGTCGCCCTGTCGCCCGGCGCGCCCGCGCAATTGGTTGTCGATGCGCCGCGCCTCGTGGCGTTCTGTGCCGATCACGTGCAACCCACCCAGGGTATAGACGCGCTTGCGGTCGGCGTCGCACTTTTGCACCCGCTCGTAGAGGACCTTCGCCCACGGCTCTGGATAGCGGGTCGTGGGATCGTCACCCTCGCGCGCCATTTTGAACGCATCTTCCCAATCCAGCGAGTGGATTTGCGTCAGGTCGAACTGCTCCCGGCGCAGGTCGTCGCGGGCCATGCCTTCGGGATTGCCGCCCAGGAGGATGTCCACACCGCGCCCGGCCATGTTGGTGGCGATCGTCACCGCGCCCGGTTGCCCGGCCTGCGCGATGATGACGGCTTCCTGCTCGTGATACTTGGCATTGAGAACATTGTGCTGGACTCCGCGTCTCTTGAGCATCCTCGCTAGTCGCTCGGATGTCTCGATGGCAGTCGTGCCCACCAGCACAGGCCGCCCGGCCTCGTGCGCGGCGGCGATCTCGTCGATCACAGCCTTGAACTTCGCAGACTCGGTCTTGTAAATTTGATCGGGCATATCCAGACGGCGATAGTAGCGCACGCCAGACGGCGCGCTGTCTGGTCCGTCGAAGATGGTGACTTTGTAGTTGTGGCCTTCGGGCAATACGCCGGCAAAGGCGACGCCCGATTCTTGCGGCGACACAGCGTGCTCGGTCAAGTCGCCGAACTGCGCCTGGTATTCCACATTCGTGGGTAGGACAATGACTTCCAGCCCGTAGATTTTGCGCAATTCCTCGGCCTCGGTTTCCGCCGTGCCGGTCATCCCGGCGAGTTTGCCGTACATACGGAAGAAATTTTGGAACGTGATGGTTGCGTAAGTGAGCGACTCGCGACGCACTTCCACGTGCTCCTTGGCTTCGATCGCCTGGTGCAGCCCTTCCGAGTAGCGCCGCCCGAACATCATACGGCCGGTGAATTGGTCTACGATGATGATCTCACCTTCGCGCACGACGTATTCCTTATCGCGTTCGTAGAACTCTTTGGCGCGCAAGGCGTTGTCCAGGTAGGCGAGCATGTGCGCGTGCTGGGGATCGTAGATATTCTCCTCTTCGGGGATGTTGAGCATGCGCTCGATCTTGGCGGTGCCTTCTTCGGTGAGGATGGCGATTTGGCTGCGCTCGTCCACCTCGTAATCTTCGTCGCGGTGCAGTCGCGGCACCAGGCCCGCGAAACGTTGGTATAGTTCGGACGACTCCTCTGCCGGCCCGGAGATGATGAGGGGCGTGCGAGCTTCATCGATAAGGATGCTGTCCACCTCATCGACGATGGCGTAGTGAAGCTGGCGTTGCGTGCATTGGTTCAGATCGATGACCATATTGTCGCGCAGGTAATCGAAGCCGAACTCGTTATTTGTGCCGTAGGTAATGTCGCTGCGATAGGCCTCGCGGCGCGTAATAGGGCGCAGGTGTTGGTAGCGGTCATCGGCGGAGCTGTAGTCCGGATCGTAGCGGAAAGAGGCCTCGTCGGGCCTTCCCGCGCCGGATTGGATCACACTCACCTCGACGCCAAGCGCGTGGTAGACCGGCCCCATCCATTGGACGCCGACTTTCGCCAGATAGTCGTTGGGCGTCACCAGGTGAACCCCTAGATCCTGCAGCGCGTTGAGGTACAGCGGCAATGTGGCGACCAGGGTTTTCCCTTCGCCGGTGCGCATTTCGGCGACCTGGCCTTCGTGGAGGATCATCCCGCCGATCATTTGGACGTCGTAATGACGCAGGCCGATGGTGCGGCGGCTCGCCTCGCGGACGGCGGCGAAGGCTTCAGGGAGGATATCATCCAATGTTTCGCCGGCTTGCAGACGCTCTTTGAAGGTGTGCGTTTGTGCACGGAGTTCTTCTGGGGACATCTGTTGGACTACCGGTTCCAGCGCGTTGATCTCTTGTACTGTCTTCTGCATCCGCACGATCGCACGCTTATTGGGGTCGCCGAAAATACGCTGTAGGAAGCCCTTTGCCATCCAATTCTCCTAGTCGATAATTGCTTTCATTATACCATAGGCAGGGCGCGATACAATAATAGCAGTAGACGGTAGACAGGGATGGGGAAAGAGAAGTAACCCGTTACGTCGTCTGTTAACGGCTTGGCCCCCCGGCGAGGGGGAGTCCGGGGGGCCACCAGCCAAGGAAAGGAGGAGAGGTGCGATGGATTTCTTCAAACCATCTAGGCTGGAAAACCAACTTTGTTGATTACCAACCTCAACCTCTTTCACCTTTATCATAACGATTTTCAAGGCGAGAAATAGTGACGAATGACTTGTTCTCGTGTGACGTAACGCCATGCGAAATAGGGCCATTTTTCCGGCTCTGAGCCTTGCTTTTCAGGGCTTTATCGTTCCGCAAATGCACCTTTCACGCAAGTGAATCGCATGGCTAAAGCCATTGGATTTCAGGGTGTTTTGCGGTTGCGGGCGCCGCCCGCAAC
>JBNGDO010000154.1:0-11875 GCA_049975385.1 Anaerolineae bacterium | reverse complement strand
TGTTAACAACCGCGGCTGTATAAGGTTTCGCTATTGACGATTCGATGTAGATTCCATGATTTCCATTACCGCTAACTAGATTCCCTTCTGCAGGATCATATCCGCCTAGAAGAACCTCATTGGTGCCGGTGACATATATACCGGTGCCCCAATTTGCTATCCCATGATTGCCGGTACGATCTGTACCGACAACGTTACGCTGAATAACTGCATGACTTCTGACCACGGTGTTTGCCAGCAAAGCCAATCCTGCCCATCCTCCATTCCCGCCAATAAGATTGTCTTGAACAATCGCGTCGCTGAACTGATCCAGTGTGATTCCGTTATGTGCGTTGGTGATTGCTGCGGTTCCATTGATATTGACACCCACAATATTGTTCATGATAGTCGCTGTATAAGGGTGCGAGGGTGAGCTTTCTACCCAGATGCCGTGGCCGTTGTTCCCGCTGACAAGATTGCCAGCAGTTGTGAGCGCCCCGCCAATGAGGGTGTTGGTGCCTGATATATGAATGCCCATACCCATATTCCGCAATGCGGTAGTGCCAGATTGATTGGTGCCAATGATGTTGCCTTGAATAATGGCGTTGGTGGGACTCGTGGCCCACAACAGAAGGGCCGCCCATCCGCCATTGCCGCTGATCAGGTTACCTTCGCCGGCATTGGCTCCGCCAATAGTGAAATTCGTTCCCCTGATACCTAAGCCGTGACCACCATTGCCCAAAGCCAGAGTCCCAGTTTTATCAGTTCCGATCATATTTCCGGTCGCTACAGTATGCTCTACGTGATCGAGAAAGATACCATTGGCTTGATTGCCACTGATCAGGTTATTCTTTAATGTGACATTAGCCGAGTTGACGACCAGAATGCCCGAATCACTATTCCCGAGGGCTGCTGTTCCTGCCAGATTAGTACCGGCATAGTTATTTTCGATTGTGACTCCGACACAATCCCAGAGTTCGAGGCCATAATAACCGTTGGCGCTAAAAACATTACGTTCGCCATCAAGACTGCCGCCAATCACGTTGTCATCAGACTTCAGGATAGTCGCACCAGCATGAGAGTTGCCGGCCGCTCCCGTACCGGAAAGGGTTGTGCCGAACAGATTGCCTTTTACTACAATGCCCTGGCTTGGTATATCCCTGCCATACACCCAAAGGCCCACGCGATTGCCGGCAAAGCGGTTTCCCTGTCCCAAAGGACCGTTGCCAATATTGCGATCTCCCCCAATCGTCACAAACGAAGCGCCATTGTTGATTTCGACACCATGGTTTGGACAGTTCACAATTTGCAAACCGCGGATCGTCACATTGTTTGCGCGAACCATAAAGCAGTTATCGTATTGCCCTGTCAAACCTGCGCCACTCACGATGACACCTGCATTGCTAGCATCAATTTGTAGTCCGGTAACCTCAATCCAGGATAGGGGGGAAACGAGAGAGATAGTTTGAGGATTGCTAGGTGGAAATACTGAAGTTGAAAAGACAATAACATCATCGGCAGATGCATTCTGAATAGCGTCTCGCAAGGTGCCACTGCCACTATCGGCTGTACTTGTGACAGTCCGAGTAACAGCAAGAGGTTGTTCATTGACATAGGCGAGAGTAGAAGACAATGGAAACCTAATGGTAAATATCAGTAGGAGCAATCCCGCCATCCGGATCCAGTATACAGCATTGCCGCAAACTCTATATGCTTTCATCTTCTCCCTCCAATCCAGAGCTAAAGGGTGCTCAAGCTACCTGGCTATCAGGAAATTTCTTTCGAGATTCATTGCATTTGCTGCCGTAATCCCGCAATCAAATCGAGGTAATAGGGTGCGTTAATCTGTGAGAAATAGCCTTCGGCTTCAAGCAAATTCGTTTCCATATCTCCGAACTCATGAGCAGACTGATGTAACCGTGCCAATTCCAGAGAGGCTCGCGCTTTGAAATAGGCATAATCATTATCCTGACTAATTTGTTTGCTGCTCATTAGATTCTGTTTGGCTAACGTATAGTTACCTTTGGCACGATAGATCTCTCCGGCAACGCGATAGGCTTCTGCCTGGTTGTACGAATCCTCGCTTTCGAGTGCACGCTTAATGTCCCTCTGAGCACGCTCTGGATTACCCTGTTTGAGATCGACTGCCGCTAAGTATGTGTAAATTTGTTCCTCATACGCTGTATAACCCAAGTCTCTACTAAGTGCTAGGGCTTCTTCGAGACTTTCTCGAGCTTTACCATGCTCGCCTAGCTCAATTTCCAATGCCCCAGTATTGACGAGAAGCGCGGCATGAGATTGTCCTAATCCATGCTCTTCACAATATGGTAAGCCCCAATAGGCATGCTGCTGCGCTTCTCCAAATTCTCCTAGTTTTGTCAATGTATCAACCAAATTGGCGGTTTCGGATCCAGTGAGGGACTCGACAACATTTGATGATAAGGTTGGAAAATCCCTGTCCTTTCCTAGAAGTTGCAGGATCTCTCGGTTCACATCAGCAGACTCGCGAAGACATCCCTGTCCTGCTAATGCAGTGCTAAGATTGGAAAGTGCTCTTAGATGCTGTCCCGCATCTCCAATATTCTTGTATATCTCAGCCGCTGCGCGTGATACACGTTCAGCTTCCGTGTCATCCCCAACTAGGTAATGGTAGTAAATACCCTCCAATAGATGGATTTGTCCCACCTCCCATTGCAATGCTTGATACTGATCAACAGGAAGATCCTTGACGACTTCGGCGGTTTCCTTAATTTTGACTTGACCTTCTTTGTATTTATGCAAAGCCAGGAGATTGCGTGCAAGCACAGCGTCAAGTCTTAGTTGAATAGCACTGTATGCAGCAGTGTCTTCACTCGGGACATTTATAAGCAAAACAATTCCTTGCTGTGCATAATCGACTGCCAGATTTGCATTTCCTATCTGGTCAAAAGTGTATGCAATAGCGTAGCAGGCACGCGCTTTCAGCATATCCAGTGTTGTATCTCCCGCAAACAAATGCTCACCCCAAAAACAATCGCCATATCTCTCCCGGAATGCTGAGATAACCTTGTCCCAGCGCTCAGCCTGGAACAGACTAAGCAATCCAGCAATCCATTCAGAAGTTTGCTCACTTTGAATTAACATCTCTCCCACCTTTCGTTGAAGCTGCTTGAATTCTTGTAATGTTTGTGCTTCCCGCCTAGCAATAGTCCGCACTACATTGTGAACTCGGTAAGTTGATGAATCGTTAGGTTGTTGCGTAACCTGTATTAACCTTGAGGCAATAAGCTCTCCGAATGCCTCTTCCCAATCCCAATCCGGAGTGGGTGAAACCTGGCTGATATATGCGACTGTGTTCTTGTCAAACTTTCTGGGTAACAAGGCGATTCTGCGCAACAAACTTCGCGCTTGTTTTGTACGTGATTCCAGAGATATATTGGCGCTCAAAACCGCCTTTTCTTTTCCCATCTGCTGTATATCCCGCTTAAGACGGGTTACCAGGAGAGACAAATCCGATTCTCTAATAAGTCCTTTATTCGCTCCAATACGTTCGATGGATGCCGGATGTCCGTCCAAAAGACTCTTACCGCATATCTGCTTCACGTCTGCTAGCTGTGCACTGGAAAGCTTCAGTTGGTCGGGACGCCAGCTTTCAACAAATAAAGTTATAGCATCATCTCGAGACAATAGGGAAAGCTCAACTCGAAATTCACTGCGAAGTTTGGTGGGTCTTGTACTTGTGAGGACAACTTTGCCTTTATCATCAGGTGATAGTCTGCGAAGAAACCCTATGAATTTATCAGCATCCACAAATGCATCCACTCCATCAAGGAAAAGCCAGATATCTTTTTCATGTAATTCATGATTGAGTACCATGGTCGGTTTATCTTGACCTGCGAATACTGCTTTCGTAACGTTGGTCAGATAAGCCTCACAGTCTTCAAAATCAGCTGGGGGAGAAACCCATACTGAATTAGTACGGTAACGATTGAAGAGATGAGAAGCCAAGCAAGTTTTCCCAATCTCGGGCATCCCGCAAATCATAACAAAACTACGATTATCCTTGGCGCGTACCTTTGAAAATTTGAGTATGGCATCTCTCTCTCGGTCACGGTCGATAATCTTGCAATAAGGTGGAAGATTCGGGACGTAATCCTCGGACACGGGTGGCTCTGATTCAGAGCGGTCCTCCGTTGTGGAAATAATTCCTTGCATAGGTTCGCCATTTAACTGCGCATCAATCTCGGCGATTTCGGCTTCGCGGGCCTGTGCCTGGCGATTGAGCCTGAGTTTGTCTGCTGAAGCCATAGCCTGGCCCAGTTGGTTCATAATGGACTCGTATTCTTCGACGAGTTGTTCCCGACGAGTTTCGAGCGGGCGGCGTTTGTAATCAGGCAAAGAATTAGCATTCATAGCGTTCTCCTTCAAGATTGCGATTTTGTACGGCAGCTTGCTAGGTCTATCTCTTTTTCTACCGTTTACTGGCTCGGTGGTGTTACCTGTTCAGAATATGCTCCACATTAACCCCAAAACACAGTGGGTGAATCATCTACTCTACGCATACCTCTCACTAGGATGATAGCATCGCTGTGTCACATTACGATACCACTACACGCAAAAGGCACTTTTTCATCGCGTCGCACATAGTCTAGTGCAAAACGGCTAAACGCCAAGTTCAAATTCGTTTACAGATACGCTTCTTGTCTAGAGTGACTCAATTTCGGCATCTTCTCAACGTATCTGCAACAGGCGCTGCGCGGAAGGTACTTAGTAGTGGAGGGAGCATCGTGCTATGGGGCCGCGTGGTTTGAGCCAGGGCAAGTGTTTATGGATCTAATCGGTGAACTCCCCGCCCAGCTGCTGTTGTGAAACATCCAACTACGATTTCTACGATCTGCCTAAATAAGTGTCAGCGATGAAGAGCAATCGGGTTATGTAATCTCTCCTTCACCACGCGAACCATACCACCTACGTTGAGGAAGCACAGCGCCGGGCACGGGCGCACGCCAAGTAACCGCTCCGCTGCATCCAGGTAGCGCGTTACTTGTGCCCGGTAATCTGTGGTGGCGAGTAACGCGGTCAAAGCCACTGGATCGGCGACGTGATCAGTCTTGAATTCCACGAGCGTCCATTGCCCATCGTCACAGAATAGCGCGTCAAGCGTGCCCAGTTCTAGCGCACCGTCCGGCATCGCCAGCGTGTAGGGGACTTCGTGGAGACGTTGCGTCGCGCCGTTCATTGCGGCGTACAGGTCGGTGGCCTGGAAGCGTGTCAGCATCCGCGCCGCGCGCTGGACAGCGTTGCGCAGTTCGGCGGCGTCAGTGATGCCGCGCCCGCGCGCTTCGGCCTCAGCCCACCGCGCGAAAACCACGCTATCGGGAAAGAGCCACTGTTCCAATGCGCCGTGTACCAATGTCCCCACCACCCACGCCGGAGCCGTGGGGCGGGCTTTCTCTGGAACCACGCGCCACACTCGTCGTGGCGGATCGCGGTGTTCGGCCTCGGTGTCATCATCGGTCGTGGCTGATGGCGGGATCAAGGAATCGAGCAGCGGCAAGTTCTCCGGCAAGGCAGCCGTCGCGGACGGCGCGGCGGACACGCCTGGTGCGGCGATCTCCGCGTTGCCTTCGTAGAGGAAGCAGCTCGCCGGCTGTGCTTCGGCAGACAATGCCACGTGCTGGATTGCCTCCCCCTCGGGATCGCACGCCGGCGCGGAGGCGCTGAGGTGCAGCGCGTTGTCCAGCCGTTCCAGCCAGCCGCCGAGGCCCAGGCCATCCTTGCGCGCGCTCGCGGTCCCGCTGAGGATGAGCATATCCTGTGCCCGCGTCGCGGCGACGTACAACAGCCGGTCGGATTCCGCTACCTCCTGATCCGCCGCAGCTTGCTGTGCCAAGCGATAGGCTAGTGAGGTGGCGGCAGGGACTTCGTCTTCGCCTGTGGTTTTCAATGGCGGCACAACGCCCAGAGTTGCATCCACCATTGCGCCACGCCCACTGCGTACAGCTTTTCCGGCGTCGCCAATGACGACAACCGGGAATTCCAGCCCCTTAGCTGCGTGGACGGTCATCAGTTGCACCGCGCCCACGCTCAAGGTGTGAGCCTCGCCCTCGCGCGTGCCCGCGTCACGCAGTTGCGTCACGTAGTCCAGGAATTCACTGACGCTGACGATGCCACTGGTGTGCGCGTCCGTCAGCAGTTTGGCGAGGTTGCCCGCGCCCCGCGCTTGCCCTGCGCGCAATAGCGCCGCGCGGTAGTGCGTCGCGTCCAGGAAATCCTTGAGGAGCGCGGCCACCGTCACCCGCCCCGCCTGCGCGTGCAGACGACGGATGAGGGCGACGGCCTCCGTCGCACAAGGGGCTTCGTCCGCCAGAAAATCCAGCGATGCGCCGTTGAGCACTTCCCATAGCGATGGTGCTTCCTGGTCTGCGCGTTCTTCGGTCAGGCGATAGAGTGCCAGGTCAGAGAGGCCACACGCCGGCGAACGCAGCAGGCCGGCCAGGGCCAGGTCATCGGTGGGATCGGCCAGGATGGTGAGCGCGTTGAGGACGTCGCGCACTTCCGGGCGCTCATAGAAGCCGCGCCCGGCCACGGTGAGGAAGGGGATGCCGGCGCGTTCCAGCGCGTTCTCGTAGGGGGCGAAGGACGTCGAGGCCCGGCAGAGGATGGCGATGTCGCCGTAATCCAGGGGGCGGGTTTGAACTTGTCCGGTGTCGGGATCGCGGGACTCAAGTTGCACGCGCCCGTCTTCCACCAACGCTGCCAGCCGCGTCGCCAACGCCTCCGCCGCTTTGTCCAGCGCGCCGCCAGCTTTGCTGCCCACGCCCAGATGCAGTTCAACGAAGGGCGGCGTCAGTCCGGCAGGCGGGGTGGCGCGGTGATGGGTGAGCGCGGCGAACGGTTCAACGTAGGGTCGCGCCGGGTCTTCATCCACACCCAGCACCGGCTGCAGCAGAGCGTTCAGAACGGTGATAAGGTCGCGGTGCGCCCGGTATGACGTCTCCAGGAGGTAGCCCTGGCCCTGGGCTGCGATCTCCCGCTGAGTGGCACGGAACACAGTGACATCCGCGCCACGGAAACGGTAGATGGATTGCTTGCCGTCGCCGACAATGAAGCGCTTGCCCGCGTCGCCGTTGAGCAAGGCCAGCAGATCACGCTGGCGGGCGTTGGTGTCCTGGAATTCGTCCACCAGCAGCGCGCGGACTTCGGCCTGCCAGCGCGCGCTGGCGGCGGGATGATCGCACAGGAGCGCCAGCGCCCCGGCTTCCAGGTCGTCGAAGTCGAGGGCTCGGCGCGCAATGCCAGCTTGACCAAGCGCGCTGCCCACACGGCGCGCTGGCCGGTTTGCCGCAGGAGACGATACTGCCGCCGGATGCGCACGCGCAAACGACGCTGCCAAGGAAAGAGTGGCCCATCAAGCCCGCGATGGGTGACGATGCCCGCCAATGCTGGCGGCTCGCAGGTTGGTGTGTCAGGGTTGTCTGCTGGTTTCCATGTGAAAACGAGTAGGACGCTGACCCAGATCAACCAGATCGGGACTTGCGCGTATCGTGATTTTGTGGTAGGCTTCATTTGGAATCGCTCCGGCAAGTGTGAGTTATGCAACCCATACTTTGCCACAAAAGGGGCGATTCCGCCAGTCTTGCTCTCTATTCGATTGTTAATGTGCGAAATCTAGGGATAACAACAATCGCTGTCCGGCGTTTGCTTCGTTTGACGACCCAACCTCCTCACTTGCCTATTTGCGCCGTTTCGGGTATAGTTCTTCCCAACAGCTCTCTACCAGGAGGGAACTTGATGCAAGCTGCAATTCTCACCATCGGCGACGAGTTGACCTGCGGCTACCGGCTGGGCACCAACTCCCAGACCATCGCATGCCGCCTGACGCTCCTGCCCGCTGAAGTCGTCCTGCACGTGACCGCAAACGACATTCCAGAGACTCTCCAGCGAGGATTGCGCGCTACAAAAGTATGCCCAGCCGGTGCCCACGCTCAATCACTGGCGCAACATCCCACCGCCTCAAAACGCTCATTCCCGGCCTCTGGATGGTGAACATGAGCCAGGTCTATCCCTGGGAGCGCGGGAGGTGGTAGGTGAAGAAAGTTGGAATGACCAAAAAGATTCGCGTGCTATTGGCGGATGACCACCCCGTGACGCGCGCTGGCATCCGCGCCATCCTGGAAAAAGCCCCCGACATTCAAGTCGTAGGTGAGGCCAAAGACGGCATAGAAGCGCAACGACTGGTCGCCGAACTTGGTCCGCACATCCTTTTGCTCGACCTGGTCATGCCTGGCCCGCGCCCCTCTGAAATTGACGCCTGGGTGCGCGCCCACCACCCGGAAACCATTACGCTGGTGCTGACGGCCCACGACACAGACGCCTACCTGGCAGAGATGACCGAGACGGAGACTGCCGGGTTCATCGTCAAAGACGAAGCTCCCCACAGACTCGTAGAGGCGATCTGGTGCGCTACACTGGGAGAGATTCTCTTCAGCCAGGACCAACGAGACCGGGCGCAACACTGGCGTAAAGAAGTGGGTGAGCGCTGGGAAAGTCTGACGGAACAGGAGCGGAAAGTGGCGGTGCTGGTAGCACGGGGGAAGCACAATCAGGAAATTGCCCAGGTCCTCTGCGTCACCGAGAAGACAGTCGAGAAGCACATGACCAACGTGTTGAGCAAGCTGGCATTGAGATCACGCACAGAGGCCGCGCTATGGATGGTGAGAAATGGTCTGGTGAAGTCATAGCAGGATATGGTAGGGGAATCTCTACCATGATAAGGTAGGGATTTCCCTAATGACAAACCTCCTGGCTTGTGGTAGACTGTATAATAAACATCGCCGGAGAGTCTGGCGAGTAAAACCATCAACCGAAGGAGGCTTGAAATGCGCAAGTTTGTTTTGATATTCGTTTTGTTAGCGCTTACACTGAATATGCTTACAGGGATAGCACTTGCTCAGGAATTACCGCCGGAAGCCTTGAACAAGCACACCCCAGATGTTGAACAAGCTGAGCGCCCACAGACCTATAAGGAATACAAATCACCGTTATTGGCGCCAACCCTAGAACCTTCTTCACCAATACCACCAGGCAATGTGATAGAAGAGTATGAATATTGCGATTGGGTTTGGGTGATAGATCAGTGCTTCGATGGACATATGGACACCGAATGCCGTTACTGGTGTTGTGCAGGTTGTAGTTTTATTCCAGACTAGCCGGCCAGACTTGCATGTATTCTGGCTTGCAATGGAACTTGCTGGGTTCCCAGCTACTGTGTAGGCCACTGGGAATGGGCCTGCATGTAGTTTGGTAATAGGGCAACTGCAAAGGAGCTAGAAGCTGTAGCACAAGACAGGGATTAGCAAGTAAAAATGTATGCTGTCAGCCTGATGGCCAAAACTATCAGGCTGACAGGAGCTTTTAACTGTTACGAGGGAGAAATCGAACTATGGATTGGGACGTTTTGTTTGGGTGGTATACATTACTTTGCTCGATGTTAGGATGGCCCGTGGAGAAAGTTCTAAAGCGTATCTTGGGGCCGACCAAGATTTGTGTGCTCGGCGCGATACTGCTTCTCGCCAACCTGTTAGTTTTTTTGTGGCGACCCGATCTGTTTGTTCACTCTTCTATGGGGCTAGAGCTGCGTTTTGTGCTTTACCCAAGCCTGCTCCTCGGACTTTTGAGTTGCTATGATTGCATTCGTTACCAGGTGCACCGGTTATTTCGCAAAGAAGGAGCCGAGACAGATATTTCTACGTCAAGCGAGGCGAGACTCAGGTGATGTCGCCGGAATTGGCAGGGCTGGGGGCACGGTATTCAAGAACAAGCAAGTCCGTACCGGCTGGTCGGTGACACATTGTACGAGACATACCGAGACGAGGACTACCTGGACTTGTACTCGCCGGAGGGGAGAGCGCAGCGCCGCCACCGCGCCGGGCGATCCAGGCTTTCGGCGGTTTCCGGGGTGATGCCGCAGGCGGGCCACTCGAAGTAGGGCGAGCGCCAGGCTTCCAACGTCAAACGCCAGGGGAAAGCGCTGTCGGCCTCGTCGGGCAGCGTTAGGCGCAGCAAATCGAACAATGCCGCGACCGCCGGATTCGTGCGCAGTGGCAGGCCATCGAGGATGTGGACCGGCACGCCGAACTCGTCCGCTGTCTGCTGGATGAAAGGCCGGTAGGGTTCAATGTCGCGGGCCAGCAATGCTGCGTCGCTTAGGCGCAGATGCTCACGAACAACGTGCGTCTTGAGCCACCGCAACGCGGCGCGTACTTCGGCCTCGCGGTCGGGCGCGGCGATGAGCGCGACGGCATTCCCGGCGGGGCATTGTGCGGCATCGGCGGTGAACAATGCTGCTTCCAGGTGTATTAGCACGGGCGCACGCGGATCGGGCGTCACGCGCGCGGGCAAGGGTTCTGCCGTGATGCCTAGGGCCGTTTCCAGGCGGCGGTGCGTGCGGTCGAAGCGGTGCTGGATCAGCGCGCGCGCATCGTCACTGGGGGCTACCGGTGAGGGTGATGACCAGTTCGTCCACACGCCCGGCCAGGTGCCGCAGAACGTCCACCTGCACCGAGGTGAGATCATCGAAGCCGTCGACAAAGAGGTGCGACCAATCGCGGCCCACGTCAGGGTGGTGGGCGAGGGCTTCCGCCGTGAGCCAGCCCAATCCGGCGAAGTCGGCCCAGCCTTCGTGTTGCAGACGCTCTTGGTAGGCAGTGTAGAGCTGCGCCAGCTCCAGTAGGCGTGGTTCGCCGCCCAACGCTTCGACGGCGCGGGCGAAGGCATCGGGGGGCACACCGCCGGCCTTGAGTTCCCGTACGAAGCCCTGGACGACCTGCGCGAAGCCGGGCCGGTTGCGTAGCGGGGCATAGTGCTGCAACGGAGCCTCGGCGATCAGCGCGCGCAGCAACCGATACTGGATCGGTTCGGTGAGCAGGACGTAGACTTCCCCGGCGGCGCGGAGAATCTCGCGGTAGAGCGTGTCGAACGTCCCCACGCGCACACCGAGCGCGCCGCCCATCTCAGCCAGACGGCGCTGCCACGCGCGCACCTGGAGTTGCGCGGGCACGACGACGCGTGGCGTAGCCGTCAACCCGGCGCTAAGGGCGCGGGCTTGGGCGACCAGGTAGGTGGTTTTCCCGCTGGTGGCGGGGGCGAGGTAGAGGTGGATGGGCATCTTTGGCGGTTATTCCTCCGAACCTTCTGCGATTGCCCTCAAAAGGGTGCTTCGTTCTCAACGTTTAGCCCATAGTCTAGTGCAAAACACATCAATGCACAAATCAGCGTCTATCAACGCTTGTCCGGCGCTCCCTACTGTGATTCGTCCCCTATCTCCCAAATCGTAGCATTTGTTTCTCTGGGCTTCCAGGTACAGAAATCAAACCAGGGCGAACGCAACGTACGTCCGCCCTGGTAATTATAAGCAGCGATATCGCTTACCTTAACCTAATTCAGTTCCGCAAAACCAGCGGTAGATAGATGTTCCACTGTGTCACATTGCTGACACACCCACCTGATCCGGCTACCACCCCGACGCTACTTGGCGCACTCCACAGACCACCTTCGTTACGCGCTTTGACGCTGATATAGTACGTCTGACCTGCCAGAAGTGTGAGTGAACTGCGGGCCAGAGAGGTCTCTGCCGTATTCGTCCAGTAGACCACCTCGATGCCGTCGGATTTCGTGCCAATAGCGTACTGGTAGAGGGTGATAGCAGAATCTGGGTCTGTGGCGCTCCATTCTGCAGACAGCACGTTAGGCGTTTCCGCAGCGCAGACCGTGACCGCAGGCATGGGCGGTGGTGTAGTATCGGCGATGGCGCCGGCATAGGCTACGGTGAAGGCAGTAGTATCGTGCGGTGCAATTTCCATACTCACAATTCCATACGCACCAGCGACAGTTAATGAGTAAGTGCCAGGTGGGA
>JBNGDO010000153.1:0-12115 GCA_049975385.1 Anaerolineae bacterium | reverse complement strand
GCCCAAATTGTCATTCCGAACGGAGCGCAGCGAAGTGAGGAATCTCGTTTGACTAGAACGAGACCCCTCACTGCGTTCGGGGTGACAATTTGTGATCTACTGAGACTTCAAATGCAGATGCATTGAGCGTGTTTTGCAGGACCGCTGAAGTCATATATCGAGACAGTTAATGCTATTGTCAAGCCTGAAGTAACGCTTTCGCCAATCTCACCGCCCCTTGCGCCGGTTCGTGGACGGGCGTCAAGGGCGACAACGTCAATCCCCGTTCGACGGTCGCGGCTACAAACGCTGCGCGGACACTCTGCCCCTTGAGAATGACGCTCCCGGTCAACGCACAGGGAATCGCGCCCGTCAGCGCCAATCGTCGTGCGACAGCCTCCACCGCGACGGCCAATTCCCGGCCTGCATCCTGCAAAATGGCTCCTGCCACCGCATCACCCCGCAAAGCCACACCCCGCACCAGGACTGCGAGCGCAGCAATGTCGGCGCGCTGGGTGCCGAGTGCGTAAACGTGAGCGATCAAATCCTGCGGCTGTCTGAGCGACCAGTGCGTCAAAATCGCTTCGGTGAGTGCGGTCTGCGGGCCACGCCCATCAGCGGCGCGAGCCACGGCGCGCAACGCCGCCCGCCCGATGGCGTACGCACTGCCGTCGTCGCCGAGGAGATAGCCCCAGCCGTCCGCGCGGGCGACCTGTCCTTGTGGGTCCTCGCCGTAGACCATCGAGCCGGTGCCGCAGAGCACGGCGACACCCCACCCTTCCGGCGTCCCCGCCGCCAACGCCAAGCGCGCATCGTGCGTAATGACGACCGGCACACCGGGATAACGGGCGTCAGCCCACGCCTGGATCACCGCCTGGTTATCGGGACGCGCCGCCCCTGCCAATCCCAGGCAAAGCGCCGCCGGTCGCACTGCCCGCCCACCCGCCGCGGCTTCCACCGCCGCATCGAGCGCCGCGTAAGCCGCCTCCGCACCGATGACGAGGTAATTCGACGGCCCGGACAGCCCGCGTCCCAGGATGCTGCCATCCCGGCCGGCGATCAACGCCATCGTCTTGCTGCCGCCACCGTCGATACCGATGAGAATCTCGTTGTCCATTCGTCGTTAGTCCGGTAGTCAGATAGTCATTGGTCAGCAGATTAAGCGGATTGAGCAGATTTTCTGTTTGCCAGCAGTAAAAAATCTGCTTCATCTGCTCAATCTGCTGACAGAAAGAGTATTCGTGAAAATTCGTGTAGATTCGTGGTTAAGTTTTAAGCGCTTGCCGTACGATGCCACCGACAGCTTCGAGTTGACGGCTCGCTTCTTCCGGCGTAACATCGTTGACCAACGCCACAATCGCCGTTTTCACCTCACCGTTGCAAGCTTCCAAAGCACGCGCAGCCTCTTCCTCCGTGATGCGTAATGCGTGATCCGCTGATTCGCTCATTCGCTGATTCGCTGATTCCTGCATCCTGCCTCTTGCATCCTGTCCCGCCGTAACGACAATCCGCCGGGCACGCTGGCGGAGTTTGGCGTTGGTCGCCTGCACGTCCACCATCAGGTTGCCGTAGGTCTTGCCCAGGCGGATCATCACGCCGGTGGAGAGCATGTTGAGTACCATCTTCTGCGCGGTTCCGGCCTTGAGGCGCGTCGAACCGGTGATCACTTCCGGGCCGACGATAGGCGCGATGATGACGTCCGCCAACTCGTGAACCGGCGCGGGACGGTTGCACGCCAGGCTGACGGTAAGCGCGCCGCACCGCCGCGCTTCCTCCATACCGCCCAGAACATAGGGCGTGCCGCCGCTCGCCGCAATGCCCACCACACTGTCCCGCGCACCCACGTCGAGTGCAGCGATGTCGCGCACACCAGACTCCGGGCTGTCTTCCGCGCCTTCTACCGCCGTTCTCAGCGCCACCTCGCCCCCAGCGATCAGCCCGACGACCTGTTCCGGCGCAGCGTTGAACGTCGGCGGGCACTCGGATGCATCCAGCACGCCCAACCGTCCCGACGTCCCCGCGCCGATGTAGATCAGGCGCCCGCCGTCGCGCATCCGCTCGGCGATGCGGTCGATTGCCTCCGCAATCGCGGGCAGTTCCACCCCCACCGCCGCCGCCACTTTTGCATCCTCCGCGTTCATCAAGCGCACCATCTCCAGCGTGGAGACCAAGTCAATGTGTGTCGTTGCCGGATTACGAGATTCTGTAGTGTGGTTGTGGGTTGCGGGTTGTGAGTTATGGGTTGTGGGGTGTGATTCGCTGATTCGCTGATTCGCTGATTCTTGATTCGTAATTCGCAATTCGCCATTCGCCGGTGTGATATTGCCGAGGATGACCGCCCGGCGTGCGCCGGTAGCAGCGGGGAGATTACCGGAGCGACCGTGCCAGGTCTCGTAAGCCAGCACGGCGAAGGCAACCGCTTCTTTGGCCTCCACGCCCAGACCGACGGCGTCCGACGAGATAACGTGGATGCCGGGAAACTGATCGCGCAACATCGCCATCAGTGTGGAATTTCGCGCACCGCCACCGCTGACGATGACTTCATCCGGCAGCGCAGGCAGAAAGTCCCGGTACGCCTGCGCGATGGACGCGGCGGTGAAAGCCGTGAGTGTGGCGACGATGTCTTCTGGCGTTAAGCCGCGCGCCCGCCCTTGCTCCCACACGCGCGCCCCGAATTGCGCGCCGAACAGTTCGCGGCCGGTCGTCTTGGGCGGCGACTGGTGCAGGTATGGCTCGCGCAGCAATTCACGCAACAGCGTGTCATCCACGTGTCCACACGCCGCCAATACGCCATCGCGGTCGAAGGTGAGCGCGCCATCTGTAGCGCGGCTGGCAGCATAGTCGATGAGCATATTGCCAGGGCCGGTGTCAAAGGCAAAGGGTTGTGGGTTATGAGTTGTGGGTTGTGGGTTGTGAAATGATGACGGCAAGTATGTTACATTGGCGATGCCGCCGATGTTTTGAGCGGCACGAGTAAGCGTAGGATGCATGAGCAGCAGCGCGTCAACGTAAGCAACGAGCGGCGCGCCGTGCCCTCCGGCAGCCATGTCGCGGGTGCGGAAGTTGCTCACGACGGGAAGGCCCGTCATCTCTGTGATTACCGCCGGTTCCCCCAGTTGCAGCGTTGCGCCTTCGGTCCTGAGGTGCGTCACACTTTCTAAAGTGCAACGAATCGGCGGGATGTGCCAAAGCGTCTGTCCGTGACTGCCGATGAGGTCAACCTGCGCGGGCGTCAATCCGGCTTCGGCGATGGCCTGCAGCGCCGCTTCGCCGAACGCACGCCCCAGGGCGAAGTTGAGACGGCACAGACGATCCACGCTGCCGGTCTCGGGACGGAAACAGGCGAAGATTTCGTCGCGCAATGGCTGTGGATGCGGGACATGCGTATGCCGCAACACCTCCCACGAGAGTGTGGGCGGCGCGCCTTCCAGGCGCACAACCGCGGCGTCTGTGCCGTCAGCGGAGGTGCCGGACATCAAACCGATGACGATCATAGGAGTCCTTTCAAACGTGAGGTGTAAATTCTATTGTGAATCGACCCCAACGACGGCCAGGGTCAGGATAGCTGAAAGTGATTTGCTATCTCGCCGAGGAAAACTACGAAGGACAACCCTTCCAAGCGTTGCACTAGACGCGCATCGGCAGTGATCAACGAGGCGCCGGCGCTTTCAGCCAACGCCGCAAAGACAGCATCGTATACACTGGTGTCATAGGCGCGAGCAAGGTTCACCGAGCGCCGGATAGTGTCCGACGAAACAGCGATCCATTCCATGCCCAAATCGAATAAACTTTGAATCGCCGTTTCGAGGTGCGTTGTGGTGAGTTCATTTTTGTAGCGCAAGACATTAGCGACTTCGTAGGCCAACAATGTTGGCACAATCACTCGGCTACGGCCTTCGAGGTAGCTGTTCAAAATATCCAGGGCTTGCTCTGCCAGGATTTCCTCCTGACGGATCCATTTGAGGACCACCGAGGTGTCCAATACTAATCGTAGCATCATCGGCGCTCATCCCGCCAATATCGCACATCCTCGGCGCTGTCCTCGCCGACGCCAGGAGAAATCTGCGCTAACGTATTCAGCGATTTTACGGCTTCTTGCACAAGGGGGAGATCACCGGGTCGCAGCGCCCCGACACGCGATGCCATATATTGACGCAATGCTTCGCGCACCAACTCACTTCGACTGCGCTGCTCAGCTTTGGCCAACGTATCCACCTGCGTCAAAAACTCGTCGGGAATAGAAAGCATTACCTTGACAGTCATTTTATACCTCCATATATCTTTATTATATCCAAAAGATATATAAAAGCAATAACTTCATTGGTGATGATTGATTGTCTCTACAATCGCGCGATGGACGGCGACGCGCAGCCCCGCGATGCCGCGATTCTGGCGCCCATTGTAGACTTCGTTAGTGAGCAGTGCGACGACAAGGTCGCGCTTCGGGTCCATCCACAGGCATGTGCCGGTGAAGCCGGTATGCCCGAAGGCGCTTTGGCTGAACGGGTGACTACTGGCCTCCGGGTCGGGCAACCACAGCGCAAAGCCCAGACCACGCCGCGTGCCAATGCCGTCGGTGCAACAACGCGTCATCGCATCTACCGTAGAAGCCAACAGTAAGGGCGATCCCTTGCGGTCGCCCCCACAATGATCGTCCAAAAACATCTGCCCGAACGCCGCGATATCCTCCGCTGTCGAGAAAATCCCCGCGTGCCCGGCGACGCCGCCGAGACGGTAGGCGTTTTCATCGTGGACGGCACCCACAATGCGGCGTCCACGCCACGCACAAAACTCCGTAGGAGCGATGTTCTCAAAAGATTGAACGGACTCAACGGAAGAAACAGGTAGGTAACGGGTATTCCGAAGATTCAGGGGCGCAGTGACACGGTCGCGCACAGCGGCGTCGAGAGATTGCCCGGCGAGGCGCTCGATGGCCATCCCGAGCAAAATCAGGCCGATATCGCTGTAGACGACTTGCGTGCCGGTAGGATATGAGAAGAAGGTGTCCAGCGCCATCTGGCGGGCGGCGTCGGCGTTTGGCTGGCGGTAGAGCGGACGCCACGCCGGAAGGCCAGAGGTATGGGTGAGCAAATCGTGAAACGTGACGCGACCGGCATCCACAACACCATCACTCTCAGAGACGGTGACCATTCCGTTCGGGCTGAGCGGGTCTTCGTAAGGTTGGATAGGCCGCATCCCGCTGAACTCCGGCACAACCGCGCTGACCGGCGTATCGAGCGCGACGCGACCTTCTTCGACGAGCGTCATAAAGGCAGTGACGGTGAAGAGCTTGCTCACCGAAGCCATGTCGAATAACGTGTCGCGTTGCGTTGAGCGTACGCGCGTCTCCGGGTCGAGCCAACCGAACGCCTCGGAGAAGACGACGTCACCGTAATGCCGGATGACAAGTTGCGCTGCTGGTGTGACGACACCGATGGCGTTTTGTAGAATCGTCTGTGCTTTGGTAAGGTTCATAGCAGATAATCCACACGCCGGACCCACGCGCCAGGCGTCATCATGAGCGCAACCGCCTTGTCGAAACCGCCAAGACAGCCGCGCGTGGTGCCGAGCGCATCATAGTAGTCAAAGTAGCGGAACGACGAAACACCGCCGCGCATCAGCACGTGCGAGCGCAGCATCACCAGGTAGTCGTCCCACACGTCGGTCGCGTTGAGGTAGACATCGGCGCGCCAGCCGTCCATATCCTCCCAATTTTCGGGGAAGTACAGTCCACGAATCCGGTGCGCAGGCAATTCGCGCTCGATAGCAGGCAGCGCAGCGTAAAAGATCGCATCCTGCACGATGTTGTACGTGGCAATGTGATCCGTGTGGATGCTGCCCTTCCAATGCGCGAGAATGATCGTGGGCTTCTCCTGCCGTATCAGATCGCACACCTGGAATTTCACCGCATCATCACAGGGCAAAGTCCCATCGGCATACGGGAGCGTGACGACGCTCGCACCCATCAACTGCGCCGAAGCCTGCACTTCCTGCCGGCGCTGTTCGGCGTAGACAGCCGGGGGCAGCGTGGGATGCCCGGCCTCGCCTAGCGTCATATGGACGATGACGGCCTGATAGCCCGCACGGGTATGCTTGAGCACCGTCGCGCCTGCCATCACTTCGGCATCCCCGGCGTGCGCCCCGATCACCATGATCTTGCCGCTCACGAAATCCTCACGCATCGCTCTCCTTCCTCATAACGAGGTAGTTTCTATGTCCGTTGTTGCTCCAACAATGCGAGCGTCTTGGCATCCCGTTCTCCGTGGAAATACTTGTCGAGAACCTGGTCAAACACGGAAGGCGAGTCTGGTACACACGCAAACAAAGTCATGGACGATTTGAGCTTCAGATGATCAGGATAGCCAAAGATTTCCGAGATAGATCGCCCTTCGACGGCAAGAACCGCTTCCGCACATTCCAGCAATCTCGCGCCGAGAACCGGATGATCCAGGTAATGCTGCGCTTCCGTCAAGCTCTTGATGGCGTAATACTTCGTCGTTGCGCTGAACCCCAACCCGTCAATCTGCGGGAAGATGTACCACATCCAGTGTGAGCGCTTCTGCCCGCTCCTCAATTCCGAGAGCACACGCGCATAAACCGGTTCTTGCGCTTTCAAGAAACGGCTTAGGTCGAACGGATCACCGTGGTTCATAGGGATTTTTGCATAATGGCGAACTGCCGCATCTGCCGGAAGCCCGCCAGATGATACAACCGCGCGGCGTCCTTGCCCGTCCACAGGAACCACGCGCAGTGGAAACCCCGCGTGATCATATCCGCCAGACAGTTGAAGAGCAGCAACCGCCCGATGCCCCGATTGCGCATATCGGGCGCCACACCGAACGGGCCGAAACGCTCACGCCGGTACTGGCAGTAGCCAACGATCCGTTCCCCTCGTGCTGCCACCCAACAGCCGATGTCGTCCGCACCCGAGCCGAACAGTGCCAGCAGATAATCTTGGGCAAAGCGATACCAGTCCCAGCCGAAGTGTTCGACGGTGAAAGCCATCAACGCGGGCAGGTCGGTGGGATGAAGCGGTCGCACAGCGATGTCATCTCGCGCCAACCGGCCTTCCAGTGCGGCAATCTCCGGCGGAATCCTGAAGCCGGTCAGTTCGGCGCGCATAGCGATGGGCGTGGACGTCGTCTGCCACCCAAGCGTATGCAAGAAAGCGAGAGCTGCGGGATAAGCCTCGACGTCCACACCAGGGATGAAGTAATTGGGCGTATACGGCGAAATCATCACGTGCGCCCGGCCTAGCGCCGCCATGCGTGCCAGCGCCATGTCGAACAGCGCGCGCCCGATCCCCTGTCGCTGACGATCGGGCTGAACGCCGAATGCGGTGATCCAGCCAATCTCAGGTTCCAGTCCTTGCAAGAAGTACGGAACACGGCGCACCAGCGAGAGCACGAAGCCGACGAGGCCACCCGCATCCTCCGCAACGAGCAACCCGTCCGAGTCGAAGTTCGAGTCGAGCAGCACCTTCGTCCGCCACACCGATGGTGCGATCAGGTCGTGGGTCATCGTCGCCTGCCAGAGGTCAAGCAGCGCGTCCTCATCCGCGCCATGATAACTGCGAATCTTCACTTTGGTACTCCTTTTTGGTCAGCAGATTGAGCAGATGAAGCGGATTTTCGATCTATGTGATCAATCTGCTAAATCCGCGTGCAACCTTTGGTTGCCTAGCTACTGACAGGAAAAGTGAACAGTTACGTATACGCTTTGCGCAGCGGCTCGAAGCGTGCCAGGCTGTCTTCCAGGCCGCCGGGACGGTTGCGGGCCAGCCACAGCGCCTTGTGTTCGGCAATGGCCTCCTCCAGATCGACGAGCATAGCGGCGGTATCGGTCTCCTGCCCCAGAAGCTGCAGCGCGCGGCGGCAGGCGTGACGCAGCAGTCGCCCGGCGCTGGCAAATTCACGCTTGATGATGTCCGCGTCTGGGCGATGCATCTGCACATCGGACAAAGAGGATAGAATCGTATCGATGCGTTCCAGCGTTTTCTCGAAATCCTCTGCCGTCACGTTCTGGAAGCGCTCTTCGTCCGCGACCATGCCTTGCAGCAGGTGGAAAAGAACGCTGGAGTTGTGGATGCGCGGAACGTGGGGAATCTGGTAGATATTACCCAGATCATAGGCGATTGTCCCCATCACACCGGTCGGATCGTCGAAGGCGAAGCGGCTGATAGCAGCGGGGACATCTAGGGCACGGTTCGCTTCCAGACACCACGCATACGCCGCACCGACGCCGAAGCCCAGATAGCTCATCGGCAGATATTGCCAGTGCCCGCGGTCGCCCCAGTCGGTGTTGAGATAGCCGATGGCGCCGTGCTTGAGGCCGTTCTCGGCGGCGTTGAGGAGATTGCCCAGCGCGTTATCGGTGCGTCCGGCAATGGAGTTCCACGACGCGGTGCCGGGGCAGACGTAGAAAGGCACACCGGCGGCGGCAAACTGCGCGCCGTTGGCGTCGAAAGGATGGTCGAACTCGTAGCCCCACTCCAGCGCAATGACGTCCGATGGCAACTGCGGCACGAGGTCGGGGTAGTGCGTGATGATGTCGCCCCAGAACTGCATCTTGTAGCCGCGCCGGCTCACGTCGCGGTAGATCTTCATCAGGAAGTCGAGGTAGACCTGTCCTGTTCCACGTTCTTCGCAGATCGCCTTGCTCTCGCCCTGGCCCAGGTCGATGGTTTCGTCGCAGCCCACGTTGATCTGGCGGCTGGTGAAGTAGGGTAGCAACTCGTCGTAAATACTACGAATCAGCGCGATGCTGCCGGGGTTCTCCGGCGCGAGGCCGAACGGACCTTGAATCGTGTAGCTGCCCCACGGCGTTTTGATCGTGCCATGTGTCTCGGCGAGGTGCGCGTAGCGTTCGTGGATCAGCCAGGGCTTCATGTGTCCGAAGGAGTTCTGATTGGGGACGAGTTCGATGAAACGCTCGCGGCAGTAAGCGTCGAGTGCGAGAATCTCCTCGCCGGTGAAGGGGGAGGCGTACTGCCACACCACACGATGATCGTGATAGGCAAACGTGTGTTCGATGTAGAGCTGGAGCTGGTTGACCTTCCAGCTTGCCAGGCGATCCACCAAGGCATACAGCGTCTCCATCGTGGGGACCTTGTCGCGGCTGACGTCCAGCATCACGCCACGCGCGGGGAAGTCGGGCCAGTCGCGAATGTCGAGGCAGGGCAATTCCCGCCCGGCGGCCTGTCGCACGAGTTGCGCGAGCGTGCAGACCGCATAGAAAATCCCGGCGGCATCGTGGGCGTAAACCTGGATACCCTCCGGCGTAATCGTCAAACGATAGCCCTGCGGCTGCGCGACCACGTCGGGCATCAGGCTCAATGTCAGGCCGGGTCGCACATCCGTCCACGCCGCGCGCCCGGCGACGAGGCTCCAGTTCAGGCCGAGGTGCTCCCGCAAGGCCGCTTGCGCGCGCCGGGCGGAAAAGAGGATGTCCTGCGGGCAGGGCGCATCCAATAGAATGACGGATTCGGGCGCCAGCTTGAAGACGCCGTCAAGGTGCGTCAGGTGACGCGGGTGGGGTAGGAATACTAAACTTTCAGTCATAGTTACCTCCAAAGAACATCTAATCTAGAACTCATCCAACGGATACATCGGCCTCTGCACCCGCCGGTACTCCAACTGCCGCACGTCGCAGTTCGTCACGCCAGGGCTGACGGCAAGGATGGAGCGCGGGCTGATGGTTTGCAGCGGCGTGGTCAAATAGCCACGCTTGGGGACGACGATTTTGTAGGCCAGCGGATCGATGCCCAGACTGTGGAACTGCGCGGGTTCGACGTAGCTCTGCCGTTCGGCGGTGAGGATCACGTCCACGCCATCTACAGTGAGGACGACGGTGAGACCACGATGCACCAGCCGCTCTGGCGCACGGACGCCACCCCAGTAGTAGTCGCCGTCGGAGATGAGACGCACGATGCCGGTGACGGGCAATGGATTGCTGTGGCGCGTGTCGAGCTTGCCGCCGATCTCCAGGCTCACCCGGTTCCCCACACCTGCCGCAATGCAGGTTTCTACGGCGGCAGCGTCCCAGATGGAAGCGACAACGACACCGGCAGACTGGCTACCCGCCCCTTGCCGCAGCAAGCTTTCGAGCACCGCCGTGACGTCCGTGGTGCCGCCCGCGCCGGGATTGTCGCCGGAGTCCGAGAGGAAAACGGTCGATTCGGGCGCGGCCATAGCGACGCGCACAGCCTCGTCCACGGGGTACGCCTCGGTGTGGAAGTCGAAGTCGGCGCGGCGCGCCCAGAACGTGGCGGCGAGTTGGTCGGCCTCCGCCTGGGCCAGCGCCTCGTCGCCATCCGTGACGACGACGGCAATCACGCCGATGTCGGGCACGTCGGCCCAGCAATGACCGTTCATCAGCGAGGCGGAGACGATGCCGGGCTGCGTTTCCAGGCCGGCGACGAGTTGCATCATCTCGCGCATCGCACCGGCGGACGTTTCCGCCTTCTCGCCGGGCAGCAGGAACGGGACTTTGGCGAAGCCCATCGCCAGTTTCCCGCCGTCGAGCAGGTGGAGCAGCATCTCGGCGGCCTTGATGCCCGTTTCGTAGGCGTCATCATGCGGCGCGGTGTGGTAGGCGACCATCGCCTCGACGGTGCGTGCGGTCTCGGCGACGATGTTGGCGTGCATGTCCAACGCAATAACGATTGGGATGTCCGGCCCCAGTTTGTCGCGCAGCGCTGTGAGAATGTCGTTTTCGGCGTAATCCACGCCTTCGGCCCGCATCGCGCCGTGGAGGAAGATGCACGCGCCATCCACGTCGTGGGCAGCTTCGAGCAGCGCGGCCTTCAACGTCTCGAACGTCGCGCGCTCGACCACGCCGCCGGGCATCGCGTGCGCCGTGACCGACGGCACGAGCGTGACATCGCCGCGCGCCTGCAACGTCGCCACAATGCCGCCGAACGTGCCGTGGCGTACCGGCGGCGCGAGCGTCTCCGGCCCATAGCGTGGGCGAAAGTCCTTCAACGTGGTGAGAAACGGGGTAAAGGTATTCGATTCATGTCCAATAGCACCGACAAGTATTTTCATAGTCTGTCTCCGTAGTGGGGATTGGTAACTGGGAATTGGTGATTGGGGATTAGGAACTGAGTGACCACCCTCTTCCCAATTACCGATTACCAATTACTTCTTCCACAAACCGCACCTTCGTCCAGCGCTCGGGGATGTGCATATTGATATAGCCGTGTCGGTTCCACGACCAGTCCACGGAGGTATTGTTGCCCTTCGCGTCGTGGAAGTGCTGGCAGCGGGACGCGCCGATGCGCCAGATGTCGCCGGGGAGGGGCGGGGTGTGTGGGTTTCCCAACGCTTTCAGGCTTTCCCAGGGCAGGGCAAACTCGACCGTCCAGCCGTTGTCACAGATCGACGGGCAGTTGAGGCTTCCGTCGATCTGAACAGCGTGTTTGAGACCGCGTAGCTCCCAATCTCGCTCGCCGATGCGGCCCATGCGCTCGTCCATTCGGGGCAGAAAGTAGAAAAAACTTTCGAGGGAAAAAAAGTGGTTCAGCCGCGCGATGTCGCGCCGTTCGACCACCGGCTCCACCCACGTCCAGAAGACCTCGTAGATCGTGTTGATGGGATTGACGCCCAGCTCGTAATAGACGCCATCGCCGTCGACAAAAATCTCGGCATCGCTATCGCGGTGGTAGACGTGATCGTGGTGCTCTACGTGCGTGCCCCAGATTTCGTGATCCTCGTACTTGAACCCCGCGTACAGGTAAGTATCATCCCACAGCAGGGCGATGCGTGAATCGAGGTCAACCGGCGCACCGGTGTCCATCTTGACGAACGGCGCAGACCACGAGGCGCGCTGCCAGACTGGTTCGTCGAGCCGGCCGTCAACCGTGATCGGTTCACCGGTGCGCAGACAGTCGTATTCGACTACGGGCGGCAGCCCATCCAACGGTCCCTGCGGCAGATCTAGCGTCCTAGGCATTGGGAACATAAAAACTCCTTGCGAATTATGAATGAAAGAATGAGCGAATCAGCGAATGGGTGAACGCCTTACTTACCCTACTGCCTATCCACAGACGACAACATGACGACGATGTTGATATGCCACTATCGCCAGATAAAGCGCGCCGCCGAAAACGAGCACCGCATTGGTGAAAATCATCGTG
>JBNGDO010000152.1:0-12136 GCA_049975385.1 Anaerolineae bacterium | reverse complement strand
GGTCACTTCCATTGCTCTTGCTCTACTTCCTAATTCACCTCCGGGAATTGCTGCATGAAATTGATTACACATTTGCACCTTTCGGGTAAGCCTGATCCTGAACCATCGCGGGCTTCTAACAAACAGTTCCACAAACGCCGTCAACGCCAACTCCAGATGATCTCTTCTAACCTTCGCGCCTGATTTTTGTCAGTCAACCAGGGTTGATGGGACTGACTGGCAGCTCCTTGCTGACCCTGGTGAAAATCACCGTTGGCCGCCGATCCAGCCTCGCACTTCCATCACCTGTTGCAGACGGGGTTGGAAGAGGTGTTGGCGTGAGAGAATTGCGAGTCGTAATTCGTAATTCGCAGGACATCCGCTGGAACGGCGTTCCGGTGGAGAAACCCGACGACTGGTTCACGCCGCCGCGCTGCGCGTACACCGCGCAAACACCGCGCCTGTTCAGTAACACGCTGCGCACCAACATTCTGCTCGGGCTGAACGCCGGCGATGACGCACTGATGCAGGCTATCCGTCTGGCTGTGCTGGAGCGCGATCTGGGCGAACTGGAAGAGGGCCTGGAAACCAAAGTCGGGGCGAAGGGCGTCAAGCTCTCCGGCGGGCAGATTCAGCGCGCAGCCGCGGCGCGGATGTTCGTCCGCGCGCCGGAGTTGCTGGTCTTCGACGATCTTTCGAGCGCATTGGACGTGGAGACGGAGCGTCTACTGTGGGCGCGCCTCTTCGAGCGCCGCGACGGCACGGACCCGCCCACCTGCTTGGCTGTCTCGCACCGCAAGGTCGCCCTGCGTCGCGCCGATCACATCATTGTCATGCAGGACGAGCGTATCGCCGCGCAGGGCACGCTGGATGAATTGCTGGAAACGTGCGAGGAGATGCGACGGTTGTGGCACGGGGAGATCGGCGAGACAAGCTAAAGCAATTAGCGTGATGTCTCCGGCGCCGAAGCCGTCGCCTTCGACAGCGCCCAGAGACGGGTCTTCAACGGGCTATGCCTGGCGATTGTTCAATCCACGACCGCGCCGGGTAGCGTGACCGTGACCGCCACCACGCAGGGATTAGTTGAGGCGTGTGTCGCCTTCGAGACGCGCTAGCGCGCTTTTTTTTAGGGTTTCCGGTAACGTTGTCGGCAACGTTACCGAGAAATTAGTTTACAAATAGGATATTTTGTGCTAAAATTAATGAGAGAAATTCCTCGGAACATCACAGACAAGGAGGTGCCTATTGAGCATTGGGTGATACTAATTCTAAACCTGACACCTTGGTAGACCGTAACAAATTCTATTCAGCCAAAAAAAGGAGATGAAACCATGCAACAGAGTTCTTCGAAACGGAATTGGCGTGCGCGCCTTTCGTTGTTTGTTGTGTTGGCCTATCTGGTCGGCCTGCTGTCCCCGGCCATGGTGACCGCCGAACCCGTGGCCGCACAACCCCTTGCGCCGCAGGCGGATGTGGTGATTGCCGAATATGGGTTCGAGGATGGGACGACACAGGGATGGTATGGGCGTGGGGCCGCGCTCGTGGATTCAGTGACGACGGTGGCCCATGAAGGATCCCGCAGTCTCGGCGTGACCGAGCGCCAGGATGGCTGGCAGGGACCGGGTTTGGACCTGCTAGATCTATTGGAGGTTGGCGGCACCTATCGTGTCAGTGGCTGTATTCGTTTGGCCGCAGGTACGCCGGTTACCCGGACGAACTTTGCGGTGGAGTACAAACCTGCTGGTGGTTCGACCTCGTATAACTGGCTAGGTGTCGAAAACAACACGACGGATAGCGCTTGGGCGTGCGTGAGCGGCTCCTTCGAGTACACCGAGGAAGCTGAAACTCTGACCTTGTACGTCGAAAGTGCCGACATCACCGCCGACTTTTTCATTGATGATGTCGCTATCGTGATGACCGAACCGCCTCTTATCGCGACCTACGGTTTCGAGGATAACACACCGCAGGGCTGGTATGGACGTGGTGAGACCGGAATAGCCGTAGACGTCGTCACGGATACGGTGCACACGGGCGATTATGCGCTTCAGGTGACCGGACGGACGGATGGATGGCATGGCCCGGCCCTGAATGTGCTGAACCTGTTGGAGGTTGGCGCCACCTATCAAATCAGCGGGTGTATCCGCCTCGCAGAAGGGTTAGGGCCTTTCCGGACGAATTTTGCGCTGGAATACACCATAGGCGAGTCAAGCTCCTATCCCTGGCTTGGCAGCGACAGCAATACGACTTCCGATGCATGGTCGTGCGTGACCGGCTCCTTCAAGTACACGGATGCCGCCGATGCGCTGACCCTATATGCAGAATGTGGTGATGCTAACGCGAGCTTCTACATCGACGACGTTGTCATCGTGATGACCGAACCGCCATCCACCGAACCACCGCCTCCAATTCAAGACATTCCCTCGGTCTACGCATTCTATGAGGATGATTTCCTGGTTGGAGCGGCGCTCGAACCGACGCAGCTTGCCAGCGATCGTCATGTGGAACTGTTCCTCAAACACTTCAACAGCCTCACGGCCGAAAACGCGATGAAGCCCGGTTCGATCCAGCCTGAAGAGGGTGTCTTCAACTGGACCGGTGCGGATGCGCTGGCCGACTTTGCGCGCGCAAACGACGTCGCGATCCACGGCCACACGCTCGTCTGGCACCAGCAGGCCGCCGAGTGGATGTTCGAGAATGCCGCCGGCGAACCGCTGACGCCGACCTTGGAAAACAAACAACTGGTGCTGGATCGTCTGGAAGACCATATCATCACGGTCACCAACCGCTACAAAGATGTGGTCAACGTCTGGGACGTGGTCAACGAGGTCATCGATGCATCTCAGGACGACTGCCTGCGCCGCAGCCGCTGGTACGAGCTGACCGGCTCCGACTACATCTCGACGGCGTTCACCATCGCGCACCGCGAAGTGCCCACCGCCACGCTGATCCTCAACGACTATGGCGAGACGGACCCCGCCAAGCGCCAGTGTATGTATGACTTGGTGGCGGATTTGCAGGCTAAGGGCGTGCCCGTCCACGGTATCGGGATGCAGATGCACATCAACATCCAGACCCCCTCGGTGGCGGCGATTGAGGAAACCATCGAGATGTTTGCCGAATTGGGCGAAGTCCACATCACCGAGCTGGATATGAGCATCTATACCAACAATTACGATTCCTATGACGAAGTGCCGGAAGAAGTCCTGATCAGGCAGGGTTACCGTTACAAGGAGATCTTTGAGGCCTTCCGCCGTCAAGCGGACAAGATCGGCTCCGTGACGTTCTGGGGGTTGGCCGATGATCACACCTGGCTAACCGGCCATCCGATCGACCGCATCAACCTGCCCCTGCTCTTCGACGAGGAGTTGCAGGCCAAGTGGGCCTACTGGGGCGTCATCGATCCCAGCCAATTGCCGGTGCTGATCAAGGAACAACTCGTTTCCGAGGCCACGCCGGTCGTGGATGGGATGACCGAAACGCTGTGGGAGATGCTGCCCTGGATCGAAATCGGCTCCACCGGAACGATGACGGCCAGCTTCCAAACCCGCTGGGACGATGAGGACAACCTCTATGTGATCGTGAAGGTTGAGGATCCCACGGAGGATCCTGGCGACAAAGTGGAAGTCTTCGTCGATCAGAACAACGGCAAGACTGAGACCTACGAGGGGGACGACCGCTACTATACCTTCCCCAGCGAAACCTTCCTTGGTATGAACTACGTCATGATCACGGACACCCAAGGCTACGTCCTGGAAGCGAAGCTTCCGCTGACGGCGACACTCGCTCCCGGCACACGCATCGGCTTCGACGTTCGCGTCACCGATGGCAGCGACGGCTCCGTGCTCTCGTGGAATGATCCGACGCACAGCCAGCTCACGAACCCCTCCCAATTTGGCACGTTGGTGTTGATCGACGAGATCAAGTTGACGACGGCCATCGAAGGGACGCCCATCATCGACGGCTACGCCGACGCGCTGTGGGACGATGCCACAGAGATCGAGACTGACGTCTGGGTGGAGGGCACCAGTGGCGCAACCGCGAAGGTCAAGACGATGTGGGACGCGGATCACCTGTATGTCTACGCGGTCGTGTCCGATACGCTCTTGAGCAAAGCCAGCGACAATCCCTGGGAAGAAGACTCTATCGAGGTCTTTGTCGACCAGAACAACGCCAAGACCACCAGCTACGAAGCGGATGACGGTCAGTATCGCGTCAACTTCGACAACGAATTGAGCTTTGGTGGGGCCGCTTCGGCTGACACACTGACCAGCGCGGCGCGCGTCATCGCCGGTACGCCTGCGACGCTCCTTATCGACGGCGCGTACATCGTCGAGGCGGCGATCACGCTGACGCACGTGATGCCGCAGCCTGGCGTATTCATCGGCTTCGACTTCCAGGTCAACGACGATCAGACAGGCGATGGGGTGCGTAACAGCGTGGTGATCTGGAATGATCCCACCGGCCAATCGTACCAGAACACGTCCCGCCTGGGCGTGCTGCAGTTTGTCGAGCGACCTGCTCGCATGATCTACTTGCCTCTGGTGATGCGAGCCTATACGCCGTAGGTTGCTGGCAGCGCGACTGAGTGTTCGCGCTACCCGTTGATATTTTGTCACTTTTGCGCTCCTTCTTTCCCAACACACGGGGAAGAAGGAGCGCATTTAACTCGGAGACCCTGGCGCAGGTTGTATAGGGTTGTGGCGATTCGCGTAGATTAGTATAGACTAAGGAAGACTAACGCGGATTCGTGGTTTTACTTATGCGAGGAGCCTTTTATGGACGTGTCGATTAAAGAAGTGACTGTGCTGCGCGAACTGCGCGCGTTTATTCGCTTTCCTAATAAGTTGTACCGGGACAGTTCTTACTGGGTGCCGGCGCTTTTTATGGACGATTACCAGACGTTCCGCCGTGACAAAAATCCCGCCTTCGATTACTGCGAGGCGCGCTATTGGCTGGCCTATCGCGGGCGTGAGATCGTCGGGCGGATCGCCGCCATTCACAATCGCGGCGCTATCGAGAAATGGCAGCAGCCATATCTGCGCTTCGGCTGGGCCGATTTCGTGGATGATCCGGCGGTGTCGGCGGCGCTCTTCGAGAAGGTGGAATCCTGGGCCAGGGAGAAAGGGGCAACCGCCGTGCACGGGCCTTTAGGGTTCACCGATCTGGACCGCGAAGGGATGCTCGTGGAGGGTTTCGAGGAGTTGGGGACGATGGCTACGTTCTACAACTACCCCTATTATCCCGTCCATATGGAACGGCTCGGTTACGTCAAAGACGTGGACTGGATGGAGTACGAGCTGACCGTCCCGCCGGAGCCGAACGCCACCATTGCCCGTATCGCCGATCTTGCCAAACGGCGCTACAATCTACGCCTGTTGCAAGTCACGAACAAGAAAGAGCTATTGCGTCCTCGCGATGAGAAGGGGCGGCCTTCTTACGCGCATGAGCTGTTCGAGGTGCTCAACGAGGAATATGAGCATCTCTACGGCGTCGTTCCGTTGACCGAAAGGCAGATCGATTATTACATCAAGCTTTATTTCGGCCTTATCTCGCTTGAATTTGTTCCCCTCGTGGTGGATGAAAACGACCGTCTGGTGGCCTTCGGGATCACAATGCCATCTTTGTCCGGGGCGTTGCAGAAGTCTGGCGGGCGGTTGTTTCCGTTCGGTTTTGTCCATCTGCTGCGCGCTCTGCGAGCTGGGAATCGTGCGGACTTATATCTGGTCGCTGTACGGTCCGAATATCAAGGTAAGGGCGTGAACGCGATTTTGATGGATGCGATCAACCGGCTCTACGCGCGGCGTGGCATCGCCAAAGCGGAATCCAACCCTGAACTGGAGACCAACCAGAATGTCCAGGGCCAGTGGAAGTATTATGAAACGCGCCAGCACAAGCGGCGGCGCTGTTTCGTCAAATCCCTTGCTTGACAGGGAAGATTTCAACCACGAATCTACACGAATGACTACCCGACTATCTGACTAACGACTACTCGACTAACGACTAACCGACTATTTTGCGGGAGTGAACTATGTCTTATACCTGGTTTCTCTTCGATGCTGACGGCACGCTGTTCGATTACGACAAAGCTGAGGTCGCGGCGTTGTCGCGCACGTTTGTACAGTTCGGCTACGCCTTCGATGCGGCGTATCTGGATGCTTACCGTACGATCAACGGACAGCTCTGGCGCGACTTCGAGCTGGGGACGATCGAGCAGGAGCGCATCAAGATGCTGCGTTTTGAACGTCTCTTCGTGGCCATTGGGCTATCCTCTATGCTCGATGCGGCGATGTTCAGTGCCCGTTACCTGGAAAATTTGGGGAATTGCACCGACCTGATCGACGGTGCCGAATCTCTGATCGCGGCGTTGCGCGGCAGGGTGCATCTGGCCCTCATCACCAACGGGTTGCAGGCGGTGCAGCGCGCGCGGCTGAAGCAGTCATCTATCGGTAGTGCTTTTGAAGTCGTCGTCATCTCCGAGGAAGTTGGCTGCTCCAAACCCCGTCCGGGTATCTTCGACGTGGCCTTTGCCCGGATGGGCCATCCGTCCAAAGATGAAGTTCTCATGATTGGCGACAGCCTCACGTCGGATATCAAAGGTGGGTGTGACTACGGCATCGATACCTGTTGGTACAATCCCTCGGGCGTGCCGCGCGCGCTGGATATAACGCCCACTTACGAAGTCCGCGTGTTGAGTGAGTTGCTGTCACTCGCCAAGTAACCTCTTTGTGCTAGAATGGTGGGTATGAATTCTACGTCATATCAACCGAAGGTTTCGGTGGTGATCAAGACCTACGACAACAGCCATCGCGCGGCGCCCGGTACCCCCACGCTCAAGGAACTGCTGGTTGAGACGCTGCGAATGCTCGAAGCGCAGACGTTTTTACCTTACGAAGTGCTTGTCGTCGATTCCAGTGACGGCGATGGCATCGCCGAGGTGTTGCAGCAGTATGGCCCCGTGCAAGCTTATCACCTCCGTCACATTCCCTTAGTGATGGCGTGCTTTAGCTATTGCCACGCGATGAACGTCGGTGTCCAGGAGGCGGAGGGCGAAATCATCGCCAGCCTCAGTGGCGACGCGACTCCGGCGAATGATCGCTGGTTGGAGACATTGATTGCGCCGCTGGAAGACCCTGGCGTCGCCGGAGCCTTCAGCCGTCACATTGCCCGCCCCGGTGTCCCGATGGCGTGGGCCGAGCGGTTGCGCTTGTGGTGGCGCTACCATTCCAAATCGACGTTCGTGCGGCAGAACGACCACGTTTTCTCCAATGCCAGTTCCGCCTTTCGCCGTGCTCTGGCGTTGGAGGTCTCCTTCGATGAAAGCCTGAACGAGCTTGAGGACTATGCCTGGGCCGGCGCTATGCAACAGCGCGGCTATAGGATCGCCTATGTAGGTGCATCAGAGGTTTACCATTCGCACACCGTGTCTAGCGCGAAGACGCTCTGGCGTATGGCCTATTACGTCTATCTACGGGCTAGAATCGACGCCGGCAGGGAGCGCCGGCAGGGACCGGTTTAGCGGACTTGAAACGGCAAAAACTATTCGAGGTGCATAGTGCGCACAACTGTTTTTCTAAAACCACGTATCTAAATTAGCGTTATCCATCTGTCAAGCCATTCTGAAAGGAGAGAATCACAATGCAGAACTTAAGACCTAAAGCGAGAAATGTCTCCGGTGTCGTCATTGGGGTGATTGTCGTCATTGGCGTCATCCTGCTCTTCAGCTTAGGAAGCCAATTCTTTTACTTCTTCAAAAAGGTAGATGCCCAGGAAATCGGCATCCAGTTTTCCAGTGGGCGCATCAAGGATGTCGTTGGCCCCGGCGTGTACAGCGACTTCGGCCTCTACGTCAGTATGCTCAAAATCTCCAGTCAAGCGATTCCCTTCACGGTACAGGACGCTGAAATCATCACGAAGGACAAACAGCGCATGGGGGCCGTCGTCAGCGGTGATATTTTCCGTCCCGGCGAGACGGAGAAGGATGTGCTGCGCGAAAATTGGTCCAAATATCGCGGCCTCTACACCGACGATGTGGCTCTCGTGTCCAAGGTGCAGGATTTTGCCAAGCAAGCGATGAAGGTGTGCGTCGGCGGCAATACATTCGACAACAACACCATCGGCAGCGCCCGTGATGAACTGCGCGCCTGTATCGATAGCGAGTTGAACGATCTGGCCAAGTCGGTCGGCCTGATTGTCCGCAACGTCGTCGTGCCGGACATCATTCTTTCGCCCGAAGCCCAGGCGGGATTGGACGCTATCGTGCAAAGCCGTCTGGAAACCGAGAAGGCTGCCCAGGATGAGTTGAAGGCCGTCGCGCAAGCCGACGCGGAGCAGGCGCGCGTGGAGGGCGAGATTCAGGTGGAACAATCGCGCATCCAGGAAACCACGCGCCAGCAGACCACCCTGGCTGAACTGGAACGCCAGCGCGTCGCGGCGCAACTCGCCGTCATCGAAGCGCAACGCGCCAACACGTTGGCCGAACTTGAGACGGAGCGTCAGAAAATCGAGGTGACCAAGGCTAACGAGATTCTGGCGGCGGAGCGCAACCTGCAAATCCGCGAACTGGAAGCCGACGCGATGGAGGCTGCTGCTCGTGGAGACGTTGCTTTGCGCACGGCGCTGGCGCTGCTCTATGCCGAACATCCGGAGTTCCAGCTCGTGACGATTGCCGAGGCTAACGCCGCTGCCCTCTCCGCAACCGACAAGATCATCTTCACGGTTGAGGGAAGCGCGCCGACCATTGTCTTGCCTGGTCCCGGCATCACACCCACGGTGGATGTGACACAGCCGCAGTCGGAGCCGCAACCCGAATAAATGACCGGCCCGTTGTTCGACCACATCCATGCGCTCGACGCGTGTAACCAGCGCGGCGGGCGGATGCTCTCGCTGATCGACCTGCTCGATGCCGGGACGGTGGACTTGCCTTTGGCAGCGTATCTCGCCGCAGCGATGCGCCACGGCGCATCGCTGTTGGTGGGGGCGCGGCCCGGCGGCGCGGGCAAAACGGCGGTGATGGCCGCGTTGCTTAACTTCCTGCCCGATGCGATGACGATCCAAGCTGTGGGAAGCCGGGCGGTGTTGGATATGGCTGCACAGGACCCCAAGCCCGGCGCGACTTGCTACCTGGCGCACGAAATCGGCGATGGCTTTTACTACGCTTATCTCTGGGATGACGAGGCGCGCGACTTCTTCGCACTCGCGGCGCTCGGCCACACTATCGCCACGAATCTGCACGCCGACACGCTTGAGGAAACCTACGACCAACTCTGCCTGGAAAACGGCGTTGCTCCGGCGCACCTGGCGGCAGTCACGCTCAAGGTGTACCTGCGCATAGATCGTTCAGATCGGTTGGACTTCAAACGGCGTGTGAGTCACGTCTACGAAAGCGATGGCGTGGAGGATCGCCTGCTCTGGCACCGGAACCGGTATGGCACGTTCGAACGCCAGGACGTGGAGAGCGCCATCGTTTCTCCGGTGGAAGAGACTGCTTGTGCCAGGTTTCTCACCGGACTCCGTCGCCGTAATGTCCGGCATATCGAAGATGTGCGCCGGGCACTGCTGGAAATGTGATCCCCATGTCCTTCTACGCCGAATTTGCCGAACACTACGAGGCCATTTTCCCATTTAGCGAAACGGTCTACGCTTTGCTGCGTCGTTACATCTCGACGCGCCACCGGCGCTGTCTGGACGTCGGTTGTAGCTCGGGTCACTATTGCGGGCGGTTGGCGGATGACGGCTTCGACGCGGTCGGTATTGACCTGGACGCGGCGATGATCGCCCAGGCCAAGCGGCGCTATCCGCAAGCCAGATTCTACACGCTGAACATGCTCGACATCGCAGAACTGCTCTCGACACACCACCCAACCACCCAACCACCCAACTCCCAAACCACCCCCTTCGACGCGGCCTTCTGCATCGGCAACACCGCCGCCCACCTTACGCAGGGGCAATTCGCGCAGTTCCTCGACAGTGTTAAGCTCGTGCTCAAACCCGGCGCGCCATGGATTCTCCAGGTGATGAACTGGGATTACGTGCTACAACGCGCGTCTTTCACTTTTCCCGTCATCGACGCGCCGGGCGGGCTGACTTTCCACCGTGAATACCGGGAAATCTCTGCCGCGCAGGTGACATTTCACACTCGCCTGCAGTCCGATAAACGCATCATCTTTGAGGACGAAGTCCCGCTCTATCCATTGCGTTCGGCGGACATCGCGCGGCTGCATCGAGAACGTGGGTTCATACCCATCGATCACTTTGGCAGCTATGCCGGTGTCCCCTTCGATCCGGCGGTGTTCTCTGCCAGCATCTTCATCTTTCGTTGCTAGGACTACAAAAGTTTCAGCACGCACCGGCAGGATCGGATGATTGGTTCGACGCAGATACTTGCTAAACAAGGCACATCCTGAGACTTTTGTAGTCTGTTCTGGACGCTGAAATGGACCTGCGCATCACCGAAATCACCGATCTTGACGACGACTTGCTGCTTCCCTGGCTCGACCTGTACGAAATGGCCTTCCCACCTGCCGAACGGATGCTCGTTTCCTTCTACCTGCGGCTGCTGCGGGAAAAGCGAGATGGCTTGCATCCCGATCATCACCTGCTGTCAGTACAGCGCGACGGTACTTTTGTGGGACTGGCGCATTATGTTCTCATCGCGGAGCATCACCTCGCCTGGCTGTGGATGTTCGCCGTGACGCCGGAAGCGCGCAATCAGGGCATCGGCGCGGCGATCTATGCGGACATTGTGCGCCGCCTGCCTGCGGAGACCGTCGCGATGTTTATCGAAGTGGAACGCCCCGACCTGGCGCACACCGAGGCCGAACGTGCGTTAGCCGAACGACGCATCGCCTTTTACCGTCGCCAGGGCGCGCTGCTTCTCGAAGGTGTGCATTACGTCCAGTCGGTTGGGCCACACCAACCACCGTTGTCAATGCACGTGATGATCCACCCCTTGCGAATTCTGGATGCGGGCACGGCGTTCGATGTGGCGTGCGCCGTTCTCGGCGAGACTATCACGCAGACCGGCACGCTATCCCTGCGCTAACTTTCCTCCCAACTAGCGATGTACTCCGTCAGCGCATCGGGCTTTACGATGTCCGGTTCCTGGATCGTCCACGTGCCGTGCAGACCCAGCTCCTGGGCGGTGAGTGCAAAGTGACACATCGCGATCCCCATGTCGATGCGCTGCATGTCGGCGATATCCAGGAGCATTTGGTTACGCTTGGCGTATCCCGGCGTTCGTTGCAGGAAGAGATGCCAGCCTGTCCCAGCCCTGACAATGCGCCATGGCTGTTTGTTCGACGCCGACGGCCCGATGCGCACCATCTCCAGGACTGTGGCGAAAGGGCCGGCGGCGTCCCGCTTAAGCGGGACGCCGAACGCGCCATCGAAGAACAGGCGCTCCCACGGCAAACGGTGGTCGGCGTTAGCCTGCTGCCGGATCAGCGATTCCAAGATGCGTCGCTTGGCAGCGCAATGGCCCGTCGCCGTGACCGCGGGTAGCAGTTCGTCTTCGCGCAGTTCGAGTTTGGCAGCGAAGCGGCTTTTGGCGAACGTTCCGCCGAGCCAGCACGTCCCCAGACCCAGGCTCGTGGCGTAGAGGATCGCGTGCTCCATCACGTAGCCAAAATCCTCCTGGTTAAAGTCGCCGCGTGGAATTGCACCGAGGATGAATCCGGTCGCGTCCTTGATGAAGCCATACGTGCTCAGCCCTTTGAGCGCCTGCTGGTCTTCCTCCGTCGCGGCGACGAGCAACAGGCGGACGTGCGTTCCCATTGGCCCCACGGCGTGCGCGCCCACAAAATCCGCCAACTGCTGTTGCAGCGGCTGTGCGATAGGCGTGTTCTGATACGTGCGGCACGAGTACCGCGCCCGAATGACATCAATGATCGATTGATCGTTTAGCATTTTTTCACCTCGTACTCCATCAAATAAGTTTTGACACGTAGGTTGCGCCTATTTGACAGGGATTCACCTATCAAACCTTTTTTGACGAGCTACTCGTCTATGGATGCACATCTTGTTGAGTTATAGCACACTCACGGCGGATCACAATGCCCCATTGTTCTGGGATGGACTCCGCTTTTATTCCGCAAGGTGATATAATAGACATTATACCGATTTGTTTGTCGGCTCAATTTTGCGGCTAAAGCCGCTGGAA
>JBNGDO010000151.1:0-12302 GCA_049975385.1 Anaerolineae bacterium | reverse complement strand
AGTCTATGGTTCATAGGTCTTCGAGCCGGTACCCCACGCCGCGCACGGTGGTGATGTATTGGGGATTGGCGGGGTCGGGTTCCAGCTTGTGGCGCAGATTTTTTATGTGTGCGTCGATGGTGCGCTCGTAGGCCTCGAATGCAACGCCTTGCACGGCTTCCAGCAGGTCGGCGCGGGAGAAGGCGTGGCCCGGCGCGCTCATCAATGCTGCCAGCAGGTCGAACTCTGTTGGCGTCAGGTCCAGCCGCTCGCCGGCGAGCGTGACCTCCCGGCGACCTTTATCGAGGAGCAAGTCTTTGACCTGCAATACTTCGACTGGCGCGGGCGCGACCTGCGAGCGGCGCAGCACCGCACGCACTCGAGCGACCAGTTCGCGTGGGCTGAAGGGCTTGGTCATATAGTCGTCGGCGCCCAGTTCCAGTCCCAGGATGCGATCCATTTCCTCGACGCGCGCGGTCAGCATGATGATGGCGATGTCAGGTTGTTCGGCGCGGACGCGGCGCGTGAATTCGAGGCCGTCCATCTCCGGCATTTGCAGATCCAGCACCACAAGATCGGGTTTTTCGTGCCGGGCGACGAACAATGCCTCTTTCCCGTTGGAAGCGGTCAGCACGCGGAAGCCAGCCTTTTCCAGATAACTGCGCGCTACGCGAACAATTTGAAGTTCGTCATCGACAACCAGTATTTTCTGCATCGTAAGCCTCACAACATAAGCCGTTCGTAAAGCATTTCCAGGCTCAAGGTGGGGCACACCGTTTCGTGGCAGAGGGCAGTCTGAGTGGCAGCGGTAATTCCTAAGCGGACAGCCTCTTCTGGGGAGACGTCTTCGAGCAGACCATACGCCACGGCTGCGGTAAGTGCGTCCCCCGCGCCGATGGGGTCTACGATATCCACGTGGAACGCCGGTAGCCGTCCACTTTCTTCGGACGTGGCGTAGAACAATCCTTCTGCGCCGAGTGTGATAACGGCTAATTGGACGCCCAACTGCACCAACCGGCGCGCACCCGCACTGATGGCTTCCGCTGTGTCGAAAGGCGCACCCAGCAGGGCTTCAGCTTCCTCTTTGTCGGGCGTGATGACGGTGATGTCGGGCAGGTAGGGATGCAGGCGTGGGGCCAGCAGTGCGGTTGTGGGGTCGACGCAGACGGGGACGTCGTAGCGGCGGGTGAGCCGGAAGAGCGTTTCGAGCGCACGCGCCGAGAGGTTGGCGTCCAGACACACCATATCGACGCTTTTTATAAGTCCACGTAGCCGGTAGATGTGACCCGGCGTGATTTCGCGCATAAGGTTCATATCCTCGAAGGCCAGCCAGGGCTGTTTGTCGTTGTGATAGAGGGCGGCGTAGGAGGAGGTGGGTTTCTCAGCGACGATGAGGCTATTGTCGGTGCGAATGCCCAGGTCGTGAAGCGGTTGTAGTAGCAGACGGCTTAGTTGATCGTCGCCCACAGCGGTGATGAAGTGTACTTCCGCGCCCAGGCGCGCCAGGTTCTCGGCGATGTTGCGCGCGACACCTCCCCATCCCCAGCGAATGGTGCCCGGGTTAGAATAAGCTGGCTCTATTGCCTGATCCCGCGGGTAGATTTTGATATCCACACCGGCAGCACCAAGGACCAGGACCTGATGTTCAGCGTAGTTGCGTCCTCCGCTCATAGGTCATCCTCCTCTTGTCTGATCAGGATGCGCGGAATTCCAGAAGAGATCTCATTCTGCTGTTCATAAGGACCGAAGATGATTTTTCCGTCTGTACGGCGTACGAACGGCATATCACGGGTTAGCGTTACCTCTTGCGGGGGGACAGAAGAGGTAGCTTCGATCAAAAGCATATCGCCGATCCGGCTCTGACGCACCAGTTCGCCGTCATGCAAGATTTTCAAAGCCAGATAATGAATGTCAGGCCACAATTGGAGGAATAGAACTGCTTCGATGTCCAAAGGTACGTAGTTTTCCGGTAGATAATCGTCGACTACATCTCTTGGCAATTGTACCAGAAATGGCGTAATGGACAGCGCATCGATGAGGATCAGAGTGCGGTTGACCATTTCATACGCAGGTACAATCATCACCAACTCACCTGAGGGCATGTCTGAGGCCAGTCCTTGTAGCTTGGATATCCAACGGGCCAGGGTCCGGCAATTGGTGCTGCGCGCGATGTTTTTTTCGAATCCCCAGAAACGCTCGCTTTCCACCAGGGTTTCCTGCGCAGCGTTGAAGGCCCGCAAAGCAGCCGTGTCCGCGCGCAATATGAAGTGGAGCAGCCCCTCGAAATACAGTGCTACAGCCTTGTTGTAACCCGCCACTTGCGTAACCTCAGCGTGGAGCCAGTTCAATGCCCGCTGTGTGTGTGCCAGCGCCTCTTCCCAGCGCAACATCCTGTGCAGCACCTCAGCCTGGTACAGATACACCAGCGCCTGGGCATTTTGATCCCGCGTGCTTCGTGCAGTAGGAAAAATTCGCTCTGTTGTCGTAAGGGCGTCTTCATAGCGCCCGCTATCGATACTCTGGCTGATTGTGGCATTCAACTGATCGGTCAGAGAAGTCGATAGCCCGCGCAGTGCCAGTAAGCTGTGCGGGGTCAATCCTATGGGAATAGAAACTAAGCGCATCGCATGTACTCCATAATTACATTGATTGATTTCTTGAAGGTTACGTGGATCAAGACTCGGTTGGCAACGCTACTTGTGAGGTGGGTGGACCAAAAGGTGCTCTATCTTTTTGTACAGCATTGATGATGCGCATCAGGCTCTCGGCCTGCTGGTACATCAACAACTGCACGGCAGGATCCCGATCCGACATCGTGCGCAGAACGTCCATAAAACTCATCACGATGAGCTGCGCCGGCACATCGCTTTTCTGTTGATCCAAATCTTGGAGTTTGCTCAACATACTGGTCACCAGCTCGACCTGGGCATCCACGCTGGTTTTCTCCAACAATTTTTGTCGCCGGGCATCTTCCGAAAGGCTGTAAGCGGTCACCGGGCGCTGCGCCTTAGCCTGCCAGAATTCCAACCACTGGCGCGAGATAGCTTCTTCATCCGGCAGTATCGGCCCTAACTGTACCGTATCCACGACGATCCCACGTTCTGCAGCCACCCTTTTGACCGCTTCCTCAGTTCTGGCTTGAATTTCCAGCAACTCGACGGGCTTTTCAGGTGGGGGAGAGGTTTTGTCGGCTGTCCCATCGTTTTGCAGCGCCCAGTAACGGGGGTTAAAGAAATGATCGAGGCTGTATCTTTCGAGCGTATCTCGGAGGATGCCGTCAAGTGCACCCCTGACCAGTCCGATGCGCCAGTCCTGAACGCGTCCTGCGCCCTCGCGACTTTTCACATACTTCGCAGTTGCTAGCTTGAGGATGATAGCGGGATTGAAGGGATAAGGCTGTGGAGGGATGTTTCCCTCGTGTGGATAATAAAAATCTGCCCTGTTGGGACCGGCGACCTGGAAACGAATTTCTGCATCGCAATAGGCTGGAATCCCATCCGTGGTCATAAACTCGACGCGCAAGCTGCGGCGCTGCGGGCGCAGGTCGATGACGTCCCACACTTTTTCGAAAGGTTTGGCTTTGTAAAAGCCAGGGCCGAGGACGCGCTGTAGTTTTCCTAGCCTGCTTGTGACGATGGCGCTGTCGTGTGCGACGCTGAAGTAGCCCGGACCACCGACTTTGTCCATGTACATCACAAGCGGGCCGTCGGGGAGCGTATGGCCTTCCTGAATGCGTAGAATCGGGCGTTTGGGTGGTCCGATAGGCAATCCTGCAAGGAGGTAGGAACTTAAGTGCTCGGCCTCTTCGCGGGACAAATCGTGGAATTGTTCGGCGAATTGGGTCAATAATTGTAGTACGGTGGAGATCGAAAAGAACAAATAGATGGCGAAACCTGCGCTGAAAAGGAGCAGGTTCAGTGGATGAAAACGAGGCTCTTCGCGGAAAATCGTCGGGAAGAACGCGACGATTAAGAATACTGTGAAGGCCAGGAACGCAATCAGCATAACCGCAAATAACGAGATCAGGCCTGGGGATTCATTCTCTGAACGCATCGCTCACTCTTCCTTTGTCAATTGTTGAAGCTGGGTCAGGGTCGGCAAAGCAGTTTCAGGCAACAATTCTCTCACCTGCGAATTGCGGGCCAGATGAAGTAGATTTTCCAGCAAATGATGAGCCACATAGCGGCTGGCATTTTCCGTAGCCTCGAGCTTCATCGACGTTTGTTCCAGGATCTGGGAGAGCAATTCAACGCGTGCATCGCTGCGGATACGCGAGGAGTCCTTGAGGCTTTGGATTTGCGCATCGGTTTCCCAGTCCATAACTTTGCTGATCCAACTTGCTTTCCAGATTTCAACGCGCTTTTTGATGACATCGGGATTGGTCGGCATAATTTTGTTGCCGACGCCACCGCCGAGGATTTGAAAGCCAAGGGGTTCGACCGCAGCTTTCACGGTCTCACGCACTCTCATCGTGATCGCCGTGCGGGTTAAATCGCCGGTTTCGGGAATGATCTTGCCGGTCTCGGGATCGATGCTACCGGTTTCAGGGACGATGCTGTAGAGTTGTTCCAGGCTGTATTCGGGAATCACCTGCTTGACGCGATTGATGGCTGCCTTAAGGGGGATGTCATCCCAGGGGCGGACTTGATGCGCTTCTAGCGGTGTTTTGCCGGTAGGATCGACTTCTTCGTAGAAGACGATCTGATAGATGTCGCGTTGGTTGCGATAGGGCCAGGGTTCCTGATTCTCCAGACCTTCGAGCGTGATTGTTTTGTATCCCGGATCGATGCGAAACAGCGATGAGATGGGGAGGTTGACTTCGATGCCATCTTGCGTGCGCGCATCGATGCGCGTAAGGCGAATCTGGTTGCGCAAGTCGATGGCCTGGTAAGGCGACTCCGTAGGCCCGGTAAACATAACCCCGGGTTCCACGATGCGTTTAATATCGGTGCCACCTTTGATGACGACGAGATTTTCCGGCTCCGTCATCAACCAACCTGGGCCTACGCCAAAGAAAGGATTGCCCTTGATGCGTGTTTTTATCTTACCATCCTCAACCACCCAACTCGGTTTGGGGAAGGTGGCGAAGAATCCAATGAAATGCTGTAATTTCTGAAACACTTGTCTGGGTTGATCGGGGGCCGTGGGAATGATGCTGGGGGCTGCCCACATCACCAAAATCACAGCCAGAGCAGGAGGGATGGTCACAAATGCCAGGAAGACCATAAACTGCCAGAATGGGAATGCATAGGCAACCAGGGCCAAGAAGATGAGTAGTGTGAAGAATATGAAGCATAGAGCCGGTAGCCAGGAGAAAAGCTTGTCGATCAGCGATCTCGAAGAAGGTTCAAGCACACCGGCAATGGTGAAGAAAACCAGGAAGATGTCGAGTGGTATGAGAAAGCTCAAACTGATGATGATCAAAGCCGGGATAGGCATGGTTCCGATCCATATCAGGCCGAGCAGAGGCCATAGCAAAAGCCCCCACATCCGTACCAATGCCTGCCCTAGCCGTTCGAATTCGTAGATATACTTACCTTCGAAGTGTGGAGGATGATCCCGTAAATACGTGCGTAGCGCGATGAATGCCGCGACGTACACTGCCAGGACTATGAACCGTAGAAGCATGCGCAAACCTCCTTGCGTTATCGCTGAAGCAACAAGTACGAGCAGTACTGGTTCCTTAACCCACTTTAGCATGGAATAAGAAAAAAGAAAATAGCCTTGCTAGTAGATGATGGACAAATTACACTTGACATCCGCGCGAAAAATCCTTACAATGAAGGTGAATTTTGGAACAGGGCTCGGGCTTATGCAAAAATACAGAGTTGATGCCCCCAACAGAATAACCATAAACACACTGCGGGCCATCTGAAAAGATGTCACCCGCAGTGTGTTTATTGAGCGCAATGTGCGAAATCCTTGCACAACAGGCAAGAACACGTACAATGAAAATCTATCTAATCCCGGTCTATCCGGGGTAGGCAACATATCTTATCACGAGGAGGTGATGTTCGCGAAGGAAGTTCTCTTACGGTTATAGTGGCACTTCGTCACCATAATATACACATCCGTTTGGAGAAAGGAAAAGGCTATGTTTGATGAAAAATCGCTGAGAGAATTGGCTACTATCGAAGCAAGTGGTCCGATTTTGAGCCTCTACTTGAACGTCGACCCCACACAGCATGCTGCCGAAGAGTACCGCTTGGCGTTGCGCGAAATGCTAAAACAGGCTGAAGGCCAGGTCGATGACGAAGACATCAACGCCGTAAAACGGTACGTTGATCTGGAGTATGACTGGTCCGGGCGTGGTTTGGTCATGTTTTCGCGTCAGGCCGAGGGGATATGGTACGTTTTTCCGTTGGCGGTCCCAGTACGCAATGGCATCACGGCGGCGCGCAAGCCATATATTTCCCCGTTGGTGGAACTGGATGGCTTCTACGGGCGTTACGCCGTCGCTTTGGTGGACCGGCAGGGCGGACGTTTCTTTTTGTTCCAGATGGGCGAATTGATCGCGCAGGAGGGCGCGGTAGGTGAAGATATTCGCAGCGTCCGCAGAGGACGCGGATCCTCCGTAGTGGGAATGCGCGGTGGCTCACAGGCTTCGGGCCGCAAAGAGGCGGAGTTGGTGCATCGCAATCTGCGTGATGTGGCAGCAGCACTGGCTGACTTCTGTCAAGAGCATCCCCCACGGCGCTTGCTATTGGCGGGTGCCGACTATACGGTTGCGCAATTCCGCGATCTCTTGCCCGTGAAGCTTCAGGAAATCGTCGTGGGGACGTTCAATGCCAATATGGAGGCCGGCGATATTGAAATCCGTGAGTCCGCCTTTGCGCTCCTCAAAGATTTGGAGGACGAACGACGGCGCGAGTTGGTGCAAGCTGTCGTTACGGCGGCTGCCAAGGGGATGAACGGCGTGATTGGGCTGGATCAGACGTTGAGTGTAACACACGAGGGGCGCACCCAGGTTCTGGTCGTCGAACGCGACTTCCACGCACCGGGCTATCGCTGCACGGGCTGTGGGTATCTGACAACACAGCCGCTGGAAAAATGTATCTTCTGCCAGAGCGATATCGTGGAAATCCCCGATGCCGCCGAAGCCGTCATCAGCCAGGCTGTCGAGAAGGGCGGAACTGTCGAGGTGGTCGATGACGGTTTGCTAAATAGCGCCCACATCGGCGCATTGTTGCGTTATTAGCAGCGTACTTTGTTCGAAAAACCGGGATTTTGGAAAATGTATTTTCACAAAATCCCGGTTTTTTTCATCCTCGGAGAAGTCAATGGTCAACCGCCCAAACAAACCCACTGATACACGTGCTTATCGCCGTCAGACCGAGCGTCGTCTGGTCCTGGCTATCATTCTTATGTTAGTGCTGATCGGCAGCGTGGTGATCGGTCTGGTTTATGGATGGCCCGCCATGTTTACCGGGTTGTTATGTCTGTTGCCCGGCGCAGGCGTTTTTCTGCTCTTGTGGATCATATTGACTGTCTTCGAGCGTCTGAGCCAAGATTGAGCAACTACCGGGCACTTTTGACCGGGTTGACAGGATGAAAGCGTTGTTCCATCCTGAAAACCCGGTCAAAAAGGTAAAATTACAACCATCCTCGTAAGCGCATTGCCCGTTCGACGCTGGCAATTGCCACCCAATAGGCCGCGTCGCGCATATAAAGATCCTTCTCCAGTGACATTTCCAGGACAGCCTTGAATGCTGAGGCCATTTTCTGATCCAGTTTCTCCAGCACTTCCTCTTCCGACCAGTAGTAGTTCATGTCGTTTTGCACCTGTTCGAAATAGGAACACGTGACCCCACCGGCGTTGCACAGGAAGTCGGGAATGACGAAAACGCCGCGCTCCTTGAGCACCGCGTCGGCCTCCAGCATCGTTGGCCCGTTAGCGCCTTCGGCGAGAATCTTTACGTGCGAGCTGATGTTTTGCACATTGTCCCCGGTGATAACACCCTCCACTGCTGCTGGGATGAGAACATCAACGTCCTTGCTCAGCCAGGCGTCGCCGTCTTCGACACTGTAGCCGGCATCCTGGGCCTTGGCTTTGTCCACCGTGCCGTACTGATCGGTGATACTTTGCAGAAAGTAGGGATCGATGCCTTCATCTTTGGTGAAAGTATACGCGGTGCGGTCGGCGCGATCCCAGCACGACACGCAGATTACCCGCCCCCCCAGCATTTCGATGAACGTCCTGGCGGCATACTGTGCGACGTTGCCGAATCCCTGGATCGAGGCCGTTTGTCCGGTCGATCTGATCCCCAGATGCTTCATCGCCTCGCGGACGGTGACGACGACGCCGAACCCGGTGGCAGCGGTGCGTCCCAATGAGCCGCCGCCCCCCACCGGTTTGCCGGTAATCACGCCCGGTACGTATTCGCCGCGCAGCTTGGAATATTCGTCCATCATCCAACCCATCATCTGAGACGTGGTGCCCACATCGGGTGCGGGTACGTCGTTGCGTGGGCCGAGGTTCTTCCAGATGGCGTCGATCCACTCGCGGCACAGGCGTTCCTTCTCGCCGGTCGAGAGCTCGGACGGGTCCACCACGACGCCCCCCTTCCCGCCGCCGAGTGGGATGTCAGCCACGGCGCATTTCCACGTCATCCACGTGGCGAGCGCGCGCACCGTATCCAGCGTCTCATTGGCTGCGAAGCGGATACCGCCTTTCGCCGGGCCACGCGCGTCGTTATGCTGCACACGGAACCCGAAAAAGACCTTGATCGAGCCGTCGTCCATCCGCACCGGTAGTTGGAAGCGGAACTCGCGCAGTGGCCAGCGCAACATATCGCGTACCGCCTGTTCCAATCCCATCTGTTCGGCAACATGGTCAAACTGCGCCTGTGCCAATTTGAAAGGATTCATTTCTTCATGTTTAGCCATAACACTTCTCCTTAATCTGATATGTGCTTCTACATGCTGACTGGAGGTCTGGCTTTTTCGCACATCTTCTTGCGTTAATCTACCAGTGTCCAGTTTGATCTAAATCTGCTGTGACCGGTCTCTGATCGCAATTTTAAGACCTGTGGAGTCTTTTGCGCTCCAAAGCCTGCTGCAATAAGTTTCGCGTGTCCTGCGGATTGGCTTTGCCTTTTGAGGCCCGCATCACCTGTCCCACCAGCCACCCCAGGATATTCGTCTTGCCATCGAGGTACTGCTGTACCTGGTCCGGATGCGCGTCCAATGCGGCGTCGACGAGCGCTGTGAGCGCGTCGGCATCCGAAATTTGTGTCAATCCCAGGCGGTGGACGACGTCCTCCGGCGCATCGCCCGTTTCGCACATCGCGCCCAGCGCTGTCTTCGCTGCCGTCACGCTGACCGTCCCCTCGTGCACCAACGCGAGCAGTGCCGCCAGGCGCACCGGCGTCGTCTTGCAGGCGTCGATCGGGGTGTTGGTAGCGTTCAGGATACGGGAGAGTTCCCCGCTCACCCAGTTGGCGACGTCCTGTGGCGCAACACCTTGTGCGCGCGCGCTCCCGGCGGCGGTTTCGAAATAGTTGGCAACGCGTTGGTCGCCTACCAACAGCGTCGCATCGTACGGGCGGATGCCATACTCAGCTATTAGACGGCGCTTTTTTGCCAGTGGGAGTTCGGGTACGCGCGCCCTCAGCGCCTCAATCCATTCCGGCGCAATCTCCAGCGGCGGGATGTCCGGTTCGGGAAAATAGCGATAATCGTGCGCCTCTTCTTTGCTGCGCTGTGGATACGTCCGTCCGGCGGCCTCGTCCCAGCCCAATGTCTGCTGGGTGATTGTACCGCCGTCCGCCAGCACCGTTTTCTGTCGCTCAATCTCGTAGGCGACACTGGATGCCAGCGCGCGGAAGGAGTTTAGGTTCTTGATCTCCGTACGGGTCCCCAGCGCCGTGGACCCCACCGGGCGGAGGCTGACGTTGGCCTCGAAGCGCATCTCGCCCTTCTCCATGTCGCCAGCATTGATGCCGAGGTAGATCAACACGTCGCGCAGCGTCGTCGCGTAGGCCTGGACCGCTTCAACCGTGTGCAGGTCGGGCTCACTGACGATCTCGATCAGCGGGATGCCCGCCCGGTTGAAGTCCACCAACGCCGATCCGTCCTCCTGATGGTAGAGTTTCGCCGTGTCCTCTTCGAGATGCGTGCGCGTGATGCCGATGCGCTGCGCCCCGGCGTCTGTTTCAATCTCCAGCATGCCGTCGACTGCCAGCGGCAGCTCATATTGCGAGATCTGATACCCCTTCGGCAGGTCGGGATAGAAATATGATTTGCGCGCGAAGACGTTGACCGGGTTGATCGTACATCCAAGTGCCAGTCCCGTCATAATGCCCAACTCGACTGCGCGGCGGTTGACGACCGGCAGCGTCCCCGGCAGCGCCAGGCACACCGGGCACACCTGCGTGTTGGGCGGCACGTCGCCCGTATCCGCGACCACCGGGCAGGCACAATACATCTTCGAGCGCGTATGAATCTGCGCGTGGACCTCAAGGCCGATGACGGCTTCGTATGCGACTTTGTTTTCCATAACCCTAACCCGGACAAACCGGAACCAAAAAGGCTTTTCGCAGCCCGTTTTCTCGCTTGTTGAGCAAGAATTTGAGTGGTTAGGCCCTATCTTCTTCCTGCGTAGTAGCGACTCCAGCCGCTCACAAAGCGATTGAAGTCGTCACTACGTTACCGGTTGCGTTGCACAAACCCTGCAATCCGCTCCAGCGCGATTTCCAGCTTCTCATAAGCCGTGGCATAAGACATTCGCACGAAGCCCACACCAGACGCTCCGAAAACTCGTCCCGGGATCACGGCGACGTGCTCTTCTTGTAGTAATCTCTCGGCGAATAATTCATCGTCGAAGCCGGTGCTTTGGATGCACGGGAAGGCGTAGAACGCGCCGTGCGGTTCGGTACACGCCAGACCTATCGCGTTGAGGCCGTCTACGACCAGCGTGCGGCGGCGATTGTATTCCGCCCACATCGCCTGGACGAAAGGCTCGCCCACTTCCAGCGCCTTCAGTGCCGCCCATTGTGACGGCGTGGGCGCAGACATGATCAGATATTGGTGTAGCTTGCGCATCTCCGCGATCAAGGTTTCTGGCCCCACCATATAACCCACGCGCCAGCCTGTCATGGCATAAGCTTTGGAGAACCCTTGCAGGACGATCGTGCGTTCGCGCATCCCCGGCAGGCTGGCGAAGCACACGTGCTCCATTCCGTAGACCAGCCGGTCGTAGATTTCGTCCGAGATAACCACCAGGTTATGCTTCTCCGCAAGGGCAGCAATCGCGGTGAGCCGCTCATAGCTGATCACTGCCCCTGTGGGGTTGTTGGGTGAGGCGAGAAAAAGCGCCTTCGTCTTGGGTGTGATGGCGGCCTCGATCATCTCTGCTGTGAGCTGGAATCCCGTGTCCGGCGTTGTGGGAATAGCGACCGGCACCGCGCCGACTATCACCGCCGCCGGTTCGTAGGCGACGAAGCACGGCTCGGCAATGATAATCTCATCACCGGGATCCAACAGAGCCGCCATCGCCACGTACAGTGCTTCGGAGACCCCCACCGTCACCAAAACTTCGTTGACGGGGTCGTAAGTTTGCCCGTAGCGTTTGTGCACGTGCGCAGCGATGGCCTGCCGCAATTCGATCAAACCGGCGTTGGACGTGTAGTGCGTCGCCCCACTGCGCAGCGCCGCAATCCCGGCCTCCACAATCGGCGCCGGTGTGTCGAAATCTGGTTCCCCGATGCCCAGACTGATGACATCCTCCATCGTCGCTGCAATGTCGAAGAAGCGGCGGATGCCAGAAGGCGGAATGCTCCTGGCGAGTTTAGAAATGAAAGTATCAGACTCCATCTAGTTCCTCTCGAGAAAAGAATCAAGAGTCAGCGAATGAGCGAATCGGCGAATGCCTCTGGCTGATCGCTGACGGCTGACAGCTTTACAACTCCGTCGACGAATCACCGATATTCAGCTTACGGAAGCGGCCCGCGAGCTGAACCCAACGGCCTACAATCGATTCTTCCAACATCACCGCATCGATCTCCACGCCTTCGTCTACGATGGTATCGCGCAGGATGCTGTCGCGTATTTCCACGTCCTGGCCGATGGAGACATACGGGCCGACCACCGAGCGTTCGATCACAGCGTGCGGGTGAATGTAGACCGGCGGGATGATCGCCACACCAGGCCGTGGCGACTCGAAGCTGTTCTCGCAGCCGTGTTCCAGCAGATAGCGGTGTGTGATAAAGGTCGTCTCCGGCTTGCCGGTGTCCTGCCAGACGCCGGCCGGGCGCACCTGGATGCGCGCGCCCTGTTCGAGCATCAGATTGATCGCATCTGCCAGATAATATTCGCCCTTCGTC
>JBNGDO010000150.1:11644-12379 GCA_049975385.1 Anaerolineae bacterium | reverse complement strand
CAAGCGGATGCTTTCTTCGCCTACAACTTCGAGGCGGTAGCCGTGCAGAGCTACGCGGGCGAAGACAATGTGCTGCGCATCGAAATCTGGCAACTGGCGACGCCGGCCGACGCTTACGGCCTCTTCACGCGCAACCGCTCCGGCGAACCGGCGGACATCGGCAACGAGGGAGACACGGACCCCGGCCGGCGGCTGGCCTTCTGGCAGGATCGCTACTACGTCCAGGTACGGGGACGGCAAAGCCTGGCGGATGCCACACTGCGCGCATTCGCCGAGGCCGTCGCTGCGGCGCTGCCCTCCGGCGGCGAGACGCCCACGCTGATGACCAAACTACCGCCTGACGGTTTGCTCCCACGTCGCGCCATCTTCTTCCGCCAGGAAATCTCGATCCAGGACGAAATCTGGCTCGGCGGGGAGAACATCCTGGGCCTCACCGCGGAAACGGAAGGCGTGCTGGCGCATTACACGTTGAACGACATGCGCGTCCTGCTGCTCATGGTACAATATCCAAGCGCAGACGCCGCAGCCACGGGCCTATCAGCGTTAACCGCCGTCCAAGTGGACAATATGCTCGACGCCGACATTAACAACGCACTGCTCGCCGCCGTCTTCGGTGACGCAGAACCAACCGTCGCCGCCGATCTCCTGGCCGCCGCGCTCAAATAAAGTCAGCAGATTGAGCGATTGTGCAGATTTTGAGAAACGTATCTGAGCGTGGGGGTTTGGGGGGGGGGG
>JBNGDO010000150.1:0-11634 GCA_049975385.1 Anaerolineae bacterium | reverse complement strand
CCCCCAAATCCCCACCCCTCAGATTTTGACGGCAGATTACAGACTTTCGACTAAAAACGAGGTGAATGCCATGAAAATTATGATGATCGCTTCCGAATGTGTGCCGTTCGCCAAGACCGGCGGGCTGGCCGACGTGGTGGGGGCGCTGCCCATTGCGCTGCGCGCGCTCGGTCATGAGGTGATTGTGGTGATGCCCAAATACGGCAGCATCAACGTCGCCAAGTATCAGATCGCGCCCTTCTTCAACGAGATGTGTGTGTGGATGGGCAACACGGAGGAATGGTGCGCCGTCCGCACAACGACGATGGACAGCGTGCCCGTGTACTTCATCGAAGCGGACAAATACTTCGCCCGCTCCGGCCTCTATCACGACGACGCCTTCAACGACTACGGCGACAATCCGCGTCGCTTCGCCTTCCTCACGCGCGCCGCGCTACAACTGGCCCGCGACATGGGCTTCGACGCGGACATCGTCCACGCCCACGACTGGCAAACGGCGCTGGCGGCGGCCTATCTTAAGGTGTGGCACTGGAATGACGCCACGCTCGGCAAAGCGGCAAGCGTCCTCACCATCCACAATATCGGCTACCAGGGAAAGTACGGCGCGGAGCACTACGACTACATCGGCCTGCAATGGGGCAACTTCACGCCGGACAAGCTCGAAGATCACGGAAGCGTCAACTTCCTCAAGGGCGGCATCCAGTTCGCGGACCTCGTCAACACCGTCAGCCCAACCTACGCGGACGAGACGCGCACGCCCGAATACGGCCACGGCATGGCCCTCTACCTCAACGACAAGGGTGACGACTACGTGGGTATCCTCAACGGCGTTGACTACGCGCAATGGGACCCCGCTACAGACAAGCTCATCCCGGCGCGCTATTCCGCCGATGACCTGAGCGGCAAAGCCGTGTGCAAACTGGAGCTACAGAAGCGTTTCCTGCTGGACACCGATCCGGATATCCCCATCGTCGGCATCGTGAGCCGGTTTGCAGATCAGAAAGGGCTGGATTTGCTGGCGAGTTCTATCGAAGCCATCGTCAATACAATGAAGGTGCAGTTCGTCATTCTGGGATCGGGCGACAAGGCGCTGGAAGCCTTTTACGGCAACCTACCCGCGCGCTATCCGGGACGCATCGGCAGCCACATCGGCTACGACAACGCGCTGGCGCACTGGATCGAGGCCGGGTCGGACTTCTTTCTCATGCCGTCGCGCTACGAGCCGTGCGGCCTCAACCAGATCTACTCGCTCAAATACGGGACGCTGCCCATCGTGCGCAACACCGGCGGCCTGGCCGACACCGTCGAGCAGTACGACGAGGCCACCGGCGCAGGCACCGGCTTCAAATTCTGGGAACCGAGCGCCCACGCCGTCTACTACACCGTCGGGTGGGCCGTGAGCACGTACTACGACCGAAGGCCGCACATAGCGAAGATGATTCAGAAGGCAATGGCGCAGGATTTCTCCTGGGAAGGGAGCGCCAGGGCGTATCTTGAAGCATATGAGAGGGCAATAGCAAACCGAGGGTAAGAAGCTTGTGGCTACCGACGAGTCCCTGATACCCAAACACGGCGGCTACCGCAACCTCAAGAGCTTCCAAATCGCACAACTGGTTTACGATGTCACCGTCCGGTTTTGTGACCGCTACATCGACAAGCGCAGCCGTACCCACGATCAAATGGTGCAGGCCGCGCGGTCAGGTGTGCAGAACATCGCCGAAGGGAGCCAGGCATCGGGAACTTCGAAGAAAATGGAACTTAAGCTCACCAACGTGGCGCGGGCTAGTTTGGAAGAGCTGAAGCTCGATTACGAGGACTTCTTACGGCAACGCGGACTGCCGCTTTGGGAACGCAGCGACCCTCGCCGCCAAGATCTGATCGACCGCCGTTGCGACACGGCTGAAGAAGTGGCGCAGTGGGTTCATGGGGTATATGCTTGTGGACGGAGTGGACAGGGTGGAGCAAGACCGACGACCGCAGCCACTACTACTTCTAACCCACCCACCTATCAGGAAATTGCAGCCAACGCTGTGTTGGTCTTAATAACGGTGGCTTGCAGCCTGCTGGACCGTCAAATTGCAGCGCAAGCTAAAACCTTCGAAAACGAAGGGGGCTTCACCGAGCGCCTCTACCGCATCCGCACTGCCAAACGCGCCTCATCCGCCCAGCCCACCAAGTCCACCCCGTCCACAAAGACCTGATAAAACCGAGCCGCGCCAGCTACCCTACCCCACCTCCGACGCCGGCAAATCCTCCAAACTCAGCGACAACACCTGCGAGATGCCGTCGCCGCCCATCGAGACACCGTAGATCGTATCCGAAACCTCAACCGTCCCGCGGTTGTGCGTGATGATGATGAACTGCGTCTGCCGCGAAAGCTCGCGCAGCATCGTGCGGAACCGGCCTACGTTGGCCTCGTCCAACATCGCGTCCACTTCATCGAGGATGCAAAATGGCGTCGGGCTGACGCGCATGACGGCGAAGAGCAGCGCCACCGCCGTCAGCGTGCGCTCGCCGCCGGAGAGCATCCCCAGGCCGGATGTGCGCTTGCCCGGCGGGCGGGCCATAATCTCCACACCATCGACGCCTTTGTCGGCGTCGCCGTTCGCCTCCTCTTCACCGCTGAGCAGCGTCAGCTTTGCCACACCGCCGTTAAACAATAACTCGAAGATGCGCGAGAACTCCGCCGCAATCGCCTTGAACGTCGTGCGGAAGGTCGTCTCCATCATCTCATCCAACTCGGCGATGATCTGCCGCAGATGCGAGGAAGCGTCTTCCAGATCCGCCATCTGCTCGCGGAGGAAGCCGTGCCGCTCTTCAAGCTCGTCGTACTCCTCCTTCGCCGCGAAGTTCACCGGTTCCAGGCGACGGATCTGCGTGCGCAGGTCGCGGATCTGGCGTTCCAGCCCTTCCGGCAGCTCTTTCACCACCGGCAACGGAGACACAATCGCCTCCAGCGGCAACGGCTGCTGCGCGGAGAGCGTCTCCGGCAGATCGCCGATGACGATATCCAACGCCTCTTCGATCTCGCGACGCAACGTCTGCAATTGATCCTCGCGGCGGTTGGCCTCCACCTCAGCCTGCGCGCGCCGCTGCTCCACGTCGTGGAGGGTCCGGCGCGCCTCGCGTTCCCGTCCTTCGTGCGTCGCCAGCGTCTGCTCGTGCTTCGCCAGCTCGGCCTCCAACGACGGAACCTGCACCGAGAGCGCGTTCGCCGCAGCGCGCGCTTCGTCGTAAGCGCTTTGCAGCGCGCCCAATTGCGCCTCCAATTGCTCGAATTCTTCAGCCAGCCCGTCAAGGTGCTCCGCCGCAGCGGTAATCTGCGCCTGCAACCGCTGCGCCTCGCGCTGGCGCGTCGCCAGCAACACGCGGCGGTTGTCGTGCTCCTGTGTCAACAGCGCGACCTGTGTGCGGCGTTCCGCGGTCACGCGGGCCGTGTCATCGCCGGCGAGCGCGCCCAGTTCATGGGACAGTGACCCAAGCTGTACCTCGGCTTCGCGCAGTGCGGCGGCAGCCTCTTCGTGCTCCCGCTCAAGACGTTCACACGCCGCCTGCAAACGCTCGCGCTCCTGCCCGGCTTCGTCTAGCAGATTGCGCTGCCACTCGCTCTCCTGGATCAGTTTATCCAGCGCGCCCACCTCGCGCTCGACCGCGCGGTCGGCCTCCTGACGGGTCTGCACAGCAGTCCGTCGCTGCTCGGTAGCAGTCTTGAGCGCTTTCTGTAATGCCTGGAACTGTGTCTCGTGCTCGCGCAGTCCATCCTGCAACGCTTTGACCTCGGCCTCCAACGCCGCGACGTGTTCTGGCAACTCACGGCGCTCGCGCTCGCGGGCCAGCAGTCCCCCACCCTGGGATTGCGACTGCCGGTCCTCGCCGCCCGTCACCGCACCGCTGGAGCGCACAATCTCGCCCTCCACCGTGACAATACGAAAACTGCCATGCAACTTCCGGTACAGCTCGCGCGCGGCGTCCAGGCTCTGCGCGATCGCAGTACGGCCCAACAACAACAGCACGACAGGCCGGTAACGTGCCTCATAATTCACCAATTCCGAAGCGACACCGATGACGCCATTACCGTTACCGGCACCGCCGGCGACCTCCAAAACGGGCGGTGGATTCAGTGTATCCAGCGGCAAGAACGTCGCGCGTCCGGCGCGGCGACGTTTGAGCCACTCGATGGCGGCCTGTGCATCGGCCCATCGCTCGGTGACGACGTCCTGCAACTGCCCGCCCAGCGCCGTCTCGATCGCGCGATCCAGATGCGCGGGGACGCTCACCAGCGAAGCAACGGTCCCGGGCAAACCGCGCAATTCGGCGCGTTCGGCAGCCTGCATCACCGCGCGCACACCCGCGTACAGGCCCGCGCCCTCGGCGTGCAAGCGTTCCAATGCCTCCAATCGCGCCGCCACGCGCTGAAGCTCGGCCTGCCTGCCGCCCACATCGCGGCGGAGCGCCTCGCTCGCGGTACGCGCCGCCGCCAACTCCGTGTCCAAGCGGGTAACTTCGGCGTCAGCGGCCTGCAACACGGCGTCAGCCTCGTCCAACACCCGGCGCGCCTGCTCCACGGCGGCCTGCTGCGCGCGACGGCGCTCGGTTGCCGAGGCGACCTGCATCTCCAATTGCGCCACGCGCTGGGCCAGTTGCGCCAGCCGTTCGGTCGCCTGCTCCAGGCGGCTTTGCCGGTCGGCCAGCCGGTGGCGGTTTTCCAGCGCCTGCGCCTGGGCCTGTCCTTGGCGGCTGAGAAGCGCCTGCCTCTGCTGCTCCACCGCACGATGCGCCGTCTCCGCTTCGGTCAATTGCGCCTGCGCTTCAGCCAACTGGGCTTGCGCCGCTTCGAACTCCGCCTGCAACGCCACAATGTCCTGTGCCTCGGCCTCCAATGCCGCGCGCAGCGGCGTGAGATTGGCCTGACCTTCTTCCTGGCGTTCCTGCAACTGGCGACGGCGCTCGCGGGCCACGGCCAACTCGCGCTGGCGATGTTCCGCCTCGGTGTGGCGGGCACCGCTCTCGCGGTGCAGTTCTGCCAACTGCCCGCGCATATCGGTGATCTGCTGCCGCAACTCCACAATGCGCGTGGTCACCGTCTCAGATGCACCGGCGTACTGGCGCACTTTCTCATCGTGATAAGCCACACGCTGACGGGCATGCTCCAGTTCGGAAACCGCCCGCCCCCAGCGATAGCCGTACCACGTGCGCAACGTCGTGGTGAGTTCGGCGGTCAGGCCTGCGTACTGTTCGGCGCGTGCAGCCTGCCGTTTGAGACGGCGTAAGCGCGGCTCGATTTCCCCGACGATGTCGTAGACGCGCTCCAGATTGTGGTGCGTTTCGTCCAAGCGGCTCGCTGCATCCTCGCGGCGCGTCCGGTAAGGCGCAATGCCCGCCGCCTGCTCGAACAGCGCCAGCCGTTCCTGCGGTCGCAACGCCAGAACCTGATCGACCAACCCCTGCCCGATGATGAGATAAGCATCGCGGCCCAGACCTGCGCGATCGAGCAAATCGCGCAGGTCCATCAAGCGCACGCGGCTGCCGTTGAGCATATAATCGGTCTTGCCATCGCGATACGTGCGCCGCTCGACGATGACTTCGGCGAAGTCCACCGGCAGCCAGCCATCGCTATTGTCAAAGGTAATTGAAGCGCGCGCCATTCCTGCGCGGGCGCGTTTCTTGCTGCCGGCGAAGATCATGTCCGCACCGGTGCGCCCGCGAATCGTCGTCATCCGCTGTTCGCCTAACACCCAACGGATCGCGTCCGCCACATTGCTCTTACCGCTGCCGTTGGGACCGACAATCGCCGTGATGCCGGTGGGATAGACAAAGGTGATCGGATCCGCAAAGGATTTGAAGCCTTGAACGTCGAGTTGTTTGAGTTTAGACATAATCCCAGACTACAAAAGTCTCAGCACACACCTGGACTTTGCGAGTTTTCGCCGGTGCAGGTATTGAGTCAAGCGGGCGAATCTTCAGACTTTTGTAGTCTATCCTCCTTCATTTCGCTAGATTCCGGCCAGACCGGAATAAACATCTGCCATTGATCAGGATGACAGCGAATCAACCCCTCGATTTCGGCCAGTACCCGCCGTAGATTTAGTGCAACGTCGGCTTCGGCATCGCCGGTACGCTCCATTTCCATCGGTGGATTAGCAACCACACTGTAGACACCGCCGTTATTATCAGGCTCGTAATGGACCGCAATCGTCATTACCAGGCAATCGGTACGCAGCGGGATACGGATGTAACCGGTCGGTAGGTGCGCCGTCGCACCAAAGAATTCCACGGGTTCATTCCCCTCGTTGACCGGGCGATCCACCCCGGTAACGACAATACCGCCCTCACGCAAACGCGCCATCGCATCTCGCAAAGACCTGGGTGAAATCGGGGTGAGGACAACATTGCCCTTTTCGCGCAAGCGGTTGAAGAATTCAAACCCGGCTGGCGGCTCGGCAAGCGAAAGCGCCTGCATCGGCATGGGCAGGTACTGCGAAAGTCCGATAAAGGCCAGATCGAAGTTAGACATATGTGCACCCAAGACGAAAAGGCCACGCCCGGAGGCAATCCCCTGGTCGAGGTAAGCTTTGGTTTGAGCGGTCATGCGCATCGGCGGGATGAACTCTTCTACGTTGGTCCTGCCATGCCCAACGTTATGAAACAGTTCATAGTAACCGCGATTCGCGTTGCTGATAAGGCGATAGGCGGTCTGGTGCAGTTCCTTCTCCGGTGTCTCCGGCCCCAAAACGTGACGCAGGTTTGCCCGTACGTTCCAATACACATCCGACTTGAAGGCTACCATTAAGCGGGTTATCAACGCAGCAACGGACTTCCCGCCGCGCGGCGGAAGATATTTTCCCAGGTAGAAGCCCAACCGGGTGGGCCACCCTTTGGCGAAAAACGCTTTGGCTCCCAAAAAGTCAGTCCTGATGCGGCTGTTCGCGCAGCGCGCGCGGCGCTTCTACGAGAACCGGGATGCCGCGCAGCAAGCACAGTAGCAGTGCCACCCACACGCAAACCTGCGCTACAACAGTAATCGTCGCTAACGAGGGACTGCCAGCAGCAGCTAGGCCGTGTGTCAGCGCAAGGAAGAAAAAAGCGACAGCCTTCGCAACCGCAAAGGGGGTGCGCAGCCAGGGAGATTTCACCAGGAAGCGTCCTACAGGCGAGCGCATCATCTCAAACGGTGCGAGGCCCCTCGAAGGCGCAACTGCGCGCACAGCATCAACAAACGTTCCGCGCACCAACACAATCAAAGGAAAAATAACGGAGATTAAGCCTAGATGAGCAAAAACCACCCACATCACGTATTCCACCGCACGATCGGCAGCGATGTCGAGCACGCTGCCCAGCACCGATGTCTCACCCCGACTACGCGCAATAGCACCGTCGAAGCTGTCCATCATAATGAGTAGGATGATAAGCGGTGCAGCGATGAGCCGTGGTGTCGCTGCCGGCTGGTAAAGCAAGACAATGATCAATACAAGCAAAGGTATCCGCGAAAGTGTGACCATGTTCGCTAGCATTGTTCTTCTACCCTCCTTAGTAGCCTCAAACGCGTCAAAGAGAAATAGCGGAAGAGATATCCGCCACGTTCCAGTTCATCTGTTGAGAAAAAGTTCGCGTCATGCGGCGCGTAGATGCAAAGGCAGCGCGTCAGCGCGCAACAGATCTTGTAACCCGCGCAGCACCAGGACCGGACGCAGGCGCGCCATGTCGGGCAATGGCGTCGTCCCGACGTGAGCATTATAAAGCGTAGCCCAGGACTGTTCCAGCAAAGCATCCAATGCCCAATCCACCGGTTCCAGGAAACGATCCAGGGCATCGCGTTGGATTTGCAACAACACGCGCGCCGTGCGCGCCCCACCCGGCTTGCCTCGCCAACGCCGCAGCGGCAGCAGGTATACCGCCTGTACCAGCGCGTCGGGCATCTCAGACCCACCCAACTGCGGCGCAGTCAGAATGAAGATGTAAGGTACCGCAGCTTCCACATCGTGCAACACCGCAATTTTCTTGTCTTCGCCGAGAACATACGTATGGCCGGTGGGAAAAACGTCCACGTCGCACCGCCACTGCTGGCGTAGGTGACGGATCAACGCCCGGTGTGGCGGATGCGTTGCGTCGGGCTGGACTTTAGCCGCCCCCACGCCAATCACCACATCACCACCAGGCAGGCGTCCCCAGAAACGGCTTTCGCCCAACTCGAAGTAAAACGCCTGCCCATCGTACACCAGTCCTGAAAGCGCAATAAGGCGCAGCGCACGGCCTTTGAGCACGCCCGTCTGTTCACGATCCAGTTGTGGATAAACGTCGAAGAGATTCATCGATCACCTGTCAATTGAATATGCCAGAGGCAATTATACCATATCTTCACCGACTGTTCACACTCCTGTAATAGCCAAAGCGTGTTCTTGTGATAGAATTTGATTAGGCCGTTCCAGGAAAATAAACCGGCCAGACTTTGGCGCTGGCGCAGGAACTTTCCTCTGATGTGGCCTAGTTTAAATCCTGGGACTACCTTAGCAAACACAATAAGGAAAGGGAATAAATGTACTGCACAAACTGTGGATCGCACAATCCGGATAACGCCACCACCTGTCACGTCTGTTATGCAACACTCAGTGCAGATACTCGATCGCTCCAGCAGGCGCTTGCTGCCGCGCAAGAATCGCTCGAGCGATTACAGCGCTTTATCCCTTCCGTCGTTGCGGAAAGCATCCTGCACGATCAGGAACGCTTAAATGGTGAGCGGCGCGAGATTGCGGTGCTGTTTGCCGATGCCGTTAATTTTACCCGTCTCTCTGCTTCACTGGATGCTGAATCCGTCTTCAACCTGATCAACGACTTGCTCGGACGTCTGATCGCCTGCGTCCATCGTTACGGCGGATTGGTGGACAAATTCACGGGTGATGGGCTGATGGCCGTCTTCGGCGCGCCCGTCGCCCACGAGAACAACGCGGAAATGGCCATGCGGGCGGCGCTGGACATGCAGCGTGCCGCCGGCGAATTCACGCCGATCGCCAAAGCGCAATTGGGCGCGCCGCTGGAAATACGGATTGGTGTCCACAGCGGGCCAGCCATCGCGGGCATTTTGGGCACAGAGGAACAAGCCGCTTATACGGTCATCGGCGATACCGTGAATATGGCGGCGCGTCTAGAATCCCTGGCGACACCGGGCAACATTCTCGTCAGTGCACAGGTACACACCCGGACCCAGCCCTTCTTCGAGTTCCAGACCAAGGAGGCGACGTTCATCAAGGGCGTGGATCAACCCGTCGTTACCTACCAGGTCCTTGGCAGACGCACATCTCCGGAAGCTGCGCGAGGCATTCAAGGTGTAACCAGCATCTTCTTGGGACATGAAACTGAACTGGCCCAACTGTGGGCGAGACTGGCCGACTTTGTGGATCAACGGGCCGGGCAGTGCATCACTGTACGCGGCGAAGCCGGGATGGGCAAATCCCGTCTCGTCTCCGAATGGCTCGCGGATGTGACGCCCGATATGGCCCGTGTCTGGCATGGGCGCGGTTTGCCTTACATTCAGGGCGTCAGTTACGGCATTATGCGCTCGTTGCTGCAAGACGCCATCAACACCTATCCTCCGGGTGAAACCTGGGAGAGCCAGGTTTCAGCGGCGCTGCTCCCTTTCCTCAAGCGAATTGCCGGACTACCTCTGACGTCCAAGGAAGAGATGCCGCTCAGCACGCTCACCCCGGAGAGCGTCAAACAATTGACGACGTTAGCTCTGCGCGAGTGGCTTATGCAGGAAGCGCAACACCAGCCGCTTATCATCGTTCTAGATGACTTCCACTGGGCGGATGACCTGTCGCGGGATCTGCTGAAAAGCCTGAGCCACATCACCAGCGAAGTTCCGGTGATCTTTTGCGTCATCACCCGAACCTACGCCGAGTCGCCCTTCGCCCCCACCGCCGACGCAGAGCATAGCCTGATCGTGAACGTCAATCCGCTGACACAGGCACAGAGCCGCGAATTGCTCGCTCATGCCGTAAACCTGGAAGGGCTGCCGGAATCGGTGATCGATACTATCCTGACCCGGGCGGAAGGCAATCCCTTCTACATCGAAGAATTCGTGCGCATGTTGATCGAGAAAGGGCTGTTGCAGTTAGCAGGCAGCCAATGGCGTGTCATATCATCCGTGGCCCTGGAGAATCTGGAAGCGCCCACCTCATTGCGCGGCCTGATGATGGCGCGTGTGGACCGCTTGCCGGAGAACCTGCGCAACGTGCTACGCGACGCTTCGGTGATCGGGCTGCAATTTGATGCACGGATTCTAAAAAGCATCGAGCGACACTTCCACGGTGCAGAGAACGTTGTGCCTTTTCTCGAGCGGCTGGCCGAAGCCGGATTATTGGAACCACGCCCACAGGTCAACACGCACACTTACGCCTTCCGGCACATTCTCACACAGGAGACCATTTACGACAGCATTCTGCACGTCCAACGTCCAACGCTGCACCGGTTGGTCGCCGAGGCACTGACCGATCTCTATGCCGACGATCTCCATAACCAGGCCGAAGTCCTCGCCATCCATTACGACCTGGCGCGCGTGCGCGACAAAGCGCTCAAATACACCCTCCTGGCAGGGGAACGCGCGCGCCTGCAATTCGCCAATCGTAAAGCGACCGAGTATTACAGCCGTGCGCTGCAATTATCACAACATCTGATCCACTGCGAAAATGAACGCTGGCAAGCGGCGATGGGCCTGGGCGACGTCCAACAACACATCGGGGAATACGAAGAAGCCATTGCATTCTACCAGGCCGCTCTGGACGAGTGGAAAGACGCGCCAGGCGAAGCGCAAGCCGAAATTATGCTCAAACTCGGACGTGTGTGGATTCAGCGTGGGGATATGGAAGAGGGAGAAACGTGGCTTCAGCAAGGTTTATCCAAGCTCGAGGACAGCGAACACGCACAACCACAGATTGAGGCCGAAATCCACGCCTTCTTGGGTTGGATCGCCCTGCGGCGTGGTGACCTGGCAGGCGCGCGCGCCAGGCTCGAACAGGCACTCGAACGCGTCGACAACACACAATACTACGACGCGCTTTCATCGATCCTTAACCGGCTGGGCGCCGTCTACTACAACCAGGGCGATTGGGAACGTGCTACGCAGGTCGTCGAGCGCGCCTTGACCATCCGCGAGTCGTTAGGGGATATCTTGGGCGTCGCGCGTTCCTCCAACAATCTGGGGATCCTTAAGCGTAACAGCGGTGAATGGCAGAGCGCATTGGAAAACTACCGGCGCGGCCTGCAAGTCCTCGAAAAAACCGGCGACAGTGAGGGCATCGCGATCGCGCACACCAACATTGGCAACGTCTACATCGATATGGGGGACTGGGACCAGGCCGAAGCCAATCTGCGCCAGAGCTTTGAAATCGCGCAACGCATTGCCAATCCTTACGAGATCGCTCAGGCGCATCTGAATCTCGGCCGGCTATATCTGGCGCAACAGTTATGGGAATCCTCACAATCCCATCTGGATGCCGCAATTGCGCTCTACAAACAGGCCGGGGCACGCGGCAGCTCCAGCCTCATCGATGCCTATCTGTTGCAAGGCCAGCTCTGTCTGGAACAGGGGAAGGTCAAAGCCGCTGCCCGGTGGGGGACGCAAAGTCACGCCTTGTTGCA
>JBNGDO010000149.1:0-13093 GCA_049975385.1 Anaerolineae bacterium | reverse complement strand
AAGCCGATGCTGTGCCTCCCGCACTCCCGCATCGGCCCCGACAACTTGACGGTTCTCCGCTAGTCTTGTCTCTGTCTATTAATGACTCGGTAGCTCACAGTGTACTATACTTCGTCTGCTTGTCAAGCTACCCTGTGTCCGGGAATGGCCTGTGCTGTCCCCACACACAAGTCTAGATTTTACCACGAGCTGTTTTCTTGTCAAGTCAACCGCTTCACTAACCTGCTATTGCCCATTTTCCAGCAACAACGTCCGCAAGACTTCGGCCTCAGCCTGCATAAAATACCGCCGGTAGGCTGATACTTCGTCAAGCAAAGCACCAAGCCGAGCTGCGATGCGGTCAGCATACTGCTCGGCGCGGTTGCCGCCCGCGTGGAGCAGGATACAGCCGTCGCCTTCGACGGTATCAGTCTCAGAGACGATGGTGAGATGACCCTGCGCCTCAAGCCAGGACAGAGCCAGCCGGACTGCCGACTCACGGTTAGCCGTCATCGCAGCCACGTGGGGAATATCCAATCGCCCAGCAGTATTTTTCAACGCGTATTTTGTCACGCCTGCGATGTACTTCAGAAAAGGCTCCAATTGTTCTAATCCGGCAGCAGCATTGAAGAGATAGACTTTCGCGGGCGACACTTTGTTCAGCGCCGCATGTAGCACATCTGGACCAGGCGGCAACGTCCAGATGACGAGCCCTGTCGCCGGGGACAGTTCGTGTCGGTCGCAACCAGGGATATCCGCAGCAGATGGACCTTCACGCCAGATTTGCAGATCCGGCGCGCTCAGCAGCGGCTTTAGCAACGTGAGGGAATGGGGTTCGCGCCGGTAGTCCACGAGTTCGAGCATGGGGCGTTCCACCACACTGCTAACGGAAGGCGTCATCTCGCGAGCGACCGTGCAGACACGGGCGTCTTCCCATACGATTTGCAGCTCACGTTTTCCGCGGAAATCGTTGACCCGCATGGTATAAGCCAGATCGAAGGCTCCTTCAGGCAATACTGCGCCGTCCCAACGCCACCAGATCACTTGCTGCTCGACACTATCGGAGTCCTCGATGGTGAGCAACAGATGTCGCCCATCACGCCCTAGTGTGCGATGCGACGTCACGCGTATATCGCGCGTCGCCAATATCAGAGGTGGATTACCTGGCCCGAAAGGTGCTAGGCGCTCCAGGTCGGCCAGAAAGTCCAACGACAACTCGGCCAAAGAAACGTAACCGTCAATCTGCACCTCTGGCTGCACCGGCGCTGCGCCGACCTGCGCCTTAACCGCACGCGCGAGGCCACGCCGGAACGTGGGAATGTCCTCGGCCGGCAGCGATAGCCCGGCAGCCATAGCGTGACCGCCGTAACTACGCAGCAAATCATGCTGTGTTGCCAGCGCTTCGGTGATGTGGCAGCCTTCGACGGACCGTGCCGACCCACGCCCCAAGCCCTCCGGCGAGATGGAGATCAACATAGCGGGCCGGTGGTATTGCTCGACCAAGCGATTGGCGACGATGCCGATCACCCCAACCGGCCATCCGGGGGCAGCAAGCACAAGGACCGCATCTTCCAACAGTGCCGGGTTTTGCGCGATTTGATCCTTCGCGGCAGCGAACACCTGATCAACAAGCATCTTACGCCGGTCATTCAAGGCCTCTAGCTCGGAGGCGAAAATACGTGCCTGGGTCAAATCGGTCGTCGTCAGAAAATCAACAATGACGTTGGCATCGTCTATACGCCCCAGCGCATTGAGACGCGGAGCTAGACCAAAACCGATGTGCTCTTCACTCAAGTACGCCGGGTTAATGCGTGCCAGCTTCATCAATTCCTGCAATCCCAAGCGCTCAGTCTGGCGCAGTGCGGCCAAACCTCGCTGCAGGAGATAGCGAGTGTCACCGTCCAGCACGGCCACGTCGGCGACAATGCCCAGCGCTGTCAGATCGAGATGCTTAGCGACTTCATCGGCGCGCCCAGCGCGCGCGTAGAGTTCCTCCGCCAGTTTGTACGCGACACCAACGCCCGGCAGGGAAACAAGAGGATGCGTAGGAGAGAGCAAGTGCGGGTTGACAATCGCGTGAGCGGACGGCAGCTCCGGCGGCAGTTCGTGGTGATCGGTTACAATAACGTCCACACCCCGCGTGGCGGCATACGCGACTGCCTCATTCGCATCGATACCGGTGTCGCAGGTGAGGATAAGCTGCGCGCCTTGCTCTATCACGCGCTCCAACGAGGGCACCTTGATGCCGTGCGATTCTGTCGCCCGCACGGGGATGTAATGTGTGACCTGCGCGCCCACATCACGGAGCGTCGCGACCAATACCGTCGTTGCCGTTTGGCCATCGACGTCGAAATCACCCCAGACGCAGATCTTCTCCCCTGCGCGGATGGCACGCTCGATGCGGTCAGCGGCGCGCGTTAGATTGGGAAACGCCGTAGGTGGGGTTGGGACGTAAGCATCCGCATCCAAAAACGCACGCGCCGCTTCCACTGTCTCCAGGCCACGCCGCACCAACGTCTCGGCCACCAGGGGATGCCCGCCGACAAATTCGGCCAGCGCCGGGGGCACGGCAATAGGCTCAGGATCTAACCAACGTTTCATAAGTTTCACTGATGCGTGATACGTGAATAGTTTCTCACGTATCATGCATCACGTTTCACGCCGCTATTTCGCCTTGCCTTGATTGGCAACGGCCTGCATCGCCTTTTTGACAGCTTCGGGGTCGGCCAGGTATTCGTGCTTGATCGGGCGCAAATCGGCGTCCAGATCGTAGACCAGGGGGATGCCCGTGGGGATGTTCAAACCAACGATGTCATCATCGGAGATGTTATCCAGGTGTTTGACCAGCACGCGCAGGCTATTGCCGTGCGCGGCGATGACGACGCGCTTGCCGGATTTGACCACCGGCGCGATCACATCAGTCCAATACGGCATAAAGCGGGCCACGGTATCCTTCAAGCACTCGGTCAAGGGGACATCAGCAGGATCGAGATCCTTGTAGCGCGGATCATGGCCGGGCCAACGGGGATCGTCTTTTTCCAGCGCGGGTGGGGGAGTGTCGTAACTGCGCCGCCAGATGAGCACCTGCTCATCACCGAATTTGGCGGCAGTTTCGGCCTTGTTGAGACCCTGCAACGCGCCATAGTGGCGTTCGTTCAACTGCCATGCGCGACGTACGGGAATCCACATCAAATCCATTTCATCGAGCACGATCCACAAAGTGCGAATCGCGCGCTTCAAAACCGAAGTGAAGGCGATATCGAAGGCGTAGCCGGCTTCTAACAGCGCCTGCGCTCCCGTATGCGCCTCTTGGACACCTTTTTCCGAAAGATCGACATCGGTCCAGCCGGTAAAGAGATTAGCTTTGTTCCACACACTTTCGCCGTGGCGTATCAGTACGAGTTTATACATTATCTGTCCCTCCTTAGTTGAAATCTCTGCTCCATTATTGTACCTGTTGAGGACGATTTTTCAACCCCCTTTCCTCTTCGCCTGCGCGTCAACCTGGCGCGCCGCCTTGTACGCCGCCGGGATCACGGCGTTGACGCCGCCTCCACTCTGACTTTGCGCCCCCACGAACCACAGTCCGTCAATCGGCGTCTGGTGCGGGATGCGCGGGCTGTTCATAAACGGTGCAAGCCCGCCAAAGGCGTGGTGCTGTACCGCCGTGCGCTGGCGGAAATCCTCCGGCGTCATGATCACCCGTGTCTGGGTATGCGCCTTTAGGCCGGGGATACGCGCCTCGGCGTATGCCACCAACTTATCCGCATAGTCCTCGCGCCGCTCCGCCCACGTCCCCGTCGCCAGCCGGTCCGGCGCAATGGTATAAACCGTCATCGCGTGGCAGCCTGCGGGGGCCATCTCCGGCGCGTGGAAAGAGGGAACGTGGACGACAAAGCCATCGCGTCCCGCGCGTGCTTCTTCCACCCCGCCCTCGATGTCGTAAGTGCCGTAGTAGTACGTCACCGCGCCGCGAACATGAGGACGGGGATCGTAGTCCAGGCCCAGGTGTACCATGAAGACGGAATCCATCAATGGCAAATCCACCACCGATTGCGCAAACTTCGGCGGCAGCCGGTCCTGCCCCACCAAGTCGAAGAAGAGCTCCCGCGCCGCACCGGAGGCGATGACCACGTCTGCCGGGAGTGTCGCGCCATTGCACACCACGCCGGTCACGCGGTTCTCGTCCACCAGGATACGCGTGACCGGGGACTGGGTCTGCACCCGGCCCCCAAGCGCTTCGATCCGCTTGACCAGCGCCGTCGCCAGCGTCCCGATGCCGCTGCAGAGGCTGTAATGATACAGTTGTTCCGCGTCAGGTCCCAGCTCACGCGGCAAACGGCAGTCGAACGTCGGCTCAGCGTTGAGGGCGAACACGCCCAGGCCGAGAAACTGGCTGGGCGGGGTGAAGAAATCGGCCAGGATGGAGATGAAGACGCATTGCAATTCGCGTGAGGAGAAATAGCTGTCCATCAACTGCTGCGCGCTCCAATCCTTGCGTGTGAGGAAGGGCGCAAGCGCCAGAAAGAGCCGTGCTTTGGTCCACAAGGCGCGCGCGCCCGTCACCAGGTCCGCACGGCGCGCCCACGTCATCAGGCGTGTGAAGCGCACGTAATCCCGCCAGTAGCGCTCCAACCCGCGCACCTCGGCGGGGAACCGCGCCTGCAAGCGCGCGAAGCGCCACTTCAGCCCTTCACAGGTGTCCGGTCTCCGCACCTCAAAGTCGGGGAAGACATAGGTCCGGTCATCCTTGATCACTTCGATCTGATCCATCACGCCCAAGTCGACGAGAATGCGTCCCACCGGTTCATCCGGCCCCAACCCCTCCATGAGCAACTGTCCCAAATCCCAGCGATACCCGTCCTGTTCGTAGGAGGCCGTAACGCCGCCGGGCGTCCCGAACTGCTCCAACACCGTGACCTTGTGCCCGGCCTGCGCCAGCGTCGCCGCCGCAGTCAATCCGGCTACACCAGAGCCGATAACGATGATGTCCATAACTCACCTCTTTGTCGCCCGAGATTCCTCTTTCGGATAGAGTCATAGTCTATTGCGAAACACGCCAATGCACAAGTCAGAACTCGCCGCCTCTTTCGTCTCCTGGCAATTTGCTGTACAATCGGCGGCAGCGATTGATCTAGACTCACGTTTCATACACAAAGGGGGACGAACAAATGGCCGATCTTTTTACACCGCTAACCTTGCGCGGGCTGACGCTCCGCAACCGGATTTTGATGCCGCCGATGTGTATGTATAGCGCGGACACAGACGGGATCGCCACAGACTGGCATCTCTCGCACTATCACGCCCGCGCGCAGGGCGGCGTGGGGCTGATCCTGACGGAAGCGACCGCCGTGGAATCACGCGGGCGCATCAGCATCAACGATCTGGGCTTGTGGGATGACGCGCACATCGCGCCGGTGGCGCGCATTGCGAAATTGGTTCGCGCGGAAGGCGCGGCGCTCGGCGTGCAATTGGCTCACGCCGGGCGCAAGGCGTGGAGCGCGGAACGCGGCTTCGGCCCGGAGACACCCGTCGCGCCGAGCACCGTCGCATACAACGACGACTCGAACACGCCCCACGCCCTCACGGTCGACGAGATCGACGCGCTGGTACAACGATGGCAGGCAGCAGCGCAACGCGCAGAAGCGGCGGGGCTGGATGTGATCGAGATTCACGCCGCGCACGGCTACCTCATCCACGAATTCCTCTCGCCCCTCGCCAACCATCGCGACGATGCTTACGGTGGCGATCTGCCCAACCGCATGCGCTTCCTGCTGCGCGTCGTGGATGCCGTCCGCACCGTTTGGCCTGCCGAAAAACCGCTCTTCGTGCGCGTCTCCGCCCACGATTGGGTGGACGGTGGCCTCACGCTCGACGATACGGTCGTCATCGCGCGGGCGCTGCGCGAGCATGGCGTGGACCTCATCCATTGCTCTGGCGGCGGGATGTCGGGCGCGCGCCCACCAGGCACCGGGCCAGGTTACATGATCCCCTTCGCCGAGCGCATCCGCCGGGAAGCGAGCATCCCCACCGCTGCTGTCGGCCTCATCACCGCGCCGGAATTGGCCGATGTGATCATCCGCAACGAGCAAGCCGATCTCGTCGCGCTGGGCCGGGAACTGCTGCGGCATCCGCACTGGCCGTTGGACGCTGCACGGGTACTCGGTCACGATGTGGTGTGGCCGAAGCAGTACAAGCGAGCGAAATAGAGAAATTTGCCCGTTGTTGACTATATCCTGGTGTTCTCTCACTTACGTCTACGTGACCAAATCGCCTTTCCAGATATAATGAAGGATAAATACTCTGCATTTCTGATTGGATTAAGCAAAGCAGGAATAACACAATGAGTGCACAAACTACGCACCGCCCTACGCCCGCCCGCCAGAGCACCGGCATCCTGACCGGCGGGCTGATTCTGGTGCTGCTCTTGCTTCTACTGGCAGCGATCTTCTTCTGCCTGTGGGTCTTCCTCCAACGGATGGATCGCCTCTACGCCGACCACATCTACCCCAACGTTTACGCACTCGGCGTCCCCCTCGGTGGAATGACGACCACGGAAGCCGCCACGGCGCTGGAAGGCATCGCAGCCCAGCTCAACACCGGGATGCTCATCCTCACCGACGGCGACCAACGCTGGTCCTTCGCCTGGTCGCAAGCCGGTCTGCGCGTCGATGCACAGGCGATGGCCGAGGAAGCCTATCGCTTTGGGCGCGACGGCGGCATCGAGGGACAGTTGAGCGTCTGGCTGCACAACAACGACACGCCGCTGCGCTTCGCCTACGACGCCGAGGCCGGACGGGCGGTGTTGGAAAAGGTGGCAACGGAAGCCTCCACCCCGCCGGTAGACCCAACGATCCGTCTGGAAAACGGCCAGGTGGTAATCTTGCCGGGGCAGCCCGGGCGCGTGATGAACGTATCGCAGACACTGGTCGCATTGACCACCGCCGAGGCCGGCCTGCACCGCGTCGAAGTGCCGCTGACCTTCGAGATCGTCCGTCCGGTGGAACCGGACACCGCGGACATCACCGCGCAGGCCGAGGCATTGCTAACACGCTCCATCACGCTGACGGCCTATGACGTCCTCACCGACCAGACCTTGATCTGGACGCTCGAACGGAAAATGCTGGCGACGTGGCTACGCCTGACGTCCGGCCCCGACGGCAAGCCGGTGGTGGACGCGAACCTGTACGCCATCCGTGACAGCCTGGTCGCGCTAGCAGAGGCATTGGGAGACGGGCGCGGTTTCCGTTACGATGAAGCAGCGCAGCAAGTCCTCCAGACGTTCGATGCAGGGGGCGGAACGGTCGGGCTGTATCTGACGCACCCGGAGCGCACCTATACTGTGGAATCGGGCGATACGTTGACCAGCCTGTCGGCGAAGTTTGGGATGCCGTCGGGACTGGTGGCGGAGGCCAATCCAGGCATCGATTACAATAGCTTGAGCGTAGGGCAGCAGCTCGTCATCCCCTCGCAGGACATCCTCACACCGTACATGCCCGTGCCGGGCAAGCGGATCGTGGTCAGTCTTGCCGAGCAGCGCGTGCGTGTCTACGAGAACGGTGCGCGGCTGCACGATTGGCCGACATCCACGGGAATTGCCACGTCACCGACGCACCGGGGGATTTTCCAGGTACTCAGCAAAACCGAGAAAGCTTATGCGAGCCAGTGGGACCTGTGGATGCCCTACTTCATCGCCGTCTATCCGGCGGGCGGCGGCGTGGAGAATGGCTTTCACGAACTCCCCATTCTCGCCAATGGACAGCGCTTGTGGGCCGGCTCGTTGGGGCGTCCGGCGTCGTTCGGCTGCATCATCCTCGGCATCCCCGAAGCGGAGACGCTCTACAATTGGGCTGAAGTTGGCGTTGTGGTCGTAATCGAGTAACGTTGAACCCAGTAGTTACAGCGTGATGATGTAGCCGAAAATGAGAATCTACTCTGTATGGGGGAGCTTTCGACTGCGTGCCTTCTCAAGACAAGAGAGGGCACGCAGTTTTAATCTCAGTAGCAACTAACCCTAATCACCTGGGGCATACCCACGCGACACCAAAGGCAAATAGATTGACTGAAGGGTCGGCACCCGTACCTCCACCTCGAATGAACCGCTGTTCGCCACGTTCCCGGCGGCATCGTAAGCGCTGATCCGCAAGGTGTAGAGGCCCGGCGACGCAGGCCGCAACGTATAACGCCACGTGGTGCCATCCAGTTCGGCCGGTTCCCGGTAAAGTGTCTCCACGTTCTGTACAAGCACGGAGACGCTGGCGACTGCGCCGCCATCGGTGACGGTTCCGGTGAGTACAGTCAGGCTTGTGGTGTAGAGCGCCGTGTTCACGATGCCGGTCACGGCGAGCACCGGCGCGACGTTGTCCAGGATGTAGCTCGCGGTTAGCGCCGCCGAACGATTCCCCGCGAAGTCCACCCCGTAGAGCGAAACCGTGCGTTCGATAGCGTCCACCCGGTCGGGACCGGATAGCGTATACGACCAGTCCCCGGTGAGCGGGATGCCCTCACTGGCCTGCGCGGTGAGCACCAACCGGCTGCGCCGGTAGTCACCATCGTCTGCCGCCGGATTCGTGTCACACACCGTCAGCGTCCACTCGCCCTGCGCGGGCTGTCCCACAAGCGCGCGCAGCGGCTCAGCCGGACGCGCCGCACGAGCGAAGAGACCGCCGGTCAAGTTATCGTCGCCGCCGCTGCTGTAGACGCTCGCCGCCACGTCGTCCAAGAGCACGTTGTAGTGGCGCGCGTCCGTGCCCGACACGCCGTCGTCGGCCAGCAGCAGAACGCTCACGCCGCCCGGCGACGTAAGTTCGACGTGCAGGTCATCACGATGGGGGTGTGCCGCGATGAAGCCCACGTTGACCGCACCGAGCGTGAAGCTCTCGGTCACGGCGAACGTGCGCACCAGACAGGTGTCGGTTAGACTTATGGGAGCGGTGGGCACGTCGTCATACACGTACTGGCTGGCCGCTGCCGAGAGTTGTTCGCCCAGTACCGTGCACGCGCCATCGACGCACGCTTCCACGTGGCTCAAGCCGTGATTGTCGACCGCTTGGCCGTTCAGCCGGACCGAGTTCCCTTTCACCAGGCTGCCCGGCGCGGCTTGCGACAGCGCCGTATCGATACTGACGGTGGGGGGGATGGTGTCCACCACAAAGGCCTGCGGCGCGCCGGTCGTGCCGGATTGGCCGAAGATGTCGGTGGCGCGCAGCGTCACGTTCAGGATGTCGCCATCGCTAGCGCCCGTTGTATCCAACGCACACGCCCACGTTCCATCGGAAGGCGCGGTTTCTGAACAGGTCACGCTGCTGTCTCCCTCCACGTCCAGCGTCACCGATGGGATGGGCGATTCGTCGTAGACGTACCCCCGCAGGATGTTGCTCCGCGCCGCCAGGATGTACACCGGTTCCTGGATGCCCAGGAACTGCGGCCCGCTGCGATCCACCTGATGGTCGGCCCAGATGCGCTCCAGCGGCTCACCGGCATGTGTGTGTTGCTCGTCGTACACCCGCGCCAGCACGCCCGCCCACGGCAGTGCGCTGGCGGCCAGATCAATCGTGCCGATAAAGGAGACTTGCCCCTCCTGGCCCGGTGCCAGATCACCCAGCGGCAGCGTCCGGCGTGTGCTGCCGCCACTCAGGCGCAGGGTATAGTAGGCTTGCACGTCCACCCACACGCCACGCGCTGTCTCTGTTCCCAGGTTACGATAGGTCAGCGTGTAGGTCAACGGATAGTTAGCACCCACGCGCGGATGATCGGCGCTCAGCCAGCGCAACTGCGAGCTGACGTCGGGCGTCTCCCCCTGCAAGAGCGTCGCCCACAGGCCGGAGAGATCGTCGCGCATAAAGCTGTACACGATCCCCGCCGGCTCGACCGCGAGGCGCACCTGCACGTCCGTGTCGGGGTAGCTAACTACGGAGAGGCCGTCGCTGCCGTTGGGGCAGACACCGTCAGACAGACCATCCCAGTGATAGGCCTGGCTCAGGGCAAATTCGCCGGACGTGTTGTCGGCGTGCGCTTCCGCCACACGCGTACTGTTGACGGGGTTGGCGGCAGGCAGCGTCGCCCACAGGCGCAACGCGTTCTCCTCGCTCGCCAGCGCGAGCATCTCCAACGCCGGGTTCGCCGGATCGGTGATACCGAGCAGTGCAAACGACAGGCGCAGGTCGGTGATGGGAACTGGATACCCCTGCCCGGCCGGTTGGAAGCGATACTGGGACCCATCCAGCGTCATCACCCAGTCCCAGGATTCGCCCTGCCATTCCATCAGCAGCGCGGTATCAGCGTCACGCACCCACACGAGGTAATCCGCCGCCATCGCGCCGACGGTCGAGGTCGGTGTGACGCCCGGCAGGTAGATTGTGGGGGCCGGCGCTGCGTAGGGATTGAAGAGCGTGGAGGTCCCGCCATCTCGCGTGTCGAGATAGACAAACAGGTCGCCGTCTGTGTCCCAATCCGCGCCCGTCCACGTTAGGCGCAGCGCTTCCACGTCCCACGAAGCGTAGAGCGCCTGTTCCGCGCTGAGAGCCGCGCCCGGCGACGCCTGGCGGCTCAGGCGCCGGTCGACGCCGACCAGCGAGCACCCGCTGTCCATCCACCCGCGATAGGGCTGTGCGCCCGGTTCGAGCACAGTGTGATCGGGCGTGGTGGGACTGTCCACGTAGAACGGGCCGTTGCTCTGCCAGCTCTGTTGCTCGTAGATATCCTCGCTGGCGACACGCGCCCAGACCTGTTCCCCTTCGGCGGGCGTGAAGACCGCCGTACGATCCAGGTCGTATGTTCCACTGACGAGACGCTGTGTGGAGGTGAGTGCCGCCGTCCATTCGACGCGATAGGGCGCGAGGCCGCTGCCGTCGCTGCTCTCCGTCCACGCCAGTTCCAGGGTGGGCGAGAAGCTGCGCAACGTCAGGCCGGGCGTGATCACCGCGCCCCCACTCGTCAACGTCAAGGCGACAGGCGCGGGCGGCAGCACGTCAATCACCACCGTGCCGGTCACGACTGCCGTGTGCCCGCCGATGTCCAACGCGCGGGCGGTGACGGTGAGCACGTCACCATCGAACAGCGTGCGCCCGCCGAGCGCCCAGGCGGCGCGCCACGCGCCCTCGGCGACCGTACCCGGCACGATCTCCCCCAGCACCGTCACGTCCAGGCTCTTGATGCCCCCCGCGTCGGTGATGATGCCGGTCAGGTCGAGCATACCCGGCGCGTGGAAGTTCGTGCTGGTGATCAGCGGTGTGATGCCGATCTCGGGCGCGAGCGTGTCAACGACAACCGTCAGCGTCGCGGTCGCGGTATCGCCCGCCCAGTCAGTGATATCCGCTTGCAGCGTGTGCGGCCCGTCGGCTAACGCGGACGGATCCCACACAGCACTCCAGAGCGTGCGAGTGACTTCATCTTGTGCCCAAGTGGTAGTATAGATGGGGCTGGCGTCCACAGCCACGATCAGGGCTTGCAACGCATTCATCTCCGCGATAACCTCCCCTGTGATCGTGAGTGAATCGAGGCTATCGAGCACCGGCGGCGCATCCAGGATGGAGACGCCCAGGCCGGATTCCGCATCGAGTGCGTCAGCCGTGGAGGGTGTCACCACCACCGGCTCGACCGTCGTGCAGTTGCCGAACAGGTCGCAGACTGTCGCCTGTCCGCCTAGCGCGAAGGTATCCACCACGCGCAGACCACCACTGCTATCGGCCACAACAAGGTAACGATCCATCGCCGCCACTTTGCTGGCGTAGCCAGGTGTATTGTAGGTGGCATGTAGCAGTGGGGTGACGACGTCCGTGATATTGACCAACCGCACGCCGGCATAGCCGTCGGCGACGTAGGCCAGGGTGCCGGTGACAGCCACGCCCGCCGCATAGCCATCCGTGTCCAAACTGCCCAACACCTGTGGGTTGGATGGGGTCGTGATGTCCAGGATCAGCAGACCGGCCGATCCGGCGGCCACAAAGGCCTGCGAATCGCGGACCACCACGTCATTGGCCTCGCCCGGCAGCGCCACGGCGCTGAGGCGGCGCGGGCTGGCGGGTTGGGCCACATCCAGCACGAGCATGTCTCTGTCACCCAGCGCCACGTAGGCAAACGGCCCGACGAGCGGCCAGACCGTCACCTGGAAGGCACAGGTGATCTGTGTGACGCCGTCGGAGACGGAGACCGAGACCGTCGCAGAGCCGGTCTGGCCCGCCGCCGGCGTCAGGCGGAGCTGCCCGGTCGTCTGCGGGCTGGTGTAGATAACGTCCGGATTCGGAAGCAGCGCTGGGTTCGACGACTGGGCCGTAACGGTCAACGTCTGGATCTCATTGCCAACGCCGCTGCTGATGCCGCTCAGGGCGACGATTTGCGGCGAGGCGTCCTGCCCCATCTCGAAGTCCGGTATCGCGTTCAGCGTGGGCGGGTCGTCGTCCGGGGTGACCGTGACCTGGAACGTGCGCACGAAGGTCAAGCCCTCAGGATCGCCCGCCGTGACGGTGATCGTCACCACGCCCGATTGGTTGGCAACAGGCGTGAAGTAGATCCGGGCCGTCGGCGGGAACGCGTAAGAGAGGCGGGGGTGCGGGATCAGCGCCGTGTTCGATGACCGGACTTGCAGCCACGGCGCGGGTTCGTTGTAGCCGCCGCTGATGCCGGTGATGGTGACGGTTTGCTCGCTCGCATCCTCCTCAATGACCATATCGGGAATGGGATCGAACGTCGGCGGGTCGTTGACCGCGGTGATCGTGATCAGGAACGAACGTTCCACCAGCACTGATGGATTGGTCGTGTAAGCGCGAACCGTGATCTCCACCATCCCGTTCTGATTGTCAGCCGGCGTAAAGCGTAGCAGAGCGGTTGACTGTGGTGAAGTGTAGCTGATAGTCGGATTGGGAATCACGCCCGTCCGCGAAGAGAAAGCGGACAGCGCGAATCCATCGTTTTCATTGGACGCGCCATTGCTGACGCCGGTCAGGACGATGGTCTGCGTGCCGCAGTCCTCCAGCACCGTGACATCGGCGATGGGATCGAGCGTCGGCGGGTCGTCCACTGAGTTCACGGTGACAACGACGTTGGCCGTGGCCTGTAACCCGCCGTCGCTGACGGTATAGGTGAAGGTGTCCGTGCCGAAGAGGTTGAGCGTCGG
>JBNGDO010000148.1:0-13262 GCA_049975385.1 Anaerolineae bacterium | reverse complement strand
TGATCCACTGGATCGCGCAACAAATCGAAGCTGGAAACTCGCCGAACATGGTGTTACAACAACTTTTGGCTTGAGCTTGCCCCCCAGGTCATTTTTCAATAACCGGGCGAGTTGGCTTTAAAAGCTTGAACTTGGCCGGTCATTAGGCGTTGGCTCTGATTGTTAATTTGTTAAGGTGCAGTGCATCTGGAATGAAACTTTATCGCAAAAGTCGAGTAGAGAGTGACATACTCTCTACTTGTGCACACTTCTTCCACATATTTACAATCGTTGCCAGGGAATAAGAAAGCCCAGCCATCTTCTTCATCACTACGCTATTTCCCTACTCCTCCCCAATGACCTCCCATTGCCGCACCCCTGTCCGTTGCGACACTCCCTCCCACGGCAAGCCATAGTCCGGCAAGGCCGGTTGCTGGGGCTGCTGCGGAAGCTGCATAATGATCGGCGGGATCGTCATCTGCTGTGGCGGCGGCTGTCGCTGTCCTCGCCGGGCCAACACGAAGATCAGCAGTCCGATAATCGCTAACAAGGGCACGCCCGCCAACAGTAGCCCAATGATCAACGCCAGCGCATCGTCGCTGAGCCGCTGCACGACCACCACCGCCGTCACCACCGCAAACACCACGCCCACCAGCGCCACGAACCGCCCCAAGCGTTGTCCCAAGCGTGGCCGTTCATCGTAATAGACATAGCCGTTATCCCGAATACGCATTGTCCCTCTCCTTACGGTGAAAATCTTCTTCTTCCCCGATTTCTACGCCCCATTACCCCGTTTCACAGATGTAAGGGCCGTAGAATCTCCCGAAGAAGAAGTAGTGAGGCGGTCGATGGCCGCCTGCGTCATCTGCCAGTGCCAGCCCCCGGCTGAAACATCGTCGCCAAATAGATAGTGCAGAGCTTTGCTCTTGCTGCCCCACTCGCCACCGTGCTGCGCCCACCAGGGCTTCAGCCGCGCCGCCAACTGCGCTACATCCTCGTCGTTGCCGGTTGCCATTGTCTCTTTCGCGATCACTTCCGGCTCAGGCAAGGCCAACGGCGGAGTTTGAGGAAGATGCCCATTGCCCGGAAGGTCTTGCGCCGTGCTGTACGCGGCCTGGAAGCGCGTGACCTGCTCACCACACACCGCCAGGAAGTCACCCCGCCCCTGCAAGCGTTCCGCCCCGGTGCCACCGCGCCCAGCCGCAATGCGCGCATCGTCGGCGCTGACTACCTTGCCCACTACCCTCAACGGGAAGTTGGCGCGCACGATGCCGGACAAGATGGCGGCCGAGGGACGCTGCGTCGCCGCGATCAGGTGCAATCCCGCTTCGCGTCCCCGCTGCACCAGGCGTTCCAGCGGGCTGCTCACCCCGTCGCCGCTCATAATCAGGTCGGCCAACTCATCGATGCAGACGACAATGTGCGGCAAGGTCTCGCCCCGCTGATCACGGACGGATAGCAACCGTACCAGGGAGTGCAGGGCTTCCACGGCAGCTTGCGGCGCGGTGATCACTGGGCGTACCAGGTGCGCAGCGTTGAAAGACGGCGGAAAGGTGCGCCCCTTCGGATCGATGAGCAACAGCCGCACAACCTCCGGGGTATTCGCCAGGAGCAAGCTGGCCGCAACGGTACGCAGTAGCACCGACTTGCCGCACCCCGTCGTCCCAGAGATCAGGATGTGCGCCACGTCAGGGGACGGCAACCGCGCCAGCAAGGGTGTGCTGTGCTCATTGAGGCCCAATAAAGCCGTGGCGATGGGCAGCGGCATTTGCTCGCGCAAAACGCCGGTCAGCGTCACCGGGCGGGGATCGGGGTGGTCGAATTCCAGGATCACGCCTTCGACGCCGCGACTGAGGCGCACCTGGGGAACGCGCAGGCCCAACGCCAAATCCTCGCTCAAGCGTTGAATGCTGGCAAAGCGCACGTGGGGCGCGGGCTGCACGTAGAAACGAATGAGACGCGGTCCCACTGTGCCACCGGTCACGCGGCCCGGTGTGCGATGTGCGCCGAGGATGCTTTCAACCAGATCGGCGCGTAATTCGAGATACGGGCGTAGACTACGCATTGGCTAACCTCCTCTTGTTCACAGTCCCAACTGATCCAGCGCATCGGCCAGGTCAGGGTCTTCAGTGGGCGCGATGGCCGGAGTAGCAACAGCTACCCCGTCCGCCAACCGTTGTTCCACGGCCTGCACCGCGCGATACACGTCGGCCAACGTCACCTGGGATGCGTCATAGTAGGCGCGCAACGCGGCCCGCACGGTCTCACTGGAGTTGGCCTGCGCATCTAGCCAAGCCAGCAGCGCCGCGTCACGTTGGCTGTCCAGAGTAAATGAGCGTCGTACCATCATTGTTGTTTCCTCCATCCGTACATACTTTTACATACCGCCGTGTGTCGGGTGGTATGTAAAAGTATTACTTGCCCCACAAACGGCGCGCCAGCTTCCAGTAGCCCAGCGCATTGCCGTAGACCGGCTCGGCGACGACTTGAGCGTGCGGCCAGTGGCGTTGGATATGCATCCCCAGGAGCAACGCGCCGCCCCCGGTGAGACGAATAGCATCCAGCGTGGCTCCCCCGTTCCACAGGTGCGAAGCTTCGCCGAGAATCTGCCCGGCCAGGTCAGCAGCGAGATCATCCACGACGGTCGCAAAGTCAGCCACCGGTTCGCCGTAGTAGCGGATACTGCGCGCCTGGATCGCGGCGGCCAGTTGGTGATCGCGCAGGTCGTCCAAGCCCGGATAGGCTTGGGCCAGCCATTGGCGCACCGCGCGCACCAGCGTCCAGCCGCCGACGTTCACACTGGCGGTTTCGCGCCCGATCTCCGAAAGCTGGCTGACACTCAAGAGGTTGCAGGTCTTGCCGCCGATGTCGATGAGGCCCACGGCGGCGTGCGCCAGGTCGGGACGCTGAATCTGCCCGTGTTCGTCGAGGACTTCGGCCAGGAGCGAGCCAAAGGGCTGCGGGATGACGCGCGCGTTGGTGACGCGCAGGAGTTGCCCCCGGCGGCCTTCGCGCTGCACGCGATGATCTCCCAAGAGACGTTCTTGTACCTGAGCTTTGTCGCTGTAGAAGGCGACAGGCAGGCCGGTCACCAGGTCGATGTCCACCGCAGTTGCCGTGGTCAATTCGGTGAGGGCCGCGTGGAACAGGGTCAGCCATTCCTCGCTTTCGATCCAGCGACGGTCCTCGCGACGGTTGAGGAAGCGCGACTGATTCACTGCTTCCTCGCCGACGAGGGCGTGCGTGGGGGCGACGAGGACGAGGGCAGCCTCACTGTTGCCGTTGAGGGCAAAACTGGCGCGGTCGGGAGTGCCGACCACCGAGGGAAAAGTGGTGCGGCGACGCTCGGTCACCGCTTTAGTGGCATTGTAGCCAATGTCGATTCCGGTATACATAGTATGTTCCTCCTTGAGTTGAAAGTTGATTCAGGTTTAGCTTTGGGTTACAGGCAAACAAAAACGGCCTACCGTGCCGTTGTCTGGCATAGGTAGGCCGTCATATCCCCCTGTAACGCTAAGTCCTGGAGATTTATCCCAAGGAGGTAGCCAACGTTACACACGTAACGTCGCACACCGCTGCGCTCATGGTATAATCAGGGTAGCCCACCGTTGCCTTCGTCAACGGCCGGGTTAGCGTCTGGTGGGTGTGTCCAGCACCCACCAGGCGTGCCCTAAAGGTTATGCTTCAGTTGTTAAAGCTACGTCTTGTGACTTGGACTCCGCAGCATGCTCATCTAGCCAGCGTCGTCCTTCTTCGTAGGGAATCATCCAGGCCGGGCCAAATTTCTGCCCTTTGATTTTGCCCTGGCGACAGAGTCGAGAAACATAGCTGCCTGTAACGCCAGCAGCCGCGCCTAATGATGTTGCGGTCCATAGTTTTTCTGAATCCGTTGCCGATTCCATATACTTATTGTAGTTCATATTTATGAACTGTCAAATCTCAATTTCACATTTCACACCTTTCGCCTACCTAACCTATTCACCTGGTAACGTGCGTGTACTATTTAGATAAATCTCACTCGTGAGTTTGACTTTTGCCATAACTTCTCTACAATAGCTGCACAAGAAACCCAACCGCATCTATCCTAAACCAGAACCAGGCCAAAAGTTGTTGGAGAGGTTAGGAATTTTTCCTCACTTGCACGACATTTTTTACTATCCGGGCAGCAATGACGATGAACAAACAACCTAAGCCACGTGGTCCACAAACAGCCTTCGCTCACCTGGTTGATACCGGGGTGCGCGCCTATCAGCACGCCAAACGTATCAATGGGGTAACCCGAGCGATGGACGCCCTGGCATTTGCCAGTGGTATTGGGGTTAGTACTTTAGGTTCCTGAGCGTAGAGATGTAATCCCCACCGATTACGCCATTCTGAAGCGATTCATGATGGCGTGTCTTCTGGCTTCGCCGGAACTTGATGAGTCGTGGGTAAGTGATTTGCTCCGCGAGGCCGGTATGGCGGGTTATCTTGATCAAACCCTCGCTGCAATCCGCAATCCGCAGGGGCGGGGGACGCTTGCCACCCACAAACGATCAGCCGAAACAACCCGTGCCATTAACGTCGCCGGCAGCGTGCCGGCTTTGCCCGACTATTATGTTTCCCGCAAGGCCAAGCTGGACGCCCTGAAAGCCTTGACGCTGGCGCAGCGCGAGACGGGGGGCTGGATTGCCATATTAGGGATGACCGGGGCCGGCAAGAGCACGCTTATGGCCGCTCTTGGGCACGACTCCGAGATCAACGCTGAGTTTTTCGGGAACGTGCGCTGGTTCGAGGTACGACAGTTCACGACAATCCAACGCCTGGCCCAACGGATCGCGCTGGCGTTTGGTGAACAGTTAGCCGAGGAATACACTTCGGACAACGAGGCGATAACTGCATTGCGCCACGTCCTGCCTGATGAACCGCTCTTGCTCCTTTTGGACAATGTAGTCAATCCTACTGACGTTAGCCTTCTGCACGCGCTAGGGGCGGGTGTCGTGGTGGTGGTCACGCTGCGGGCAATGCAAGACGTGGCGTTATTGCACGTACCGGAGAAAGGGTGGATCACCGTCGGGGAATTAGCTGATGCTGAAGCCTGGGCATTAGTCGAACAGATCGCCACAGTTGCAGAAGATCAGATTCCCGCCGCTAAAGCAGTACTGCAAGCCGTGGAATATCATCCGTACACGACGGTGGTAGTGGCATCGGCGGCTTTGACCCTCAAGATGCCATGGGGTGAAATCCAGAACGCCCTGCAAGCCATTACGGTCCGGTGGGGAATGATCCAGTTTCTGAAAACCAAAAACCGCAATGTATGGGCCCCGTTGGAGATGGATTGGGAACGGTTGGGAGAAACAAGTCAATATGCCTTCACCACGTTGGGCCGTCTACCTTACTTCCTGCAATACGATCTAGCCTTGGCGGAAGCCTTGTGGGGTCTTTCGACTGCTGAGACATTACGCGTATGGCAAGATTTGGCCGCGATGCAGTTAGCCCGGCCCGTGCCGGATGTGCCGGGAAAATACACGGTGCATTGGCTGATCCGCGATTTTGCCGCGGAGAAGGCGCAGCACTGGTCATTGTGGCAACGGTTGCGCTTTGTGAGCTGGGCCTGGCGCTACCGGCTGCCTTTCCGTTTGCGTTGGTGGTGGCCCGCCCTGCGCAAGCCCAAGCCGAACCCGCGCTGGCCGTGGTATTCCTTTACATTGCCCGGCACGGAAGGGCGGCGGGGGATGCGCTTTATCGACTCGTGGATGATCAATACCTTGTGGCGACAGGATGGTCAGCAACTCAATCTACGTGTTGGGCCGGTGGAATGGGTAACTGTTAAGCGCCTGTCCGTGCGTTTCGCAGTAGCGTTTATCATTGCCATTTTGCTGATGGTCGCGTCGGTATCTATCAGGTTACAGGGCAACAGTTCATTCGGGACGTTGGCCGCAATGGTGATCGCGGTGTGGATCACGGTCGTCACTTACATTGACCTGCGCCGCGCGGCAATGTGGTGGGGCCTGGAAACATCATTGCCGTATACCGCCGCCTTCGCCGATATCCAGCCAGAGGTATAGAACAAAGGGAGGATGTAAATCTACCCTTCATTTCATCCTTGACTGAGTCTAGAGGCAACGATCAATGTTCCTGTGTCTGCTCAAGACTTGTCGACTATAGTTGTTGGACCCAACTGATTGCCATTGAAGCGCTAAGTCACATCGAGTTGGAAGCTAGTCAGGTGAAGTACAGAAGATAAGGGGGAAACCATGAAACCTACCGTTGACCGTCAGTTTCTTGTTCGTCTTCCACTGTCGAAAGTAGTATCTATTGCGATAGGCCTATCGCTACTGATTGTGCTCATATGTCCCCAAGTCACCTCGGCCACACAATCCGATGATCTTGCTGCTGTCTGGGATCACGTCCGTGAGTCGGGCGTCTACAGCTTCAGCGCCGACGTCAAACAGATCACTATTCCTCAGTCTACCGTGCGTAACGTAGGCCGCGCCAGTGAGACACAGGTTCTCCACCTGGAGGGCGAAACCAACCTGCCTGCCCGTCAACTCCATCTGACACTGTGGTCTCAGGGTGGCAGCGTCCTGGATACTGGCAGCGGTGTCGAGATCAAAGTTGAGGGTGACCATGCCTATGCCCGGCAAGGCGTACAGGACTGGCAAGAGATCAATAATTTCGCCGAACTGTTTGCCCCGCAGGGTGACTTTCTGGCCTTTCTCTCCGCTGCGAAAAACGTGCGACGTGAAAGCGCAGCGGCTGATGTCACACTGTACACCTCGCGTTTTACGTTTGATATCGATGGCCATGCCTATGCCGTTTACATGCGCGACCAGACGGAAAAATACCTGGCTGAGCAAGGTCAGCTTCCTCCCGGCGTCGACCTCGACTTGTCCAGGCAATATCTGGACATGACAGGCCAGGGTGAGTTGTGGGTCGATGCCGATGGGTATCCCCTGCGCCAGATTCTGCACCTTCAATTCCCTGCACGTTCTGACGAACAGGATATCCACGCCGAAGTGACGGTGGACTTTTCCGGCTTTGCGCGAGGTGGCAAGTCAGTGAGTCGGCGAATCAGCGAATCGACAAATCGGCAGATCGGCGAATCGGCGAATCAGCGGGTCAGCGAATCGGCATTGGGGATTCTTTCTCTTGCCTTTTGTGTCGCCCTCGTCGCTTATTCCGGCTCCAAGAAACTGTATGTTGCGCTGGCAGTGGTTCTTATCGCTTCGATGATTTGTACTCCATTGTTCCAAAGTGTCCATGCTGCCAATTTTACTGAGCGGCAGGCTACAAAAGCACACGAAGCCGAAGCCCGCGAGCAGGAAAGCAATATGCAGCGCGCCCTCAAGACTATCCTGACCGAATCGGATTACAATCCCAACGTCAATCCTCTGGCAAGTCAGCGAATGAGTGAACCAGCGAATGAGCGGATTGGCGGATTGGGTCTTATGGACCACGCATTATCTGCCGTCTCCGACAACGATTCGGGCAACTCGGACAACGACAACGATGCGAATGAGTGCGATCCCGATGACCCTGCCGATACCGACGATGACGGTCTTACCGATGGCAACGAGTGCGTCTTGGGCACGAATCCAGAGGTCGAAGATTCGGACGGCGACGGGATCAGCGACGGCGACGAAGTCGCTGGCTTTAACTATAACGGCAAGACCTGGTATGCCGATCCACTGGCGCTCGATAGCAACGACGACGGCCTGGGCGATGGTCACGAATGGAACACCAACCGCGCCGAGGGCGACATCCCGCCCGACACCGACGGCGACGGCGCGCCCGATCTCTTCGACCGCGATAACGACGGCGACGGCGTGCCCGACAACCTCGACCTTTCTCCTTACTACAAAGGCGATACCGTGTTCACCGCGGATGATCCCTTCCTGCTCATCGTTGATGATCTGCAAGAGGGAATGCCCACTTTCGTCGAGTTCCAACTGCGCCCCACCAACCCCGATCACCTCTGGTACGCCCTCAACGTCCTCGACTGGCCACAGGGCGACTTGCAGGGTCAGATCCAGGATGAAGACGGCGCCACTTTTTACGACGTGGACGACAGCCTCGACCCCAACCCCAACGACAACGGCGACGTCAAACTGGTGCCGATGTTGGAAATCAAGATCACCGGCGAGCCAGACAACCTGCCTCCTCAAGACGACCTGGAGCCTTATGGCATTTTCGTCCAGGAGCTGAACGACGACGACAAGGCCGCCTACGTCCCCTTGCAATTGGTGGTAGATAGAATAGGAGATGAGCGCGTCGCTTTTGCCGGCAAGATGCGCTACCTCCCCTCTCCCCCCTCCCAGGGGGGAGCCGGAGGGGGGTGGGGCGCCGCCCACCAGGTGCGCCTGGTCTGGCTGGTCAAGGCGCTGGTGGACGTGTGCCAGGAGTACGAGGATGGCCGCTGCGTCAAATACGAGGAGATGAACCGCGTCCAGGTCATCCACACCTACGGCGACGACTGGACCCTGACTGGCCTCGATGTGCGCGAGGACCACGGCGCCGACTATGACGTCATCTACGAGGACCCGGCCGTGGACGACGATTTACACGACGACTCGACCTTGCTCTACCTGACCTACGGCCTGGAAAAGACCTTTCTCGCCGGCAGCGATTGCGAGGACATTGACGACAACGGTACCCCCGACGACCCCGACGACGACGTCTGCATCGCCGGCGACGGCGAGCGGGACATTACCACAGACGAGATTTACCGCCGCTGGAACCACCTCACTAGCACCAGTACCATCACCGAACGCTGGGGCCTGGACAACCATCTCACCGTCATCACCCACACCTACGAGACGCTGGACCAGGCCCTGGCGACGCTGGCCATGACCGCGACCAAACAGGTCCTGGACGATCACTTTACCGCCCACACCCCTGTCACGCCGACGCTGCTCTTTGCCCGCGAGGAGCGGTATCGGGGCGCCAACCTGGACCTATCGCTGGATGAGGACAGCGGCGTCGTCCGGTGGTCGGTGGAGAACCCGCGCCTGCTGAGGATGACGCTCTCCGAGGAGGATGCGCCGGTCGAGACGGTCGCCGGCCTCAACTGGGCGCCCTACCGTTACAAAGACGGTGAGTGGCAGGCGTATCCCATCGAGGAGTACTGGGATGAGCTGCACGACCGCTACACCGCCGCCTTCGCCAGCGAATACGACGATGATGACGACCCCGGAGCGGCGCGCGGCGGTGCCGTCATCGTGGGGCAGACCCACTATCTCTCGCTCTACGTCGGCGTCAGCGTCACCGTCCAGTCCGGCGACGAGTTGCTGACCCAAAAGGACTATCAGACCTACGACAAACCGCTCTGGTCGACCATCGCCAAGGCTGGCCGCGTGGCCATCCTCTTCGTGGTCAACACGATCATCATGTGGCGCTTTTACGAGTCCACCACGGCGCTCAAGGCGTTGTATCAATTCATGGTGAAACAAAAGCTCTCCAGCTACAACGAGAGCACGATGGACACGCTGATCCGCTACGGGCGGGCGATCAAAAACCAAATGTCCAAGTGGGCCTCCAGCGCCCGGGGGCTAAAGGTGATGGGCGTCGTCATGATCGGCGTCGTCGTCCTGCTGGTCGCGGCGATCGTCGGCTTTTATTTTCTGATGAAATACTATCTGGCTGATAATCAGGCCGCCAAGATCACGCTGGCCGTGCTCGTGGGGGCGCTGCTCTTTTATTTCACCGTCCTCACACCCATCTTGCAGACGGTCAACCTTGTCATGGCTTTCAAGGTGGCCGTTGGGTCGCTCGGTCAAACGGTTTCCACATTCCAGGCGACCAAGGCCGTGCTGCGCAGTTCCTCCAAATTCATCGGCGCGGCCAAAGTCATCGCCGTCGCCGCGCTGATTATCTCCATCGGCATCGCCTGGGGTATTTTCATCTACGTCTTGGTCACCGAGGACATCCCGGCCAACAGCGTCGCCTTCGACATGCTGCTGGCCCAGACCATCGCCGCCACCATCGTCGCCATCCTGATGTTCGCCCTCTCGCTGACCATCGTCGGCACCATCATCGTCGCCATCGTCTCGCTGGTTGACATTGTGCTCATCATCCTCGGATCTGATTGGACGATCACCGGCTGGGTCACCGACGTCATCACCAAAGCGATCTTTTCCTACGAACTGGCGATAGACGTGGACGACAAGAACCTCGTGGCTATGGGCGGGCTGGACTCGGCCCTCGTTCATCCCGGCATGGGCATGGTGGACGGGGCCGAGCTCGAGTTCAGCACCGCGCTCACCACCACCATCACCCACCAGGACCCCAAGGACTGGCGCACGAAATTTTATATGTGGATGTACGACCAGGACCAGCTTCGCTCCACCACTTTCAAGTACAAACTGCATCCTACTTCGACCTCGCTGTCGGCGGATTTGGGCGACGTCAAGGACGATTGGCGCGTGAGTTACGATCACAAGTTCTGGGGCCACCGGATGTACACCGGATGGAAGAGTGACTCGCCCTCCACGGTCACGACTCTCGAGACGGGCATCAATCACCAGGTGAATCTAAAGCTGAGCAGTGCTTTTGCCGTCCCCGGCGTCGAGTGCTGGACCCTGGTCATCATCATCCCTTGGCCGCCGGTCTACCTGCCCATCCCCGTGTGCTACCGGAAAGGCGTGGACGGCGCCGGCTCGGACACGGTCGGCCCCATCGTGCTCGACGTGCTGCCCGCCACCCTGGATGAGTTCGTGGACGTGGCCGGATGGGCCGATGGCATGCTCTTCCGCGACGCCGACGGCGACGGCCTGCTGGCCCAGACCTACGGCGGCAGCGACCCCGACGACACCACCTGGGACGCCGACGGCGACGGCCTCTCCGACGCCTGGGAACTGGACAAGAGTTCCATCGCCGCCGACGAGGGCGGCCAATTTTTCGACCCGCGTGACCCCGACACCGACGACGACGGGCTGGACGACGGCGAGGAGGCCCGCCTGGGCACCAATCCCAATCACCACGACACCGACGGCGACGGAATCAACGATTACGCCGAGGCCGTGGACGGCTGGACCTTCACCTACGCCGAGGGGAAGAGCATCCGCGTCTACAGCGACCCCCTGGCCGCCGACGCGGATGGCGACGGCATGGACGACCTGTTTGAGCGCACGCTCCACACTTGTCCCGGCTGCGACCCGCTGCAGAACCGCTACCACCCCTACGTCTGGAACACCTCTCCCATCGGCCTCTACACCGGCTCCGACGAACCCGACGGCGTGGTGCGCCCCACCCAAAGTTTTGTCTACACCACCACCGTCGCTAACAACGTCAAACCCGACCTGTGGGTGCGCGGCGACACCGAGTTGGATCCGGTCTTGCTGGACGGCGGGCCGCTGAGTATGTTCTTTGATATCGCCCGCGACCAGTCTCAGACCCTCTATTCCAATCTCACCGTGCCCGATGGCGCAGCCAACCAGGAGATCGATCTGACTACTTTGATGCAGGCGCAGCTCCACACTCCCTCCGTCTGGGCCTGGGATCCCAAGCAGTCCAGCCACACTGCCACGGCCGCCCAGCCTGAGGGCGTGGCTGTGACCCCCGTGGACGGGTGGACAGCGCCTTACGTCGTCGCCGCGCTGGAAAACGACCGCGTCTACGTCTACTCGGCCACCGCCGACAGCCTGGCTGGCGGCGGTCAACTCGCCATCGGCGCGGCGGGCGACGTCTCTAACGCGGCCCCCGACGTGGCCTGCAACGACGACGGCGTCTGTCTCGTCATCTGGACCGCGCACAACGGCGGCGAGCACAGCTTCCGTTGGCGGCGCGTGCTGCCCACCGCGCAGCTCACGGGGACCGTCGAGAGCATCGCTGCTCCCACCGGCGCGCAGACCTACGGCGGGGCCGTCGCCGCCGCCGGCGAGACCGGCTTCCTGGCCGTGTGGGCCGTGGGCGACGCCGTCAGCCGCACCCTCGTGGCCGGGAGCATCAACGAGTATGGCGCCGTCTCCTCGCCCACGCTGGTGCTGGATCGCGGCGCGATTGGCGGGATGGACGTAGCCTACGCCTTCGACCGCTACCACGTCGTCTGGGAGCGCGCGGGCGACCTCTACGCTGCCGAGGTCTACGGCGCTCAGGTCACCACCTACGCCGTCTCTGCCGACGCTGACGCCCTTGAGACCCAGCCCCGCATCGCCTACGACTCCCTCTCCCAACGTGCCCTGGTCATCTATCTCAATCCCAACGACGGCCGCCTGTACGCCCGCGTCATCGCTGGCGGGCACGTCGGCGACCCGGTGCAACTGGGACGCCGGCCCTCCGCCGCCTGGACGAGCCTCGCCGTTGACGCCGATCCGGCCAACGGTGGCTGGGTGGTCGCGTGGGCGTGGGAAGGCAGCCCCTACGTCCGCTCCCTGGCCGTGGGGATGAACGGCGAAATACGCGGCCGGTGGGAGTACGTCTATCTAGGACGGAACAACTTCCCCACGACCTTGGACCTGGCCTGCGCCGAACCGCGTCCCGTGGCGCAACTCCTCTTTGACGAGAGCGCCGGAGCCACCGACTTTGCCGACAGCTCCGGCTTTGGCAACGAAGGCTATTGTGTAGGCGACGCCAACTACGATTGCCCCCTCGCCGGCGTGGGCGGCAAGGATGGGAACGCCGTCCGCTTCGACGGCGACCAGGACGTCGTCTTTGCGCCGCTGGACCCCTCCGAGGACGCCTACGCCGTCACCCTCTGGTTCAAGGCCGAATGCCAGACCTGCGGCCTGTACGAGGTCAGCAACAACTACGTCCCCGGCGCCGGCGGCTACCAGGCCGACCGCAGCCTCTATCTGCGCAACGGCAACGTCTGCGCCCGGCTGGGCGGCGCGGACGGCGAGCGTGTCTGCTCCTCCGGCGTCAACTATGGCGACGGCGCCTGGCATCAGATCGCGCACACCTTCGGCGGGGTCGTCGGCGGGCAGCGGCTCTACGTGGACGGCGAGCTGGTCGCCTCCGGCAACCGCGACAGCTCCGACCTGAGCGTGGGCGACCGGCTGCGCATCGGCTACGGCGAATACCAGTATGGGAAAGATTTCGACGGCGTGCTCGACGAGGTGACGCTCTATCCGCGCGCCCTCTCCGCCGGCGAGATCCGCGACGCCTACCGCGCCGCCCTGGTCATCTACCCCTTCGACGAGCCGGAGGGCGCCACCCGCTTCGAGAACGTCGCCCACAACGGCTACGGCGCGTCCTGCCAGGGTGCGGCTTGCCCCGCCGCCGGCGTCGGCGGACGGGCCTACGCCGCCGCCGAGTTCGACGGGGTCAACAACGCGCTCATCGTCGGCAACCAAGAGAACACCGTG
>JBNGDO010000147.1:0-13401 GCA_049975385.1 Anaerolineae bacterium | reverse complement strand
ATCAGGTTGCCTTGATCGGTGCGGAAAAGCTCGCCGTCGCTCAGGCGGCGCGGCATAACATCTGCGCCGAGTGCAGTGAGGTACTCGGCCTGCGAGCGCCAACCAAAGGGGACGACCTCGATCGGCACGGCCCATTCAGTTCCCAGCGCTGGGACGAGTTTGCTTTCGTCGACAGTGATGATTTCGCGGCTGCTGGCCTGGGCGACGATTTTCTCCCTCAGGAGCGCGCCGCCGCCGCCCTTGATGAGATTGAGCGCGGGATCGACCTCGTCGGCTCCGTCAATCGTCACGTTGATGACCGGGTTTTCTTCCAGCGTCGTCAGGGGGATGCCCAGGGCACGCGCGTCGGCTTCTACCTGGCTCGAGCAGGGAACCCCCACGATGTCCGTGAGTTGTCCGGTAGCAAGTTGCGCAGCGATAGCGCGAATCGCGAAGATGGCTGTGCTGCCATGACCCAGTCCCACGACCATACCGGAGGTCACAAATTGGACTGCGTATTCGGCGGCTTGTTGTTTGAAGTATTCGGTGTCCACGTGAACTGTGCTTTTCTCCTGTGTCGTTTTGAAAGCTGGTAAGTTTTCAATCTCAATCATAGAGCAAACTACCTAAAACGTCAACCTTCTTTTGCCATTCGCCATTTGCCATTTGCCATTCGCCATTTTCTATTCCTCCCCCCACGGGATGAGCGGCCCGGTCCAGCCGAAGATCTTCAGATCGATCCTCCCTCTAGCATCAAAGACAACGCCTTCTGCTTCTAGCAGCGCCCGTTGCAGGCCGTCATCATCTCTCAGGCTCACGCGTCCCTGCGCGTTGACCACACGGTGCCAGGGGACGTCGTCCGTGTGCAGCGCGCGCAAGGCCCAGCCCACGGTGCGCGCGCCGCGCGGCCATCCGAGCCAGCGCGCAATCTGCCCGTAAGATGCCACTGTTCCCCGTGGAATTTCCCGCACCAGCGCATACACCTGCTCGAACTGGTTCTCACGTTTTGATTTTGGGTTTTCGGTGTGTGCTGTGTGGTTCGAAATTCGTAATTCGCTATTCTCTCCGGTCACTTCTTCACCTCAGAGCGGCCAGAACACCGGCACTAATGCGATGGCGATCAGGTAGACCAGCACCGTAAGCACCGATCCGACCTTGACGAAGTCCATAAATTTGTATCCCCCTGGCCCGTACACGATCAGGCAGGCCGGTTCTAAAGGCGTGATGAAGGAGCAGCTCGCGCCAACGGCGATCATCGCCCCGAATGTGCGTGGGTTCAGCCCCAACTGCATCGCCGTCTGGATAGCGATGGGCAGTATGAGCACTGCGGCTGCCTGGTTCGACATCGGTTGCGTCAGGATCATCGTCAACATAAAGAAAGCTGTGAGCAGCCATACCGGATTGGTGAGACCGTGCGTGAGCGACACGATCTGGCCGGCGAGATAGGTGGCTGTGCCGGTATACTCCATCGCCTGCCCCACCGCCAGCATGCAGCCGATGACGATGATGGCCTTCCACGAAATGTCGCGGTAAGCCTCGTCGGGCGTGATGCAGCGCGTGACGAAGACGCCGATCGCGCCCAGGGTGACGGCCACCGGCAGCGAAAGGACATTGAGCGCCGTCAGCGCCAGTATGGCGACGAAGATGCCGATCGCGATGGGCGCGCGCTTGCGATTGGGACGCTGGTGCTCTACCGTGCCGATAACGTGGAAGTTGTTCTTGTCCAGAGCCGTGATATTCGTGCGCGGCCCCTGGATCAACAGTTGGTCGCCGGTACGCAGCCGGGTTTCGCTCAGCTTGCGAAAAATGGCCTGCCCTTTGCGGTTTATACCAAGCACTTGTATGCCGTAGCGTTCGCGGAAGCGCAACGTCTTGAGCGTGCGCCCGGTGAGTGGCGACTGCGGTAACAGGAGGACCTCGGCCAATTGCATATCGCCTGCTTGCAGACGGGGATCGCTCAGCGTGATGTCGGCCTTGAGGCCGATGCCTGCTGCGTCTTTGATTTTGAGAACTTGGGCGCGTTGCCCCTCGACCAGCAGTTCGTCGCCCTCTTGCAGCCGCAATTTGGCTTGTGGAACGAGATAGCGGTTTTTTTCACGGACGACGCGCAGCACGGTGAGATCCATATCACGTCCTAGACCACTTTCTGCCAGCGTTTTGCCAATTAGCGGCGAGTCCGGCAGGATCAAGACTTCGGTCAAGTAAGGGCGCAGGCCTAAAGGTGTGACAAATTCTTCATCCGAGCCGCGATTGGGGATCAAACGGTGGCCGATGAAGAGCATGTAGAGGATGCCCAGAATTGCGATGGGGAGACCCACGGCGGTCAGTTCAAACAACCCCAGAGGTTTCATACCATACTGCATCATAATGTCGCTGACGACGATGTTCGTGGACGAGCTGATGAGCGTGACCGAACTTGAAAGGATGGCGGCGAAGGCGAGGGGCATCAAAAGCTTCGAGGCGCTCGTCTTGGTACGTCGTGCCAATCCCAATACCAGGGGCGTAAACATAGCCGTCGTCGCTGTGTTGCTAATGAGGGCACTCAAAATCGCGGGGATGGTCATCGTGATACCGAGTAGGCGCCTGGGCTTGTCGCCGGCCAACCGCAGTAGCTCATCTCCGGCCATATCGGTGACGCCGGTTTTCATCAGCGCGGCGGTGATGACGAGCAGGCCGAAGATCATCACGACCGTATTGCTGCCAAAACCGGCAAAAGCTTGCTCGGCGGGCAGTAATCCTGTGAGGATGAGCGTTAGCATAATGCACAGGGCGATCACGTCCACCGGCAGATTCTCCAGCGAGAACAGCACCACCGCAGTGGCGATGATCACCAAGAGCAAGCCGATCTCTAGCGTCATGACGCTCTCCTTCAAAATTCAGTAATCGATAACTGGTAATGAGTAATGGGTAACTGATTCGTCAATCCCTAATCCCCAGTTACCAATCACCGGTTACCAATCACCCGTCAATCCGCATCCGCACATCCACCGCCCACGCGCCCGCGCTCATCGGTCCAACGATTAGCGGGTTGATGTCCATTTCGGCGATGCGCGGGAAGTCGGTCACGAGTTGCCCGACGCGTCGTAGCGTCTCGATGACGGCGGCGACGTCGCTGGGGGGCGCGCCGCGCACGCCCTGCATAATGCGCCCGGCCGCGGTCTCCGCGATCATGCCGCGTGCATCCTCCGCGCTGATGGGCGCGAGGCGGAAGGCCACGTCGCGCAGAATCTCGACGTAGAGGCCGCCCATCCCGAACATCAATTGCGGGCCGAACTGCGCGTCACGTTTGACGCCTAGGATGACCTCCTGGCCGGCGGGAATCATCCGCTGCACCATCGCGCGCGCGCGCCCATTGTCGGTGACGCGCGCGAAGGCCGCGCGCACCGCGTCCGCGTCGCGCAGGTCGAGGGCCAGACCGCCCACGTCCGCCTTATGGACGACGTCCGCCGCGATGCGCTTGAGCACAACGGGATACCCAGCTCGGTCGGCAAGGGCAACGGCTTCATCGACCGTGCCGGCGAGGCCGGAGAAGGGGATGGCGATGCCGTAGGCCGCGGCCACCTGCGCGGCGGTTTCCGCATCGAGGAAGCGTGCGCCGCGCGCGGCCCCTGCGCCGTGTTGTTCCCACGCCGTGTCCAGGATCGTCTGTGCTGCCTCGCGGTCCACGTCCGTAACCGGGGTGGGGGTGAGGTCGGGGCGCTCGCGGAGTTGGCGATATTCCCATAGCCCACCGAGTGCGCGACCGGCGCGGTTGGGATCGCGGTAGTAGGGGACGCCGCCCCGGTTCAGCGTGTAGATGGCTTCGGTGAGGCTCTCCCCGCCGACGAGACAGGCAATGACGGGCTTGTCCGCATCACGCCCAGTTTTTACCATTTCCTGGACGACCTCGTCCACCGGTGTGATCGCCTGCGGGACGAACATCGTCATCAGCATATCCACGTCGGGGTCTTCCAGCAGGATTTTACCCGCCGCACAGTACATCTCCGCGCGCGGCCCACCGAGCATATCGATGGGATTGCCCAATTGCGTGCCGGGCGGGGTCACGTCCTTGAGATGTTCCTGCGTGGCGGCGCTGATGGGCGCCATCACGAGGCCCTGCCGGTCGAGTGCGTCGGCAGCCAGGGCCGCTGGTCCGCCGGCGTTGGTGAGAAGGGCCACGCGATTGCCCCGCGGGAGCGGTTGCGTTGCCAGTGCCATCGCCACGTCGTTCTGCTCCTGGAGCGAGTGCACCATCACCACGCCCGCCCGGTGGCAGGCGGCGACGTAGGCGTCGTTGTTGCCCGCCAGCGCGCCGGTATGTGACGCTACGGCCTGCGTCCCCGCGGCCGTCAGCCCGGCCTTGAGCATCACGATGGGCTTGGCGCGGTAGACACGCGCTGCCGCGTCTACGAACCGTCGTCCATCGGGCAGACCCTCGGCATAGACGCTGATGACGCGCGTGTTGGGATCATCTTTCATCATACGGATGCCGTCGGCAATATCCACGTCCAACTGGTTGCCCAGGCTGGCGATGCGGCTGTACCCCACGCCGACGCTGCGCGCCCAATCGATGGAGCCGCCGCAGATCGCGCCGGAGTGCGAGACGAAGGCGATGTGGCCCGGTTCGGGCATCATCGTAATGAACGTGGTGTCGAGCGGCAGGTGCGCGTCCATCACGCCGACGCAGTTCGGTCCGATCAGACGCATCCCGTACTGCACGGCGATGTCCTTGAGCGAGGCTTCCAGCGCAGCGCCTTCCGGCCCTGTCTCGCGGAACCCTCCGGTGACGACGATCACGGCCTTAAGGCCGCGCTGCCCACACTCGATCAGGGCTTGAGGCACGGCCTCGGCGCGGATCATAATCACCCCCAATTCGACGGGATCGGGTACATCGAGAATGCTTGGGTAGGCCGTCAGCCCCTGAATCTCGCCGCCTTTGGGGTTGATGGGATAGATCGGCCCGCGATAACCATGCGCGATGAGGTTGTGGACTACGCCATAGCTCAGTTTAGCAGGGTTGGCGCTTGCTCCAATCACGGCTACTCCCTGTGGATTGAAGAAGGCCTCGCCGAGTTGTTCGTCTTTCATGCACGTCTCCTGAAATAGTCTGATCGTTGTCGGTCGGATAGTCGATGATTCGGAAAACAAGATTATCATACTTAAGCGCGCGTTTTTGTCCAATAGTTCATGTCAAATCAAAAGACAATCTTTTTGTGGCAGTTTTGGTCCGCTTCAGGCTTAACAAGCCAGGTATTCAAGAGCCAAAACTGCAAAGGTGCGTTTCAGAATGGGCGGTTGGCAGCCTTGTCTTGTGGCGTCAGCCCGTCGATTGAGTATTCGCACCCATAGGAAACGCGCTCGTTTTCTATTGACAATTTGTTAATAGTGCCGTAAAATAGAGATAATCGATCTTATGATCTCAAAAACAAATCAATCACCATCTGCGCCGGATAAACATGTAAACGGGCCGGGGTCCGGCGCCCGGCAGCAAGGCAGCGTAGGGGCTGGTGCGGCCAAATCCGGCCGAGGCCGGGGCGGTCATAGCGGTTCCGGCCAAGGTCGTGGCCAGAGAGGCAAGTCCGGCCCTAGCGGTCCGGTGTGGCCCATTTTGCGCCGGTTGCTGCACTACATGCGACCGCATGCCCTCATCCTCGGCGGTGTGATCCTTGCGGCACTGGCAACCACCGTCGTCGAGCTGGCCCCGCCGTGGATCATCCGTTGGGCGGTGGATCATCTGATCCTGGAAGGCCAGTTACAGTCTATCTGGTGGGCCGCCGCTGGACTGCTGCTGCTTTCAGTGCTCCAAGGTGGCGTCGATTTTGTGCGCCTCTACCTGAATGCATACACCGGCCAGCGCATCGTCTTCGAAATCCGCAACGCCATTTTCGAGCATCTCAGCCGGCTCTCGTTTTCGTTCTACGACCGCGCGCGTACCGGCGATTTGATGTCACGCGTCACCGCCGACGTGGATGTGCTGAACAATTTCTTCGGACGGGCGGCGGTCATCGTGTTGACCAATGTGCTGACCTTGCTCGGGATTCTCGTTGTCTTGCTCGTGTGGGATTGGCGGATGGGGATGCTGTACGTGTGCCTCCTGCCGTTGATCGGTCTGGGCATGTGGGCCTATGCCCGCCGTGTGCGCCCGGCGATGGGCATGGTGCGGCGCAAGATGGCCGACTTGAGCACGGCGCTTCAGGAGAGTCTGACCGGCATTTTGGTGGTCAAGCTTTTTGGCCGCGAGCGCTTCGAGCAGCAGCGGATGGACCGGCAGAGTGAAGACCTCTTTCAGGCGCATCTTCAGACTGCGCGCGTCAGTGCACTGTGGATGCCTTACGCCAACGTCGTGATGGGGATGGCGACTGGGCTGGTGCTGTGGGTTGGTGGGCAGAGCGTGATCGCGTCGGTCATCTCGCTAGGCACGTTGATCGGTTTTATCAGCTACATCCAGATGCTCCTGCGCCCCATCCGCCAGACCGGGATGATGCTCAACGTGGTGATGCAGGCGTTGGCGGCTGCCGAGCGGGTGTTCGAAGTGCTCGACACGCAGCCGGAGGTGCGGGATGCGCCGGATGCAACGCCCTTGCCCGCCATCGAGGGGCACGTGCGCTTCGAGGGCGTGTCCTTTGCCTACGACGGCGGCCCCGACGGTGACGCGGCCTTGCGCGACGTGGACCTGGAGGCCGCGCCGGGCGAGATGATCGCCCTGGTTGGTCCCTCCGGCGCGGGCAAGACGACGCTGGTGCATTTGCTGCCCCGCTTCTACGACCCGCAGCAGGGGCGGATCACGATTGACGGGCACGACATCCACAAGGTCACACTGCAAAGCCTGCGCGATGCCATCGGCATCGCCCTGCAAACGGTCTACCTTTTCGACGCCTCCATCGGCGAGAACATCGCCTACGGCAATCCGCACGCCACGCAGAAACGGATCGAATGGGCAGCGCGTGTGGTGCAGATGGACGATTTCATCCGCTCGCTGCCGCTCGGCTACGGCACGCCGGTCGGAGAGCGTGGTGTGCGGCTCTCCGGCGGGCAAAAGCAGCGCATCGCCCTGGCGCGGGTGTTGCTCACCGACCCGCGCATCCTCATCCTGGACGAGCCGACGTCGAGCGTGGACGCCGATACCGAGCGGCGGATGCAGCAGGCATTGGAGGAAGTACGCGCCGGGCGGACAACCTTTGTCATCGCCCACCGCCTATGGACGGTGCAGCACGCCGATCAAATCCTGGTGTTGCGAGAAGGGCGCATCATCGAGCGGGCGCGGAGCAACGCAGCACGATCGGCCCATGAGGCGCTGCTGGCAGCGGATGGCTTCTATAGCCAGTTGGTCGACATGCAATTTCAGGGCGAAGCGCTAGATACAAGTTCGTCAACAGACTGAACGGAATTCAGTACTTTGGATTATTTTTCTTAGAGGAGAAGCGCGATGACGATTCGCGGTGGATTTATGGGCCGCCTGCAAGGCGAAGAAACGGCTTTCCGTTTCAGCGATCTGGACCGGCGGGCGCTCAAAATGCTGGGGGGCTACGTGTGGGCCTACAAAAGCCGCTTCCTGCTCGCTCTCCTGGCGATGCTCGTGGTGACGGCGATCACGCTGAGCCTGCCCTACCTGTCCAAAGTCGCCGTTGATACCCACATCGCCCAGAGCGACCTGCGCGGCCTGACGCTGATCGCGCTGCTCTATCTGGCGTTGAACGGCGTCTACTGGCTCGCCATCTACTGGCAGGGCTACTTGTCGGCCTGGGTAGGCCAGCGCGTCGTCTACGCCATCCGGCGCGACCTGTTTGAGCACGTTCTGCGCCAGTCGATGGCTTTTCATGAGCAGGAGCGGGTCGGCCAGATTATGTCGCGCCTGACCAACGACGTGAACGCGCTCGCCGAGACCGTCTCCGGCGGTGCGCTGAGCCTGCTCAACGATCTACTCTCTTTGATGGGTATCATGGTTATCATGGCTTTGCTCAACGTGCGCTTGACGTTGGTCACGCTGGCCTCGATCCCGGTGGTGCTGGTAAGCATGGGCTACCTGGGCAAACAGATGCGGCGTACGTACCGGGAGGTCCAGCAGGCCATCGCCGAGGTGAACACCGGCGTTGAGCAGGGCGTGGCCGGGATGCGGGTCGTGCAATCCCTGTCCCGCGAGTCGTTCACCGTGGAGCAGTTCCAGAGCCTGAGCCTGCGCAACATGAAGGCCAACCTGCGCGCCGGGCTGCTCTTTGCCGCCGTCTTTCCCACGATGACCATTACCAACATGCTCGGTGTGGCCCTGGTCTTGGGCTACGGTGGCACGTTGGCGGCCCAGGGGACGATAACTGCCGGCGTTTTGCTGGCCTTTTTGGGCTACGTCTATCGCTTCTTTGGCCCACTGCGCGAGTTGAGCCTCGTCTACAATACCTTCCAGGCCGCCGCAGCCTCGCTGGATCGCATCGCCGACTACTTGGCGCGCGAACCGCAGGCGCCGGAGCCGGCGCAATCCAGGCAGCCTGCAGGCGGATTCCAGGGCAGCATTAGCTTCGAAGGCGTGACCTTCAGCTATGGCGACACGCCAGTGCTGCGCGATGTCAGCCTCGACGTACAGGCCGGGGAAACGATTGCCCTGGTCGGGCCGACCGGCGCGGGCAAGAGCACACTCGCCCGGCTGCTGGCCCGCCTGTACGACGTGGATGCAGGCGCGGTGCGCATCGACGGCGTGGATGTGCGGTACATCGCTGCGCATGATCTGCGCCGGCTGGCGACGATCGTGCCTCAGGACGTTTTCCTTTTTGCCGACACCATCCGCGAAAACATTCGCTACGGCAACCCGGCGGCGACCGACGCACAGGTTGAGGAAGCCGCCCGGCGCGCCCAGGCGCACCCTTTCATCGCCAAACTACCGCGCGGCTACGGCAGCCAGGCGGGCGAACTGGGGGCGATGTTGTCGGGCGGGCAGAAACAGTTGATCGCCTTTGCCCGCGCGCTATTGGCCGATCCGCGTATCCTGGTCCTCGACGAGGCGACGGCTAACGTGGACGCCCACACTGAAGCTTTGATTCAACAAGCTATGGACGAAATCCGGCGTGACCGTACGACGATCATCATCGCCCATCGCTTTTCGACGTTGCGTAAGGCTGACCGGATCGTGGTGCTCGATGCTGGGTGCATCGTGGGCCAGGGGGCTCACGAGGACTTGCTTGAAAATAACCCGATCTACCAGCGCTTGTACCGCCGTCAGTGGGTGACGAATATGGCAAGTGCGCCGGCGACTTCCCGTCAGGCTGGTCCATAAAGTGTCAGGAGAAGGGGTAAAAATCTCATAGCAGGCTATTTTAGGAGGAAGATTTCGAATGGTTACCGAAAAACAGATACGCCAACAACTATCCACTGTGATGCACCCCGAGCTACAGCAGAGCCTGGTGGGGCTCCATATGATCAAGGAAATCGCTGTTGAGGACAATACTGTCCGGGTGGTTTTGTCTGTGCCTTTCCAGGAGATTCCCATCAAAGATGATTTGGTCCAAGGCGTTCAGGAGGCCATCGCGACCCTGGACATGCGCCTTGAGGTGCAAGTGGATTTTGTCGAAATGGGACAACAGGAGCGCGCGGCGTTCCTCGCGCAGACCGAGGGCGCGCCCCCTTCCGCACAGGCCGTCAATAAGATCACTCATGTCATCGCCGTGTTGAGCGGGAAAGGCGGCGTCGGCAAATCCTCGGTGGCGGCTTTGTTGGCCGTGGCGCTGCAACGGCGCGGACTGCGGGTCGGCGTTCTCGACGCGGACATCACCGGCCCCAGCCAGCCGAAGATGTTCGGCCTGCACGAGAACCCTTTGATGAGCCCGTTGGGGATTCAACCGGTGAAAACGGAAACCGGCATCAAGGTTATGTCCATCAACCTGTTACTCCCCGACGAAGATCAGGCCATCGTCTGGCGCGGGCCGTTGATCAGCAAGGCGATCAAGCAATTCTGGAATGACGTGGTGTGGGGCGATCTCGACTACCTGGTGGTCGATTTGCCGCCGGGTACATCGGATGCCTCGCTGACCGTGATGCAGTCCATCCCGTTGAGCGGTGTGGTGTTGGTCACCTCGCCGCAGGACCTGGCGGGCATGGTTGTACGGAAAGCGGCGGGGATGGTGCAACAGTTGGGCGCGCCCATTCTTGGCGTGATTGAGAACATGAGCTACATCGTCTGCCCTGAGTGTGGGCGAAAGATTGAAGTGTTTGGGCCGAGCCAGGGTGGGGCAACTGCTGAGCGGTTGGACGTGCCGATGCTGGGTCAGATTCCACTTGACCCTGAGTTGGCGTTGCATTGTGATGGCGGGCGCATTGAAGCTTATGGTGCTGAAGACTTTGTACCGATTGCCAATACCATCATTGAACGTAGCCCGACATTGCAAAAGGCGCGCGAGCGGGAAATTTAAATAGGATAGAAGACGTGTTTTTGTTGCGAGAACAGCTCGCAACGAAAAATACCCTTCAAATAGATTCTCAATTTTAAGGAGGTAAGTGAGATGCCTGCAGGAGATGGAACTGGACCCATGGGACAAGGACCGATGACTGGGCGCGGTGCGGGTTACTGCGCTGGCTATGATGCGCCGGGTTACGCTGTCGGCGCACCCGGTTGGGGACTCGGCATGGCCTTCAGAGGGGGATGGGGCCGTGGTTGCCGTGGTTGGGGCTTTGGACGGGGGTGGGGCTATGGGCCGCCAGGTCCGGCCTGGGGACCGCCACCAACCTGGACGGCCCCTCCGCATCCGGCTGCTCTGACGCCTGAGCAGGAGATTGAAGCACTTCGCTCCCAGGCTCAATGGCTGCAAGAGCAATTGGACGCCATCCGTCAACGTATCGCAGAGCTGAAACCAAAGGAATAGCGGAATTGCAGATGGCTTCTATCACAGCGCAAGTCAGCCTCTACCCTTTGCGCCAGGCCTCGATTGGTCCGCCCATTCGCGAAGCGGTACGGGCTTTTCGTCAGCACGGATTGGGCATTCGGGTCGGTGAGATGAGCACGCTGGTGTGGGGAGAGCCGCAAGCGGTCTTCGGCGCCCTACAGGCGGCATTTCAACAGACTGCCGCATCCGGCGACACGGTGATGACGATCACAATCTCCAATGCCTGTCCTGAGCCTGAGGACTCGTGAAATAGCACGCAAAGCCACTGTCTTCGGTAAGGAAGCTGCGGCACACTACGAGGCATGGTACGAGACGCCTGAGGGCCGGCGAGCCGACCTGCTGGAGAAGGCCGCGTTGCAGCAGGTGTTACAGCACTTTCCGCAGGTGAGGAGCGTTCTAGAGGTAGGCTGCGGTACCGGGCACTTCACCCGCTGGCTGCACGAGCAAGGGCTGGTGGCAGTAGGATTGGATATTTCGACGGCGATGCTGGCTCAGGCCCAAACACTAGGCGGTTCGTCGTTGGTGAGAGGGGATGCTATCCGGCTTCCCTTCGACAATGGCGCCTTTGACCTGACGGCGTTGGTGACGACTCTCGAATTTCTCGGACGCCCTCAAGCCGTGTTGGCCGAAGCTTTGCGGGTGAGCCGTCACGGCCTGCTCCTGGGCGTGCTCAACCGCTGGAGCGCGTTGGGCGTGTGGCGCCGGCTGGCCGGCTGCTTCCGCCCCACCGTGTACGACGCCGCGCGCTTCTACGGCGTGGGGGAACTGGCGCGGCTGCTGCGAAGCGTCACACAAGGCACCGGTCACTTGGTCTGGCATACGACGCTGTTTCCACGTTGGTGGCCGTTCCACAGAATGGCCCAGCCCTGGGGCGGCTTCATTGCCATGGCTCTGAAAGTGGAAAAAATGGAGAAGGTGTCGCTAGAGCGTAGGAGGTAAGCAGAATGTCAGACGAGAAGACAAAGATCGGCCTGATTGTGAACCCGGTAGCGGGGATGGGCGGCAGTGTCGGGCTTAAGGGTACCGACGGCGCCATGTACGAGAAGGCGCTAGAGCTTGGCGCCGAACCGGTCACGCCAATTCGGACGCAGGATGTGCTGAACCACATCCAACACAAAGACGCCATCGCGCTGTTCGTCGCGCCGGGCAAGATGGGCGCGCAGGTCGTCGCGGGTCTGGATTTGCCTTTCACGGTGATCGGGGAGATTGGTGAGTCGACCTCGGCGGAGGATACGAAGCGGATTGCCCGGCAGATGGTGGCCCGGGGCATCGCGCTGCTGATCTTCGTCGGCGGGGACGGTACGGCCCGGGACATCTGTGATGCTCTTGGCGTCGAGCTGCCGGTGGTCGGCGTGCCCTCCGGCGTGAAAGTCTTCAGCGCGGCCTTCGCGCTCAGCGCCAGGGCAGCCGCCGAGATGGTGGATGCTTTCATAGCAGGAGCCGGCGTGACGGAAGAAGAAGTGCTCGACATTGACGAAGCCGCCTTCCGGGAGGATCGCCTGGCTTCCAAGCTTTACGGCTATTTGCTGGTCCCCGAAGTGCGGCAGTTTTTGCAGCCTGGTAAAGCCGCGTCGAGCGTCAGCCTTTCCGCTGCTGAGCGCAAGGAAGAGATTGCAGATTCTATTATTGAGGATATGGATCCGGAAGCCTTGTATCTGCTCGGCCCTGGCACGACCTTGCGGGCCATCACCGACGCGCTGGAGCTTCCCAAAACGCTCCTGGGCGTGGATGCCGTGTACGCGGAGACGCTGGTGGGACAAGACCTGAACGAGCGCAAGATTCTGGATCTGTTCGCGCGTTACGAGAGGCGAAGGATCATCGTGACGCCCATTGGCGGCAACGGCTTCATCTTCGGAAGAGGCAGCAAGCAGTTTACCCCGACGGTGATCAGACAGGTGGGCCGGGAGAATATCATCGTTGTAGCCACACGGTCTAAACTCAGTAGCCTGGATTGCTTGCGCGTGGATACGGGCGACATAGCGTTAGACGAAGTGCTCGCCGGGTACATCGAAGTTACTGTGGGCTACAGAGAGGCACTGGTGGTTAAGGTTGCACAATGAAACAATGTTCCAACACATTTTTGTAGGAGACAAATCATGATCGCATTCGGACCGGTTCCGTCCAGACGCCTGGGAAAGAGCCTGGGCATCAACAACATCCCGCCCAAGATTTGTACCTATGCGTGCGTGTATTGCCAATTGGGGGCGACACTCAAGATGCAAATTGAGCGCCAGCCTTTCTACACGCCTGAAGAACTTGTAGAGGATGTTCGACGCAAGATAGCTGGCGCTCTGGAGAAAGGCGAGAGCATTGACTACCTCACCTTCGTCCCCGATGGCGAACCCACCCTGGACATCCATCTGGGCCGCGAGATGGCGCTGCTGAAGCCCCTGGGCATCAAAATCGCCGTGATCTCCAACGCCTCACTGATCTGGCGCGCGGACGTCCGAGAGGAACTGACGCAGGCCGACTGGGTGTCCCTGAAAGCCGACGCCGCCACGGAGGATACCTGGCGCCGGGTGGATCGCCCCCACGGGAAGCTCAACCTGGCCGCCATCCAAGAGGGAATGCTCGAATT
>JBNGDO010000146.1:3445-13419 GCA_049975385.1 Anaerolineae bacterium | reverse complement strand
TGGCCGATACCGGCGCTTACGTCAAACTCAAGGAAGACGTCAAGACCGTGCTGGCCCTGGAAGAGATCGAAGGTGAGATTAAGAGCGGGGCCAGCCCTTTGCCCACCGAACGTTTGAGCGAAGTACAGCAGCGCAAGCTGGGCATCACGCGCGATTTTTCCTTCAACGTGCGGCGGATGTACCACCAACTTCGTACCGCCAATCGCGAGATCGATTTGGGCACACCGACCACCGGCAAGGAGACGCTAAGCACGTGGTACTGGCGCGAACTAAGCTCGATGGACTACGGCATGATTGTGGAGAACTTACACTACCGGATGCTGGTCAACCGCCTGCTGGCTGGCCACGACCAGGTCTCTGCGGCCGTTGTGCGGGATCAATTCTACAAAGAGCCAGAACTCCCACTCCCCGCCTCTGAAGGCGTCGTCGCCCGCGCCATCCAGTTGGGCGTCCAGGAGGGCGCGCTGGGCCTGGCCGACGTCATAGATGGCGAGATCGTGCTCGATACCTTCAAATTCGATGAACCGCTCTCCTTTGACCTCGTCGACTTTGGACCAGAGCAAGTCCTGCTCTCTCAGGAGAAAAGCAAGGCGCTTCAGGCGGCTTTGATCGCCGCCCAAACGGAAGTCGAAACAGAGCAAACGGAACCACCACCTGATGAGGAGGATACGCCACTTCCTGTAGACGGCGATGAGATGACAGGTGGGACGGCCACAACCGGTGACACGACTATCAGCGTCGTTGGCCCCGGTCCAGCGCCTACATTACCGACGGAAACTACTTACCACCACGTGCGGCTCGTCATCGCCGATGTACCCGCCAGCAAGATCGCCGATGTCAACCGGGGTGTCTTTCTCCCGCTGAGCAATCGTGTGGATGGAGGCCTGACCTTTACACTGACGTTGGACGTGACCAGTACCGAGGGCATTCCCGAACACACGCTGGAACACACGCTCAAAGAAACCGTGCGTCAGATCGGCGCGCGGATTGTGGAGGAAAGAAAAGATAAGTAACAGAGAGTGATGGCGGTGGTGACGGAGCATCCTGGGGTATTGCAGAGCCTGGTAACACAACTTGGACATGACCGCATCCAGCCCATTCCAAGTTCATTCCACGCGCATTTTGCCCCGGCGACGCATTTCCTCCATGAATGGCAAGATTAGTGGCTTGATCTACCTGACGTGGAATTCATACGCGTAGGACAAGTGGAGTATAGGCCTAGCGTAGGTTCGTGGTTCAATTTGCGATTCGAGAACTGCGTGGGGTTAACTGCACTTCAGCCCTATCGTGCGGGAAAAGCACTGACGTCGCCTGATGTAATTCTGGTACTATCGCCAAAGTTCGCCACACCCGCATTGCATCTGGCTTTTTTTCGCAGTTTGTTGGACGATTTATTTGCCCGCACGGCCCGGCTACCCTTCACCGTGAGTGGTCCTACGGCACAAAGCGTCACCGAGGCTTTACGCCCCCCTACTCCCCTTTTTGTCCTACACTTCCTTTGTCAACATGCAGTTACACTGCATGCAGCTCTAGGCATCATCCAGGCTTATCCCCATCGGTTGCTGATGGATGACATCGTGCGTGTTCCTATCGCAGAGGCGGATGAAATCGATGCGGATGTCGTCACAGACATTCTCCTTAATCCAGAGCATTGGATGCGCCCACATTCTCAAGTCCTGATCGCGGAGCAAATGCAGGGGTACGCCCCAACAATAGTACAACAACGGCGTGCTGAGGAAAGTTGTGACACGCCCGAAAACCGTTTTGTGAAGCACTTCCTCCAACAGTTGTTGCTGGCTGCCGACAGTTTGCCAGCACAGTCCTGGTGGCTGCAAGTACCCGCCGAATGGCGGGGATGAGAACAGGCCAGATACCTCTGGTTTCTACAAGGTCGGTATGCTATGATGAAAATACGATAAATGATTCTGGAGGTGCAAAATGATGATGGGATTTGGTTTTCTGTTGTTGCTTCTCTTGGGAGGCGCGGTAGTTGTAGTCCTCCTAGGCGGAGTGGGACTGCTGTCCCGCAAAGGCTCGAACAATCAGTGGCTGAGGGGGCAGCACCAACCGACAGCACGGCAGATCTTGGACGAGCGCTTTGCTCGTGGTGAGATCAACACAGAGGAATATGAAACAGCCCGTGCACAATTAGAACACTAGGAGGAAGGAAATGGGATTTTGTCACAATCTTTTTAGATGGGGTAGATGGATGGGCATGGGCGGCGGCGGGATCAGCTTGATCCTGAATGTAGTCCTGTTCGCCGGCGTATTGGTTCTATTGGGACTGGCGGCCGTGTGGCTCGCCCGGCAGTTCCGCCACGCAACACCGATAGGGACAACCAGCCCTGATCCACTGGAGATTGCCCGGCGGCGGCTGGTGGCCGGCGAGATCTCCGGCCCCGAATTTGAAGAGATCCGGAACCGGCTTCGAGACTGAAGCCGGTTTCCCTTAGATGTACCATTGAAAGGCAAATCAGATAGCGCTAAACCGCGATACTGATTGGTGTCGATTGCTTTTGACGCACGCCCGAACGTTTTCCTGCCGCTCTCTCTGCCGGGTTGGGCCCCGACCAACCTATTCCAAACCTTCTCAACTCGATCCAATCTTATTCCCGACGAAGCCCGTAATGAGCGATGTCGCTTTTGTAATATCCTGAGGAACAGGACAGGAGATCGCTATGGATATCGGCACGCTAACCCCACGCGACTTCTCTGCCCAGACAAATCTGAGGATGACTGTTTTAGACTGGAAGGAACTCAGAGTCGTGGTCGACGTCGATTGCGGTAAGTTGGTCGATATCTGAAAAGGATGGATAAATATGAGGGGCTCCGATGGATTACTGGCAAAGCTCTTGGTAGCCTACTATGGCTTCATCGAAGTTCTCCACATCATAGCCCTGGCACAGGCGGGCGTCCGGCTGGCCCGTACCGGGGCGATTGGCTTTCCGGCTCCGCCCCCTCCCGGAGGATGGGTGGAGCAGCTATATCCGTTCCTCGTCGCTATGGCGGTCATCGATGCTATCAACGTTGCCGTCGCGTGGGTGTTCGTCTACGGATACTTTACCCAAGCGCGCTGGCGCTGGTGGGCCGGGAGCGCGACACTTACGGCGGCGGTCTACTCAGCTATCGTATTTGCTTGGGGCACGCTAGTCAACGGTGCCTGGAGCCAGCGACCGGCCGGCTATCTCGTTATGTCGGCCGTCTTTGTTCCCGTGGCGGCATTGGCAATCCTGTATGTCGTGTGGGCCATCAGCGGGCAACTCTGGGTTCAAGGGAAAACTGACAGATACGAAAAGATGTAGGAACGGGAGTAAATCATTAAAGAAGAAACGGCTGGTGAGCGCACGTTGTGCACCCACGCTGTAGCTATTGGATTGCCGCAGAGTCTTGAGCCATAATCGCATCAAGGCTCGTATCGGCGCAATGGAGGAAAGAAAATGGACCAACAAAAGAAGATGATGGGAATGGGCTGGGGGCGATTCACAGCAATGATCGCGACTTCGACTTTTATTATGTTTTTCCTGATGTTTCAGCTCATCTACTCGTTTGACCACTCCTGGAAATAACGGCAATGAAGATGCTCATCGCCGACATTGAAGAGAACGGCGAAATGGGAACAGGGGAGCTTGCCCCGCGCTCCACTGAGATGACAGATGAGATGTGGCGCGAGATCGAAAATTTGGTAAGTGAATAAGTGTGCGACGCCGGAAAGGAGCCTAGGCGGGAAAGCAACCCGTAAACATGCCGAATTCGCGTCAGGTCAAGCACCAAAGCGTGGCCAACACAACAGTTGCCAGTCCGATTGATGCATCTACGGTCAGCAAAGCCACTCGCGTTAGACCCCATCCTGGTGGCTCACCTGGAACGAGCCGAGCCTTACTAGAGCAGATCGAAAGCTAAGGAGAGTATCAATGTCAGAACAGCATATGCATCATGAGCACGGACACAACGATGAACAACCCCAGCAAAAATCTCACGCTGGCCATGCCTTAGATCATAGCGGCCACGAGCAGATGTTTCGCAAACGATTCTGGATCAACCTGGTGCTCACGATCCCGGTGCTGCTCTTCAGCCCGATGGTGCAGGTCTGGCTGGGGTTCAGTATGCCGGAGTTCCCCGGCAGTCGTTGGATCGGCCCGGCCTTCGCGATGATCATCTTCTTCTACGGCGGCGTGCCCTTCTTAAAAATGGCCGTGCCGGAGATACGCAACCGCAAGCCGGGAATGATGCTGCTAATCTCGTTGGCGATCTCGGTTGCCTTCGTATACAGCGTCTTTGCTATCTTTGTCTCGCCCGGCAGCGGCTTTTTCTGGGAGATGGCGACGTTGATCGACATTATGCTACTGGGCCACTGGCTGGAAATGCGTAGCGTGCGCCAGGCGTCCGGTGCGCTCAACGAGCTGGCCAAGCTGATGCCCGATACCGCCGAACAATTGCTGCCCGATGGCGAGACCGAAGAGGTGCCGGTGAGCAAGCTCCAGAACGGCGACCTGGTACTCGTCCGCCCGGGAGCCGGCGTCCCCGCCGACGGCGTCGTTAAGGAAGGACACTCCGATGTCAACGAATCGATGATCACGGGTGAGTCGAAACCGGTGACCAAGGAACCGGACGCGCACGTTATCGCCGGCACGATCAACGGCGACGGCAGCCTGCGGATACGGGTTACCGCCACCGGCGATGAGACGGCGCTGGCAGGCATCATGCGATTGGTCGAGCAGGCACAGCAGTCCAAGTCCGACACGCAGATCCTGGCCGACAAAGCCGCCGGCTGGCTGTTCTACGTTGCCCTGGGCGTCGCGGCGATCACCGCCGTAGCTTGGATCGCTGCCGTAGGATTCCAATTGGAGGTATTGGAACGGGTCGTCACCGTACTGGTCATTGCCTGCCCGCACGCACTGGGGTTGGCGATCCCGCTGGTGGTGGCCATCAGCACCTCGCTGGGGGCGCGCAACGGCATCCTGGTGCGCAACCGGTTAGCGTTGGAGGCAGCCCGCGAGATCGACACGGTGATCTTTGACAAGACCGGCACACTCACCAAAGGTGAGTTCGGCGTCGTCGGTATGGTAACGGCGGAAGGCTGGAACGATGACCGGGCGCTGGCGCTGGCGACGGCGGTCGAGGGGGACTCCGAGCACCTGATCGCACACGGCATCCGCCGTAAGGCCGAGGAGCAAGGCATCACGCCACTGGAGGTCAGTGACTTTGAAGCCATCAAGGGGCGCGGCATCCGCGCCACGCACGAGGGGCGCACCGTCTACGTCGGCGGCCCACGGCTGTTGGAGATGCTGGAGAGCAACATGCCCGACGACCTCGCCCATTTCACTGAGACAGCAAACCAGAAAGGGCAAATGGTCATCTACCTGGTGGATGAGAAAGCGCCCGTGACGGCCTTTGCCCTAGCCGACGTGATCCGTCCGGAGAGCCGGCAAGCAGTGAAGCGGCTGCAGGAGATGGGGGTCGAGGTCGCCATGCTTACCGGCGACAGCGCTGCGGTGGCTAATACCGTCGCGAGCGAGCTAAACATCGACACAGTCCTGGCCGAGGTGTTGCCGGAGAACAAGGACAAGAAAGTGGTTGAGCTGCAAAGCAAGGGCAAACGCGTTGCGATGGTCGGCGACGGCGTGAACGACGCCCCGGCGCTGACGCGCGCCGACGTGGGTATTGCCATCGGTAGCGGCACCGACGTGGCCATCGAGTCAGCGGGCATCATCCTGGTAAAAAGCAATCCGCTGGACGTGGTCAAGATCTTCGAGCTGAGCCGGGCGACGTATCGCAAGATGGTGCAGAACCTGATCTGGGCTACGGGGTACAACGTCGTGGCACTGCCGCTGGCGGCGGGGGTGCTGGCTTCGTTTGGCTTTGTCCTTTCACCTGCGGTTGGGGCACTCCTGATGTCGCTGAGCACGATCATCGTAGCCATCAACGCGCAGTTGCTGCGGCGGGTGAATCTCGCGGGATAGGTCAGGATGAAACAAGAGACCATCGTTAAGGCGTGCCGGATGTGGGCACGCATATACGATTGGTCAGTGCCGTTTTACTTATTAGGGCAAGAAAGTCGCACGCGACGCGAGGCTGTGGCCGGACTGGATTTGCACGCTAGTGACACCGTGCTAGACTTGGCATGTGGCACCGGCAGCAACTTCCCGTATCTACAGCAAGCTGTCGGTTCATCGGGACACATCATCGGGCTCGATTACACCCCAGCGATGTTGGCCGAGGCCCGCAAGCGCGTGGCACGCGCCAGATGGGACAACGTGACACTGATCCGCGGCGATGCCGCACAATTAAGGCTGAATCCCATCGCCAGACTGATGGGCTGGGGAGCCGCGGCGGATATGAGCCGCCGTCCGTGGGAGGAAATGCGGCGCTATTTGGTCGACATGGAATTCCAGGAGTTCTTCCTGGGCGGTTTCTTTTACGTCACGTGGGGCAAAAAGCCTAACTAGGCAGGGAGAAAACCGATGGAGAATAGAATCCGCGTTCTATTGGCCGACGATCACGCCGTCGTGCGTAAGGGCATCCGGCAGTTCCTGGAGGAGAGCGGCGACATCAATGTCATTGCCGAGGCAAGCAACGGCGCGGAGGCGCTGCGCCTAGCCGAGGAGCATCAGCCTGACGTGGCCGTGCTCGACATCCGCATGCCAGAGGTGACAGGGGTGGAGGCAACACAGCGCATCAAGGCCCATTTCCCGGACGTGAAGGTCCTCATTCTGACCTCATACGACGACGATCCGTACGTCTTTGCCTTGCTCCAGGCCGGCGCCGACGGCTACGTGCTCAAGACCGCCGGCGGCGACGAACTGGTCCGCGCCGTGCGCACAGTGTATGGGGGTGAGTCGGCCCTCAGTCCCGAGATCGCCAGCAAGGTGGTGCGGCAGGCGATGAGTGGTCATCCCGAAGGAGCCGCCGGGCAGGTGGAGAACCTCACCGACCGCGAGCTGGACGTCCTCCGCCTGGCCGCACGTGGGTTGACCAACCGGGCTATCGGGCACGAGTTATCCATCAGCCATCGCACTGTGCAGGGCCACTTGCAATCCATCTACGGCAAGCTGGACGTCGGCAGCCGCACCCAGGCGGTCACCGAGGCACTGCGGCGCGGGTGGATCGTGATCGAATGAGCAGATGTCTGGCACTTTGGAAGTGCCGGGTATCTTAATCGCTCCTCAGGAGGTTCGTTATGCACCGCTGGTTCAAGAGCCTGCAAGCCCAACTCTTCCTGTGGGCCATCCTGCCGGTCACGTTTGTCATCATCGCCCTAGCATTCACCGGCGTATATACGCATCAGCAAACGATGCGTGATTTCGTGGCCGAGCGCGATCTGGCATTGGCTCGCTTGACCGCCCGGATGGTTGAGGACGGTCTGGCTCACGGCGTGATTGGCATCGACGGCACCGGCCTGGCTGTCTGGATGTCACAAATGGTGGGCGATCAGATCGGAACCGTGCTGGTGGTGGATGACAAGGGGACGATCCTGACTCATCCGGATTCGCAGCGGATTGGCGTCAGCTTGCAAAACGATCCCGGTGTGAGGGCAGCGCTTGCGCGGCAGGAGGGAGCCATCGTCGTAACGGGTGACAACGGTGAGCCGACGATGACGGTCTTTGGGTCCGTTGCCGGAACCGACTGGATGGTATTGGTGCAGGAGCCGGTGGAAGATCTCATCGGCCCGATTCTGCGTTTTTCCAGCCTGGCCCCCATTGTCGCCGTGGGCGCAGGAATCCTTTCTTTGCTGATCCTCACCTTCGGTTGGCGCACCATCGTCCGCCCATTGCAAGTGCTGGCTCAGGCCGCGGGACAGGTTTCGTGGGGGAACTATTCTGCCATCCAGCATCCCCCGGGTGGTGTACAAGAAGTACAGGATTTGCATCTGGCACTGGCGGAGATGGTGGAGCGTATCCAGGGGTATGAAGTCGGGATGCAGGACTACCTGGGCGCGATGACCGAGGGGCAGGAGACAGAGCGCGCCCGGCTGGCCCAGGAGCTGCACGATGGCCCCGTGCAAGACCTGATCGCCCTGGGACACCAGGCCGAGATGGCACGCCGGCTAGTGGAACGGGGCGAAGCAGAACGGGCAGAGGCGCTACTAGAGGAAGCCCGCCATGCTGAGCTGGAAACCGTGGACGAGCTGCGCCGCATCATCGGCGCGCTGCGCCCGGTCTATTTGGAGGACCTGGGCTTTTTGCCCGCCCTGGAGATGCTGGTGCGCCAGACAGCGGAGCGAGGCTCCGCGCACGTCACGCTAGAGCAAGAAGGCACGATGCGTCGCTTTACGCCTGAAGTCGAACTGGCTGCATACCGCATCGGCCAAGAAGCGCTGAACAACGCTGTCCAGCACGCTCAAGCCCAGCACATCGACGTCCGCGTCGACTGCGATCCCGAAGGATTGACGCTTTCCATCACTGATAATGGCGTAGGATTCACGCTTCCCCCCAGTCCCGTCGACTTGACCCGAGCCGGTCACTTTGGCCTCGTCGATATGCGAGAGCGAGCTACCCGCCTGGGTGGCACGCTGCAAGTCGAAACCACCTCTGGAACGGGTACTTGTATCACCGCCCATATACCTGCTCCCTGCTCTACGGCGTAAGTCGTTCTCCTCTCATCAATCCCCGCCAAATGGCGCTCCCACCTGCACCTCTCCCGTGGTACAGTGATGATAGAACATGGAAATTTTGGAGGTGCTAGATGACCGCTGCATTGAGGATCAGTCTGGGAATCGTGGTCGTGGTAGTTCTGGTACTCGTAGGTCTGGCAGCCGGTTGGCTGCTCTGGGGCCGTGGGTTGTGGACCGGTTGGGGATATGGAATGGGCCCTAGAAGCTACAGCGGAGCCGCTTCCTCTTCTAACGCGATCTCTATTGAAGATGCCCATGAGGCAGTCGAGCGATACATTGACAGTCAGGGCTATTCCGGCCTGGAGATCACCGAGGTGATGGAGTTTGAGCACAACTTTTACGCCATTGTCGAAGAAACCGACACAGGCATCGGCGCGATGGAACTGCTGGTGGATAAGTGGGCCGGCGAGGTCGGTCCAGAGATAGGGCCGAACATGATGTGGAACACCAAGTACGGCATGCACGGCCGTGGTGGGATGATGGGAAGAACAAGTGGGAGGACCAACAAGCTAACACAAGATGAAGCCTTGAATATCGCCCAACGTTGGTTGGATGCTAACCGGCCTGGCGTCACGGTCGAAGAACACGCGGATCCGTTCTATGGCTACTATACCATCCACACGCTGAAGGACGAGCAGATTGAGGGCATGCTCAGCGTCCACGACTCCACGGGGCAGGTCTGGTATCACACGTGGCATGGTGCATTCGTGCAGATGATCGAGGAAGAGGGACATTAGGCCTGGGTGCTGCCAGTAACCCACTGCCGCACGATGCACTTCCCGATAGTACCAACTGCCGCGCACTAACAGCGGCGAGGCCTCCGAATACATTTTCTGACAGTTATGGCAGAGATGCCACTGCACCCGCACGCTATCGCGCCCGCCAAAACCCCTCGGACAGCGCCCCCCAAGAACCACAGCGATCCGCTCCCCTCGCGTTTCCTGGACGAACTGCAACTGGCACCCACGGTGCAGGTGATGGGGGCATTGCAGCGCTTGGCGGCGGGGGAGGACGATGCCGCCGCGCTGCTGCGCAGTGTGCAACGCTTCAGCGGTGTGCGCAAGGTAGTCAAGCATCTCACCGCCGAATACCTCAAGGACGTGGGCGACAAGGTGTTGAGTGGGGAGGTTACCCGGATCGCGGCAGCGCGGCTCGAAGTGCCGTTTGCTTATCGCTTTGCCTTCACCCCGCCGACGATACCCACGACACAACCGCAGCCTTCTGCGGTTGCGCTGCATCGAGCGTGGGAGCGGGTGGCGTTCTAGGTGTTTCTCACGTGTGAGACGGTCAGTTCGCTTTGCTAGCGGTAGGGGCGTCACGGGCAGTCCGTGAATGTCACTACCCTCCGCCGAAAGGTGGGACC
>JBNGDO010000146.1:0-3345 GCA_049975385.1 Anaerolineae bacterium | reverse complement strand
GCGCAACACACCGTCTTCAACCAGCAGGGGCAGCAGGTTGGAACGCAGATCAACGTCGTCGGAGACTACTACACCGCACCGCCGTCCGGGATAACCATCATCGGCGATGGGAACGTGGTGGGGGACGGCAATACCGTCAGCATTGAGAAAGGCACGGCCACAGCGCCACCTGCTGCCTTGTCGTCCGTTGACGTGTCAGCCCTGCGTGCCCACCTTCAGCGGCTCGACGCGGTAGAAATCGAGAGCCTATGCCTCGATCATTTTCCAGTAGTCTACGACAAATTCGCACGGGGCCTGCAACGTGGGGAGATGATCAACCTGTTGCTGGATCACTGCCGCCGCAACCCCGGCGATGCTGCACGGCTGACAGCGTTACTGAAGTGAGGTAAACGATGAAATTCTGCCCTGAATGCGGCGAACAACTGGAAGACAAAGCGCGGTTTTGCTCGAACTGCGGTGCACAGCAGGAACAAAAGGTAGAATTGCCACCGCCTGATTTCTCTGATCTCCGCGCACGTCTGAATCGCCTCGACGATCCCCAAATTGACGCCCTGGCATTGGATCACTTCCCCGAAGTGCAGAACAAATTTGGACGCGGCATGCGCAAGGATGAGAAAATCAACCTCATCCTTGACCACTGCCGCCGCATCCCCGAAGCCATTCCTATCCTGGAAAATTGGCTCAAGCAGCAGCCTGCCACGTGCGACCCCACCGACGCCCTCGCCTGCTACCTCACCCGCGTCATCGACGAAAACAGCCGCCTGCAACTGCAAGGCATTCGCTCGGCTTCCGGCCTGGTGAGCATCGACCTGGAAGAGGTCTACATCACCCTTACGGCAACCGTGCGCAAGACGGTGCGCGAGGAAGAAGCGTGGATCGAAGAAATGGCGAAACTCGCGCCCGGCGAGACCAAGCGTCGCGAGATGGAACACCCGCGCGAGACGGTGCAGCAGGTCAAGGTACAGGTGCAGGAGGCACTCGCGATGCACCCGCGCCTGGTGGTGCTGGGCGATCCTGGCTGCGGCAAGACGACGTTGCTGCGCTACCTGGCGCTCACGTTTGCACGGGACTTTCCCCCCTCAGTCCCCCCCGAAGGAGGGAAGGCTATCTCCCCCCTACCGGAGGGGATGGTCAAGCAACGCCTCAATCTCGACGAACGCCGCCTGCCCATTCTCTTGCCCCTGCGCGACTTTGCCCGCTACCTGGAAACCTCCTGCCCCGACAACGGCGCGGACGGTCCACGCTTGCTGCTGGACTACCTGCGCCTGTACTTCAAGAACCAGAACCTCGTGCTGCCCGTCGACTTCTTCGAGACGCGGCTCGAGGCCGGGACCTGTGTGGCGCTGTTCGATGGCGTGGATGAAGTCGCCAGTATGGCAACCCGCCAGCGCATCGCTCGCATCCTGGAGAAGTTCACGCTGGCCTATCCACAGAACCGCACCATCGTGACCAGCCGCATCGTGGGCTACACCGGTGGGGCGCGCCTGGGTGCGGACTACGCCACCACCACCGTGCGCGACTTCACCGACGAGGACATCGCGCGCTTTGCCCGGCATTGGAACCGTGCTGTGGAAACCGTGCTCGCGGGCGGCGCGACGGACTACGCCCTGCGCAAGGGCGAGGCCGAAGCGAACAGGCTGATCCAGGCCATCAAAGACAACGACCGCGTGCGCGAGTTGGCAGTAAACCCGCTGCTGTTGACCGTCATCGCGCTGGTGCAGCGCTACCGGGCGCAATTGCCCGACCGGCGCGTGGAGTTGTACGAAGAAGCCATCGAGGTATTGCTGGTGCAGTGGGACGCTGTGAAGGGCTTGCCCTCGACCAAAGTGCTGCAAGGCCTGGAATTGGACGCGGGCGACCGGCGCAGCCTGCTGGAACCCATTGCCCTGTGGCTGATGGAACAGCACGCGCGGGAGATTGAGCTAGACACCTTGCGCCGCCAACTCGCACAGCCGTTCTTGAACATGCTCAAGGATTGGCGGTTGACCGAGAAAGCCGTCAACGGCTTCATCGCCCTGATCAACGCGCGCAGCGGCCTGCTCACCGAGCGCGGGCAGGGCATCTACGCCTTCAGCCACCTCACCTTCCAGGAGCACCTGGCAGCGCGAGCCGTGGCCGACCGGGAGGACAACGTAACGTACACGTTGGAACGAATGGGCGATTCCTGGTGGCGGGAAGTGGTGTTGTTGGAAGCGGGGTACTTGAGCACACAGGGCAAACGCCGGGCGACGGAGTTGATCCGCGCGATTATGGAACACCAGGAAGAACCCGAACCCTACCATAACCTGGTGCTGGCGGCGGAGGCCGTGCGCGACGTGGGCCAGGCGCGCACCGAGGGCGACTTGGCGGGGGAAATCCAGGGCCGCCTGCGGAAGGCGTTCGAGACCCCACTGAAAAAGGGTGCCGATTTGAAAACGCTGGTGCAGCGGCGCGCGGCGGCGGCAGAAGCGTTGGGCAAGATCGAGAGCGGCGGTTATGGGGCGCAACCCGCTTTCTGGACGCTGCCGTATGGTGAGCCGGTGTGGGTGGAGATACCAGCGGGCGAGTTCTGGATGGGGGGAGAGCGTTACGATAACGAGAAACCGGTGCACAAAGTCCATCTGGAGCGGTATTGGATGGCCAAAGTGCCCACCACCAACGCGCAATACCGCCTGTTTGTGGAGGCGACCGGCCACGAAGCGCCGCGCCATTGGGAAAACGGCAATGCTCCGCGTGGTCTGGAAAGCCATCCGGTGGTCAATGTGACGTGGCACGACGCGCTGGCCTATTGCCGTTGGTTGAGCGAAGTGACCGGCAAGTCGATCACCTTACCCAGCGAAGCGGAGTGGGAGAAGGCGGCGCGGGGCACGGCTGATAAGCGTGAATACCCGTGGGGGAATGCGTGGAAGGAGGGCTATTGTAACTCCGACGAATTGGGCGTGCAAAGCACAACACCGGTAGGGATATTCCCGGAGGGTGTCTCGCCGTATGGGTGTTTGGACATGGGGGGCAATGTGTGGGAGTGGACACGGAGTATTTTCAGGGACTATCCTTACCAGACAGATGATGGGCGGGAGAACCTAGAGGCGGGGAATGACCCCCTCCGGGTGTTGCGTGGGGGCTCCTTCTACCACTATCAGAACTACGCCCGCTGCGCCTACCGCCTCAGGAGCAGCCCGGATCTCAGGAACGCGGACTTCGGGTTTCGGGTGCTGGTCTCCCTATCGCGCGCGTAAGCGCGCCTTCTTTGCTCTTTGGCCCTTTGCACTTTGTATCTTTGGAATAAACAGGAAAAGCACGGATGCTCGTCAAACGTCACGGCGTGGCAGGCCGAAGGTCCCATCCGCGCGAAGCGCGTCGCATTTT
>JBNGDO010000145.1:0-13448 GCA_049975385.1 Anaerolineae bacterium | reverse complement strand
GGCTTGCCATACCTCAGAGCGCGCCAAGCGCCCCAAAAAGTGCACCTGCGGCGTTGCCAAGGCACGAAGTTGTGTCACATACGCAGGATCGAACGCTTCGTCCCCGGCGATCCAGAGTTCCGCAGCGCCGCGCACGCCGGCGAAGGCTTCAGCAAGCGTGTGTATCCCCTTCTGAAACGACAGTCCGCCCACGTAGAGAAAACGCACACTGCTATCTGGCTCGCGCTGGCGCGATGGCAGTGCGACCGGACGCTCCAATCCTGGGGGTAACACACGCAGTGTTTCGCGCGGCGCCGAATGCTCCGCATACCATTGTTCAACAAAAGGGGTTGGCGCGATGAGCGCCGCGGCTTCCTGCAATACCCACAACAAGCGACGATTGCGCCAGGCCATCAGAGGCGCAAAGAGTGGAGCTAGGATGCTCAATCCCGGTTTACCAGCCCGCGCCAGGGCACAGCGCGCGCAATTGAGGTAGTAAGCGCGAGGGCCGGGACAGACAGTCTGATCGTAATTGGTCAGCAATTGCGCATTGGCACAGCGCCACCAAAAATCCCACAACGTCACCACGAAAGGTATTTGACGACATAACAAGATGTCAATCAGCGCAGTTGGATGTCCCATCAGGTGTTCTACGTGCACGATCTCAGGTTGTTCCATATCTAACACCTGTTCAAATAAAGGCACCAGCGCCGGATCGCCAAATGTGGCACGGAAACGGCGAGTGGGTGTCACAAGACCGTTCCAGGCAGCCCAGACCTGGACGCCTTCTTCAGTTCGGGGTTCAACGCCGGTTCCTTCTCCACTACGGCGATAGAAAATCGAAACTTGATGTCCCGACCGCGCTTGAGAATGGGCGAGCCAGCGGGTGTAGAGTTCCACCCCGCCTACGTATTCCGGCATGTATTGATGTGTCAGGTGCAAAATCCGCATAACACGTCCTCAGTCTTTCGGTCTTTACGAAGCGGTATAGTATGTTAAAATGCGCGTGAGTCAAATCGAAACCGGTACAATCCCATGGCACTGTCAATCATTATTCTCAACTGGAACGCTGCCGAGGATACGCTCCGCTGTATCCGCGGCATAGATACCTGGCACACACTCCGCCCCAGTCTGTGGATCGTGGATAACGCATCCAGCGACGGCAGTCCCGACATCATCGCGCGCGAAGCACCGCACGTGCATCTGATCCGCAATACAACCAACGAGGGGTTCGCCGGAGGCAACAACCGGGGTATCGAAGCCGCACTGCGCGAGAGCCGTGCGCCACTGCTGCTGCTTAACAACGACGCGAGCATTGCAGAATCGGCTGTCATAGCATTGCTGGATACCTTAGACAGCGACCCCGATATCGGATTTGTCGGACCATTACTTTACTCTGAAAGCACGCCACCACAACTACTCTCGGCCGGCGGTCGCAGCCCTATTCATCACCACCATTCACACATCACCGCACCTCCACAGTCCGAAGCCATCTTCACTGTGGAATACGTCCCGGGGACTGTACTTTTAGTTAATCCCGCAGCCCTCCAGATTGCGGGGCTGCTGAACGAAGCCTATTTTTTCACAATGGAAGTCGCAGAGCTGTGCATGCGCGCCGCCCGCTATGGCTACCGTAGCGTGATCAATCCTAAAGCGCAGGCAACGCATGCCATCGAAGCCCGCCCTTCACAATTGCGCACAACGCTCTATGCTTACTACATCATCCGCAATCGCTTTCTGATGATACGCGACTTAAAACCACAACCATTGCCTGGTTTTTACGTCGCCTGGACGCTATACAGTGGGGCGCTCACGCTTAAGCTGCGCCTGACAGGCGAAAAACGGGCGGCGCAAGCCATCTGGTTGGGTTTGCGGGATGGTCTTCGAGGGCGCTTCGGGGGGCAGAACGAGCACGTCCTGGCCTGCTGTCTGCCAGAAGGCAGCACAAAGGGAACAGAATGAACGTCCTCTACCATCTTCCTATCCTCCCGCCGAAAATGCCTGCGGGCGAAGCGCTCTCGCAGGAGATTCAGGCGCTGCGAGAGCACAACGGCGGCGATCTCGTCTACGTGAATCCCAACCAGAATAGCGCCATATACATACCGCGCCTGCTGTTTGGCTCACCGATGCTAAAAGCACTGCGCAATCGGGAGAAAAACGTCGATATGCACCACTTCTACAACCCAGATCCCTTCCCCTACCCTTACCTGTTACGCCTGCGACGCCCGGTCATATATACGGTCAGCAGCGGTATCAGCGCGAGGCGCATCAACGCGCGCTATTTCAACCGCCTCGCAGCGGTCACCGTATACGACGAACGCAGCCAGCAGCGTCTGCTACGAGCAGGCGTGCGAAACGTATACCGCATCCACCCCGGCATCGACACGTCACGCTTTAGCTGCACGCCACTACTGCTGGAGCGTGAGCTTCGTCTGCTGGTGGCTTCCGCCCCGTGGACCCGCGCGCAATTCCGCACAAAGGGCATCGACGCCCTGCTCAAGGCCGCGCAACAAGAGCCACGCTTGCACCTCACGTTTCTCTGGCGGGGTATCCTGGCCGAAGAAATGGAAGAGCGCATCCACAGTCTCGGTCTCGAATCACGAATCACAGTGATCAACACCTTGGCAGACGTCAACCGAGTCCTCGCCGGCGTTCACGCGACCATCACGCTGGCGACGAATGCAGCGCTCATCAAAGCCTATCCCCACTCCCTGCTGGATTCGCTCGCTGCGGGAAAGCCGGTTCTGGTAAACCGGGTAATCCCGATGGCGGATGACGTGGCACGGGCGAGCAGCGGCATCGTGGTGGAAGAGGTGACGGCACAAGGGGTACTGACGGCACTTGCAAAGCTGACACAACACTACGATGCTCTGCAAAAATCAGCCCGGCAGGTGGGACAGCGAGATTTTGCACTTGACGAAGTAATCGCTGCGTATGATCGCGTATATCAGAGCATCGCCAAATAGGAGGCTAACCATGCGCCAGGTACAGAGAACTACGATGCTATGCGTTCTGTTGGGACTGCTGATAGCCGCTCCGTTGACACACAATGGGCCGGCATCGGCGACGATAGAACCGGCGACGATACAGGCAGACTACACCGCCATCACGTTGAACGGGGGCTTGATCATCGGCTCCGCGCCGACGGCGGCCGACTTCAACGGCGACGGATATAAGGAAATCGTCGTGGGAGGCAGCGACGGCATTCTGCACGTGGTCTCGTTCAACGGGTCAACATGGTCGGAAGTCTGGTCGCACCAGACCAATATCGACATCAACGCCGCCGGTCCCGAGATACTGAATTCCGACAACAACATCCGCACCTCGCAGGCCGTCGCCGACCTGGAAAACGACGGTCACCTGGACATCGTTGTGACCGTAGGAGGATTCGTCCATACGGACACCGAGGACCGGCGTAACGGCGGCGTGTTGGTCTATCGCTACCAGAGCGCCAGTCCCTGGAGCTTTGCGCTCATCGAACCGCTATCCCAAGATGGCACGCAAGGCTGGCCGCAACCCCGCATCGATCAGATCGGTGCCGGACCAGGCGAGGGCCAACCGGATGGCTTATGGGATGGTATTCCCACGTCGCCAACGGTAGGCGACATTGACGGCGACGGTGATTTGGAAGTCATCGTTCTAGGAATGGACCGCCGCATCCATGCCTGGCATCACAATGGCGCGGCGGTGAGTGGCTGGCCGATTTCCCAATGGAATGGCGATCCCCTCTGGAGAGGTGGGCGTTCCTCGCCGGCATTGGGCGACATCGATGGCGATGGACTGCCGGAGGTCGTGGTCGGCACGATGAGTCCGGTGGTCAATGGCGAGCAGGATCAAAACGCTACCCTATGGGCGGTCAATGGCGACAGCAGTCTTGTGCCGGGCTTTCCGATCCAGACAGAACAGCACATCCACTCCTCACCTGCTCTTGGGGATATTGATGGCGATGGTCAATTGGAGATCGTCGTTGGCGTGGGACAGGGCATCACCAGCGGAAGAACGAATATCGTCTACGCCTGGAACCACGATGGCACACCTGTCCAAACGCCGGGGGGCCTGCTGTGGCCTCGCGAGACCACGAATACCGTCCTGGCCCCGCCTGCACTGGGCGACATCGATGGCGACGGCGAGTTGGAGATCGTGATCGGCGAGGGCGGGTACAGCCCCACCGATAATAACAAATTGTATGCCTGGAATGCGGATGGCAGTCTCGTCCCTGGATTCCCGCTGCTCGTCCCATCACCTAGCCCATGGGCCACAGGGTCACTCCAGCTTCAATATACCCCCATCCTGGCTGATTTCGACGGCGACGGCACAATCGAGATCTTGGTCAATCACATCAATAGCTGGGGGTTTGTCGTCGTAGAGCCGGATGGCACAGTCAGTGACATCGACGGCCACCCGATGCGCCAGGGACTGTGGGCTTCGCCTATGGTGGATGACATCGACGACGACGGTTTGCTGGAGATCGTAGCAGCCAGTGGCGATGCTGATGAGAATGGAGAGGTGCGCATCTGGGATGAGAGTGGCGCGGCGACGTCAGCCCTGCCCTGGCCTATGTTCCACCACGACATCACGCGCACGGGGCTATCCACGCCACGTCCGGCCCTGGGGTTCCCCAGTCAGATCAAGGTATTTCACCAACAAGGAAGTGGCGTTTCTGAGAGCACAATGATCTCCATTTGGAACAAAGGAGGTGGATCGTTCGATTGGATACTAACACCCTCAACTGGCTTAATCCAACTGTCACCCACTTCTGGCACACTGACAAAGACAACGAGCGTGCAATTGACCGTGGACACCAGCGGCCTCGCTAACGGGTGGACGACGGTCGGCCAAGTGACCGCGACGGCGACGGATGAAGGGGTAGAAATCAGCGGCAGCCCCCAAACCGCCTCGGTTTCAGTCTACGTTGGCGATGTGCAGCGCATCTACTTGCCAACAATTGCACGGAGACACTAAATGCCGACATCATCACCGTCCTTTCAACCGAATTTTTGGATCGTTCTCAAAGACTACATCAAGCGGACCCTCACGGGAGAACGGCATCTGCCGCCCTGGTGGCTGCGAGATGTCGGCGGCAGCGACTTCAAACGCACCGGAGAAGAATTCCTGCGCCACTTCGTCGAGATAGCGGGTTTGCAGCCAGAAGCCCGTGTGCTTGAAATCGGCTGTGGCAGTGGACGGATGGCGCTACCGCTCACCCGCTACGTGCAGGGTGGGACGTACACCGGCATCGACATTACGCCAGAGTCGATTGCCTGGTGCCAACAACATATCTCGCGCCGCTACCCGCACTTCACCTTCGTCCATGCCGATCTTTTCAACAAACGCTATAATCCTGGCGGTAAATTGCACGCCAACACGTACACCTTCCCCTTCGCCGACCAGGCCTTCGACTTCATCTTCCTGACCTCCGTATTTACCCACCTGCTTCCCGCCGATACAACGCGCTATCTGCATGAGATCGCGCGCCTGCTCGCGCCACAGGGCAACGCCCTATTCACCTTCTTCCTGCTCAACGACCGGCAGGCTGAGCTTGCCGCTGCTGGCAACAACGATATCCAATTCCGCTATGGTGAAGGCCCCTACCGCGTGCGCGATGCCGACATCCCCGAAAGCGCCGTGGCCTATCAGGAGGCCTATATCCTGGAACAACTGACACTGCATGGACTCGCGCTGCAAAGCCCCATCTACTATGGCACCTGGAGCGGTCGGCCTGACGGCCTCTCGTACCAGGATATGCTACTGGTACAGCACGCATGATAAAACCGACACCGGCAGCACGCGTCACCGTCGTCATCCCCAACTGGAACACCCGGAAGTGGCTGCCGGGTTGTCTGGATGGATTGCGGGCACAGACCTTCCGAGACTTTGTCGTCCTGCTGATCGACAACGGCTCCAGCGATGATTCAATAGCATTCGTACAGAATGCATATCCGGAAGTGAAAGTCATCGCTTTGCCCGAGAATCGAGGGTTCGCTGCCGCCGTCAACGTGGGGATTGCGGCGGCAAAAAGCCCCTATGTAGCGCTGCTCAACGTCGATACACACCCCAGTCCCACCTGGCTCGACGCGCTGGTCACGGCACTGGATGCCGCACCGCCTGACGTGGGCGGCATCGCCTCCAAAATGCTGCAGCTCGCGGATCCCACCCGTATCGACAATGCCGGCGACACCTTCAGTTGGTATGGGTCAGCGCGCAAACAAGGGCTGGGTGAACCCGCATCCACTTATGCCACGCCACGCGAAGTCTTTTCCATCTGTGCGGGTGCAGCTCTATATCGGCAGGATTTTCTGCAAACTGTGGGAGGCTTCGACGAGCGCTTTGGCAGCTATCTAGAGGATATCGATCTGGGGTTACGAGGGCGTTTGTTTGGTTATCGCTATCACTACGAGCCAACCGCCCAAATCCTGCACCAGAGTCACGGCGCTGGCACCCCACACGCACGCTACGTCACCTTGATGATGCGCAACCGTCTGGCGGTCCTACTCAAGAACATCCCCGCGAGGCTGCTGCTTAAACACCTCGGGACGTTGCTTTACGGCCAGTTTTACTATTTCCTGGCCTACAAACGACCGTGGCACACGCTAAAGGGATGGGGAGGCTTTGTGCTGATGTTGCCCCACGTCCTGCGCCAACGGCGGGATATCCTCAAGCGCAGGCAAATATCCAACACCGAGCTAGAAGCCCTGCTCAGCGACGAATTGGGAGAAATTCCTCTTCCGGTGTTACTACGTAACAAAGCGCGGCAATTGCTGGGGAAAAGCTGAACCGCGCGGTGTCACTGCTGACGTCTCCAGTGTAAATAGGCGCAGACCTGTCGCCACAACTCCCGCGGGCCACCAGACTGCATGGCTCGCTGTACCTTGCTCCACGGTTTCGACCGCTGCCCTACGGCCAATTGCTGCTGCACATACGCGCGGTCGGCAGCGAAGCGAGGCGCAGTGCAGAAATCGACCAACGGTTGAGCAACCACGTCCCAACAATAGTGTTCCGCCAGAGCCTTGCCCCGTGCTTCATTTTGAGCACGCAGATCGGGGATCGCCAACAATGACAAGATTGTCTGTGCAAGTCCCTCCTCATCTCCGGGAGCGACCAGAGAAGCTACACCTTGCGCGGCTAGCGACTCCCCGAGAACATCACCGGCGGTACAGACCACCGGTAAGCCGGCCCACAGGTAATCCAGGAGACGGGTACGGAAAGCAAATCGCGTCTCGGCGTGGTTCAGATGCAGACTGATGCCCAAATCGGCTTCCAATAGATAATTCTGTCGCTGTTCGTAATCCACCCAATCATTGAAAAAGACAAAACGGTCGTAAAGGCCCAGGTCTTGACTCAACGCTACAAGATCATCCAGCGCGGAAGTCTGGGCTGCGCTGGCGTTCGGACGCCTGGTTCCCATAAAGAAGACTTTAACATCATCCCGCTGCGCCAGGATCAAAGGCATCGCCCGTACCAGCGCAGGCGCATCCAACCAGTCCCAGACACCGCCGCCCCACAACAAGACTTTGTCGGCAGGGGCGATGGATTTGTAGACACCTTTTAGCACCGGGTGAAGGTGCTGCGGTTGCTCTCGCGGCAAGCCAAAAGGAACCACGGCAATCAGCTTTTCGAACGTTGGGTCTTGAGCGTAGGTATAGGGATTGATGCGCCCAACAGCCGAAAGCATTCCCAACCAATAGTCGCGCTGCCGCTCGCTGGCACACAGAAAAAAATCGCCAGCGCGCAATTGGATTTCTAAGGCCTCCCGGTACTTCTCGTAAGCGGCAATCTTCCGCAACAGATCGGTACCGGCCTCACGTTGCAAGCCGGCCAGCAAAAAGGGATCATAAATATCAACGATCAAGACCTTCTCAAGCTGGGTGAGAAACGGATAGAAAGCCAGAACGATCCCTAACGTGACCAACACATCACAATCGACCAGAAGAGCAGTGAAGGCATCAACATTTTCGCAGACATACACTTCTGCCTCTCCCGGCTTGCCAGAAGGAGGCGACTCCATCCGTACATAAGGGGGAACAATCAGCTTTACGCGAAAGGCACTGCTCAACACCCGGGCAAATTCCCAATAGCGGATACCAGGCCCGGCCATTTTTTCACCGATGGCATCATTGGTAATCAGTGCAATCGTAGGGGTTTCACGCATTGTACTTAGCTCATCAACTAGAGTGGTTAAATGTCAGCCAACCTGACGGTGGCTATCATAACACACCCGTTCAGAAAAGCCAACGTGTATAACTTCGCGGTGACAGCGCATTTGAAAATTCTGCGTCGGCAAGTTGTGGTATAATTTCACCACCCTGTCGGGAGGCAAGCAACGCCAGCGATAGGAGATCTTTGCGTTAAAGGCGAAAAAATACGATGTCGTTCTCTGTGCACTTCATCAGCGGATGCCAGGCCGGCACCACCTCCGAATATCGCGTTTTGCAAAAGCAGGAACAACTTGTTACCTGCGGCGTCCGCAGTTCGGTCTGGCAGAACTTGACCGATCACACCCCATTGCTTCAGGAAATGACCTCCCGCGATGTCCTCTATCTCTATCGCGTCGCCTATGCCCCTTTCATAGAAAGCCTGGTCGAACAAACGCGCGGCAGAGGGGTTCCCGTCGTCTTTGACATTGACGATCTGGTGTTTGAGCCGGATTTGATTCATCGTGTAGATGCGGTCAAGGCCTTGAACGACGAGGAAGTCGCACGGTACTACGAAGGCGTGTGGCAGTATCGCCGCACACTGCTCGCCAGTGACGCTGTCGTCACGTCTACTGGATACCTGGCAAATAAGGTGCGCGCCCTGGGAAAACAAGCCTTTGTACATCGTAATGGCCTCAGCGGGTGGATGATTACAGAAGCTGACAAATTGCTTCAACATCAAACGCAGCGCGCATCCGGCAAAGTCATCATCGGCTATGGGAGCGGCACGGCGACGCACCGCAAAGACTTTGCGGAAATCGCCGGCGCACTCGCACAGGTCCTAAATAAGTATCCCAACGCCGAACTGCACATCGTCGGTGCGTTGCACCTCAACGAAGCCCTCCCTCTGCCGGATGCACTCAAAGTGTTTACCGGCCGCATCCGGCATCACCCTGGCGTCACCTGGCACGACTGGCTAACCGTGCAAAGCAGTTTCGACATCAACCTGGCTCCCCTGGAAACGGACAACCCTTTCTGCGATGGCAAAAGCGAAATCAAATACACCGAAGCGGCGGTCGTGGGCGTGCCAACCATCGCCAGCCGCACCGGTGCTTTCGAGTTAGCTATTCAAGACGGGGAAACCGGTTTCCTGGCCGGCGACGATGACGAGTGGACCGCCAAACTAGAAGCGCTGGTGACGGACCCAGCCTTGCGCCACCGGATGGGCGAAGCGGCGCGCGCCGACGTGCTGGCGCGTTATGCGCCGGAAGTGCTCGGGGCACAACTCGTGCAAACACTCACCACCATCAAAGAGCTTCCGGGAAAACGACGCTCCCGCTCAGCGGCTAAAGCGGCAGACAAAACCCCCTTAATCCTAAACTGGATTTTCCCTGAGCCGATTCCCGGTTCCGGCGGGCACACAGACATCATCCGGATGATCAATCTCTTAGCCAGCTTCGGACATCACATCAACGCATACGTTGTGCCACGCCAGCGATTGTGGGACAAGAGTGATCTGGAGATACGCGAATTCGTGCGCTATCACTTCACCGACATCGACGGCGAGATCTTCAAGTGGTCTGAGGGGCCGTTGGTCGAGTCGGACGCAGTCATCCTGACCCACTGGTCTACAGCCTATCTGGTCGACAATGTGCACAACACCTCCAGAATCTTTTACTTCGTGCAAGACTGGGAACCGTTCTTTTTTCCGATGGGCACCGAATACCTGGAGGCGGAGCAGACCTACAAGATGGGCTTTTCCTGCATCACACTGGGGCGCTGGCTCACCCAGCGTCTGCGAAACTGGTACGATGCCGATGCAGATTATTTCGACCTGGCGGTGGATCACACCATTTACTATCCACGCCAAGTCGAAAAGACGGGTCATCCATGTATCTGCTTCTACGCTCGTCCCTCCACACCACGCCGCCTCTTCCCAATAGGGGTCGCAGCACTCCAACAGGTTCACGAACAGCGGCCTGATGTAGAAATCATCTTTTACGGTGTTGATGACACCGAACTACGCCGGGAAGCAATTCCTTTTCCCTATACAAATCGTGGCATCCTGAACGAACAGCAATTAGCGGAGTTGTTCTCTGCCGCCGACGTTGGCATCGTCCTTTCCCCCACCAACTGCTCCCTGGTCCCGCCAGAGATGATGGCTTGCCGATGCGCCGTAGTGGATCTTAATCGCGACACTGTGATGGGGGTACTGGAACACGAGGTCAACGCCCTGCTGGCGGAACCGACACCAACGGCGATTGCCGATGCGGTGCTGCGTTTGCTAGAAGATGAGCCCCTGCGGCAACGATTAGTAGAGACGGCCTATCAGCAGGTGCAGGAGCGCTCTTGGGAAAAGTCAGCACGGCGGGTCGAGGAAATCTTGTACCAGAAGCTGCCGGCGACGCGAAAGGATCGCAGACGTGAACGACCTGCTAATCTACCCGCATTGGATATGATGCCCACAGATCAACAGCACAGCCTAAACGCCATCCACGTTGCCCGTCGACGCCCACTCGCACAGATCATAGCTGTCATCAAAGCGTTAGTGAAACGTTTGTTGGGCTTGGAGCGAGGCGTGGTGCTCAACGAAGCGCCCGTCCAGACGCTGGGCGAGTTGACAGGTCAGAAACATATCGGACAGCAATTCGTCGCCCAACGGGACGGCCTGTGCCGGGTAGACGTGTTGGTCGCCACCTATAAACGCCGCAATACCCGCGACATCGTCTTTCACCTCAAGGCATCGCCAAGCGCCGAAAGCGACCTAGCCACCGTACGCCTCAACGCCAGCATGCTGACCGATCAGGGGTATGCCAGCTTCGCGTTTACGCCCCAACCCGAGTCGGGGGGGAAATCCTACTATGCCTATCTGGAATCGCCGGAATCGGTGCCGGGAGACGCTGTTGCGCTATGGGCTTACCGCAATGCACGCATACTCAATGCGCCTCTCCATCAAAACACGCGCATTACACACGGCCATTTGATCTTCAGACTGTTCTATGAGGACAGACAACTGGGGGTTATAGGGGAGTGTCCACTGCCGTATGGTTGGGGCAAACGTGCCACATTATGGGATCGCTTCAAAAAAGCTGCGCATGTAGTTGTATCTCAGGGGACAAAGGGCTTGCAGCGCGAGTTAGTCAATTACTGGAAGTGGAAGACCCATCGCAGATAAGGCCCTAACCCAGATAGACTAGAATCAAAATGACCCTCGCCCATTTTCTTGCTTATTGGGCAAAAATCTGCGCAGTTAGGCCCTAACGATCTGAGCGGCGGAAATCAAAGTGCTTCACGAGGCCACTCAGCCAATTCAGCACCCGCATCACGCGGCCCTGCTTGATGCGGGAGAGCAGTTCTTTGCAGTCTTGTAGTTCCTGCTGAACTCCGTATTTTTGCATCCAACGATAGTATGCATCTATGTCAGCAAAAGGAGGGTCTGCTTCTACTGAACCGACAAGGGACGGCTCCGGCTCGCCAGGATGTTGAAAATCCAGTTGGTACCCCCACAGTGCCATCTCAGCGCCACAAACATCAGTCAACGTTTGCTTTTGCTTGTCCGTCCAATTCACCGCATACATAAAGTCATCGACCGATTTTTCTGGAAAAGCTGTGTTTTCTCGCGTGGACTTGAAGACGTCGGCGACAGCCTCAGCCCACTGAGGCGCACCCAAGAACTCCATTACCTGACACGCTACCTGATCTGGTTTAGATACAATGTGTTCCTGCGCCACTTCAATAGACCGGCTGGCCAAAAGCGGGCGAATCCAACGCCATAGCCTCATGACTCTAGTCCAATTTTTACATGTGGTGCGAAATACAAAATCCGTATCATTTTGGCCGTAGTTTCGCAGCACATACTCAACCGTCGAGTTAACAGTCGTGATTGGGTTGCGCTGCATGAAAATGAACTGAGCCTTGGGAAACATCTGAGCCAACATCGGTGCGACTGCAATCGGATCCGCGCCCGGCGATTTGCTCACCCACCGCACAAGTTCAGGCGATAACAGATCGCGGTGAAAATGGTCTAACAACATCGCCATTTGCTTTTCCAGTAAGAGATTACGCTCCGCGCCTACAGTAAAAATATCCTGTCGGAGGTAGGATTTATATTCAGGGTCACGCCACCACGCAAACGGTTTGATCAGATCGTACCAAAGATGGCCTTCGGGAAAACCCAGAAAACCAGCTACGCGCAGTGCTCGCCACATGATTGAGGTTCCCGTGCGCTGCCGCCCGAAGATAAAGATCGGGTCAAGTTGTCGCCAGTGGACCTCGTCAAGATCCATATTTCTTACTTGCGCCCTTTGCCCGAAATCCGCCGCCAATAGCTTTGGATTGCGGTCGTCAACCGCATCACACGGCCCTGCATAATAGCTTCAATTTTATCTTCCAAATATACTTTGCGCTGTTCGGCCACCATCAACTGGCTCTCATATTGTCGCAATGCTCGGTGGAGACTCTCGATTTGCTCCTGCTGCTGCCGAGCGTGACGCTGCATTTCGTTCGCATACTGCTCGAACCCCGCGACAAGGAGCTCTTGCAGTTCATCCTCGCTACCGGGACGAACAGCAAAACGCTGCCAGATATGATCCAATATCCCCCAAAGCTCCTCGGCACGTTGTTCGGGTGTGTAACGTGCGTATATGGCCCGACGCGCGGCGTCACCCAAATCACGGCGTTGGTCAGGATGATCAAGCAATGTGCGCAGGGCGTCACGCCACTCATCGGATGTGATGGCGAGAAGGCCATCTTGACCGTGGGTGATGGCATGTTCGTAGGCTTCCACGCGGCTGGCGACCGTGGGCACGCCCACCAACGCGGCCTCGACGAACTTGATCTCACTCTTAGCCCGACAAAATGGATTATCCGGTTCCAGGGGCGCCAGGTTGATGTCCGTTTGAGCGATGATTTGCGGCAGTTCTCGCCAGGTTACGTAGGGTGTGCGGCGAATACGATCCCAGAACGGTTCGAAGGCCGGTCCCAGATCGAGTTGGCCGCCGATGTGCAACCAAGTCTGGGGGTAAGTCGAGAGAACCCACACTAACGGATCGGCGATGGTTTGGAAATCACGATTGTGGGAGCCGGTTCCGCTGAAATAGGCAAGAACAACAGGTGGCTCTGATGCTTCTTGGTTTAGCTGCTGCTGCCGTTCGGCCCACGCTTGCTCGGAAAGCTGGAACATTTCGGCGCAGGGAGCGTTGCGCGCGACGTAAACCGGCTTGCCTCGACTTCGCGCCTCTTGCGCCAGAAACTCAGTGGTGGTAAGGACACAATCGCAACGCCGAAAAGTCTCTTCCAATCGCATCAAATCAGCTCTAAAACGACGGGCTGCTTCCG